>CAYRTW010000223.1:0-9745 GCA_964426935.1 uncultured Rickettsiales bacterium
GGCAGCAACCAGGGTCCCCAGAAGCTGGGGCACAACTTCCTGATCTTTGACGGGGATGATGTGTCAGGAGACAAGCAGTTGGAACTCCACTTCGAGGGGGACGAGGACGCTGGCCCCTGGGCCATCGGGGTGGCCATGGGGGGAGGAGGCACCAACCCCCACTATGACTATCAGAGCTTCGTGGTTGAGGATGGCGCCCAGAACGTCACCGTTCCCGGGTTCGGCTCCGACAATCGCTACGCCTACCTGGGAGTGAGCCCCATGGGAGGCTCCACTTCCAGTGGAAACTCCTGGTCCTACACCGCCGAGCTGGCCGCCAATGAGGGGGGCGATGACGACGACGCCACACCTTCGGACGACGATGACGACAACACCTCGGGGGATGACGACGCCTCCGATGACGACAACTCGGGGGACGACGACGATGACTCCCAGTCCCTGGATGAGGATGGGCGTGCGGTGGCCTGCGCCGGTTGCGACGCCACCCAGGACGGCGGTTCCTCCCTGCTGGCCCCTCTGGCCCTCCTCCTGCTGGCCTCTGGTGTGAGGCGACGCCGGGGTTGAGGGGGAGGAGCGCTCCTCACTCCTTGCCGCGCAGAGTGAATTGATCCAGATATTCTGATGGGTTGCGGTCTCTTCGTTTTCTGCCCATTCCCTTCGCTGGAATGCGGGCATTCTCCCCTCCCCTCTCTCTGTGCTACCCTTCCGCCCCTTCCTTGGAGCCCAGCCCCATGTCTCTTCGCCGATTCTCTCTCGCCCTGGCTGGGGTGATTTGCCTGCTTGCCGCCTGCAACGCCGAAAAGCCGGCGGATTCCACCCCCGCCGCTACCTCGGAGCCCCCCCCTTCGACTACGGCCCTCCCCACCGCTCCGGTGGACACTCCCGTCGACCCGGTGGTGGAGACCCCCCCGCCTCCTGCGGCAGGAAAGATTCGGGTGGGCCAGATCCTGGTGCCGTGGAAGGGAGCCGCCGGTGCCGAATCCAGCGTTTCCCGCACCAAGGAGCAGGCTCGCGCCCGGGCGGGAGAGGCCCTGACTGCCTTGCGGGGCGGTAGCACCTTTCCGCAGGTGGTCAAGAGCCACGGGGAGGGCCCCACCGCTCGCCACGGGGGGATCCTGGGGGAGTTCCGGGCCGGGGAGCTGGCGGAGCCCTACGGGTCGGCGGTGTTTGCCCTTCAGCCCGGTCAGGGAACCGAGCCCATGGAGAGCCCCATGGGGTGGCAGGTCCTGGTACGGGTGCCCTGAAATCGACCTCTCCCCTCCCCGTTTTCGTCAGCGAACCGTTCGAGGAGCGGAGGTCTTTCCTGCTCCACCCTCTCCTTTCGGCTACCATGTGGACTGGCCGCTGCCCCCACCGGGCCACACTTCTCGGAGAACCCTCGCCATGAAGCTCCCTCGGTTTTTTTCTCTCCTTTGGGTCTTTCTGAGCCTGGCATTGGGAATGGGACCCTTCATCGGCTGTACCTCGGGGGATGACGACGACTCCTCTGACGACGATTCCGCCGGAGACGATGACTCCACGGCGGACGATGACGCCACCGCGGACGATGACGCCACCGCGGATGATGACACCACGGCGGACGACGACACCACCGCCGCCCTTCCTCCCACCATCTCCCTTTTGGCCCCAACGGACGGGGAGGTGATCCCCAGCACCACCCTCTCTGGTCTGGTTGCCGTTACCGACTTTGTGATCTCAGAGGAGCATCAAGGAGGAGAAGACGTGCCTGGCGAGGGGCACTATCACGTCTACCTGAACGGCTCCTATATCACCGCTCCCACCACCGAAACCTTTGAACTACCCGGTGTTCCTTCAGGAACCTACGAACTGGAGGTCCGCCTGGCCGAGAACGACCACCAGGAGATCGCCGGGGCCTCCGATCAAATCTCGGTCACCATGGTGGCCCCTCAGGTGGAGATTCTCACTCCAGTGGATGGCGCCTCCCTTCCCCAGGGATCGGTAGAGGTGGCCGTCGCCGTCACCGACTTCACCCTGACCGACGCGGTGGGCTCGGAGCCGGTGTTGGGTGAGGGGCATTGGCACCTGTACGTGGATGACGTCTATTACGGACTTTCTGTCGAATCGACTTTGAGCGTGGACGGGCTTTCCCCGGGAATCCACTCCCTGCAGGCGATCCTTGCCGAGAACGACCACAGCGAGCTGGCGGCATCCAGCGTGGTAGAGGTCGAGATCCTGAACAGCCCCACCATCACTCTCCTTTCCCCCGCGCCGGGGGAGCCCACCTCCTTCCTGGGAACCCTGGTGGAGATCGGCGTGACCCACTTCACCTTGGACGCTGCCGCCTTCGGGGGAAGCAACGAAGCGGGGCATGGACATTGGCACGCCTACGTGGATGGAGCCTATGCGGGTGCCACCGCAGAAGAATCCCTTCTCCTGACCGACCTTGCTCCCGGAGAGCACACCCTGGTGGTTTTGTTGGCGGAGAACGATCACACCGAGCTGTCCCCCGGAGTGGCTGCCTATGGGAGTTTCGTGGTGGGGGATCCCCCGTCCATCGCCTTCACCAGCCCCAGCCCCGGCGCCAACGTCCCCACCGGTTACCTGGACGTGACGGTGGCGGTGACCGACTTCATCCTCGCTCCCGATGACGCCGGGGGGGCTCCCGTCCCTGGAGAAGGCCATTGGCACCTGTACTTGGATGGGGTCTACCAGGGATTTTCCGGCACGGAGAGCCTGCCGGTGGAGATCGTCACCGGGGGCTCCCACACCCTCTCGGCGGTGCTGGCAGGCAACGATCACGTCGAAACCGAGTTCCTGGCGGAGGTCACCATTACCGTGGGGGCGGAGCCCTCCATTCGCCTGCTTTCCCCCTCTCCTGGCGAGGCCCTGTATTACGGCAATCAGACTGTGGTGGTGGACGTGGACAACTTCATCCTGGACGGGGGCGCCGTGGGAGGAGCCAATGAGGAAGGCCACGGTCATTGGCATCTGTACGTCGATGGGGCGTATTACGGACTCTCATCAGAGGCCTCCTTCACCTTCAGCACTGGGGAATTCCCGAGTGGATCTCGTGCTTTGCGAGTAGAGCTGGCGGAAAACGACCACACCGAGATGGGGGTCTCGGACGAGGTGGAAGTCACCTTCCTTCCCCAGCCCACCCTGACCCTGGTGAGCCCATCCGATGGGGCCACGGTCTATGGCAGCGAGGTGGATGTGATGGTGGCGGTCACCGATTTCATGCTGGACGCCGCCGCCTTTGGAGGGGCCAATCAGACCGGTCATGGGCACTGGCATCTCTTCGTGGATGGGGCCTACACCTCCGCCTCGGCCTCCACCGTTCAGACCATCACCGGCCTCACTCCGGGGGTCCACACCCTGGGCGCCACCTTGTCGGGGAACAACCACTCCCCTCTTCCCTACACCGACCAGGTGACGGTGACGGTGGTGGAGGGCCCCCATGTGGAGATCCTCTCCCCCTTGGAGGGAGCCGAAAACGCCAGTTCCTCCCTGACCTTCTCCCTGGCGGTCAGCGGGCTGATCCTGGACCCCGATGCGGTGGGAGGCGCCAATGAGTCCGGACACGGCCACTTCCACTGGTTTGTGGACGGAGAATATTGGGACTACGGCGCCGAAGCAGAGGGTGTCCTGGCCGGGCTGACTGCTGGCGATCACCTGTTACGAGTGGAACTGACGGAGAACGATCACAGTCCATTGTCGGGAGACGGGGCCTGGGACGAGGTGGAGATCACCGTTCCCGAGGGAAGCCCCTGGCTGTCCATCGCCAGCCCCGCTTATCAGGATGAGGTGATCTCATCTGACTCCTTGACGGTGGTGTTCGAGGTGGATCATTTCGTGCTGGACGGAGAGGCGGTGGGGGGCCCCAACGTCCCCGGGCGCGGCCACGTTCATATCTACCTGGATGACTCCTACCTGGGCTCCACGGTGGACCCCGCCATTCCCTTCGCCGGACTCACCCCGGGGGATCACCTGATCACCTTGTACCTGGCTGAGAACAACCACACCCCGGTGGAGCCCACGGTGATGGATTATCTGCGGTTCGCCGTCACGGAGTAGTTGGCGATGGGCAAGGCCCTAAAAGGAGAACTCCTTCCTTTCCGCCGTCGGCTGGGCTATTCGTAGGCGGGGAGGGGCGCCCTTCCTGCCTTCTACCGCCGTAGGAGAATCATGGGACTCCTTCTCAGCCCTCGCCTTTTGTCCTCTCTTCCCCCTCTGGTCCTCCTGGGAAGCCTCCTGGGAAGCGCGGGGTTTTCCCAGAACGCCTGGGCCACCTCCTGCACCATCGCCCTCACCAGTCCCGCCCAGAACAGCACCCAGTCCCAGAGCCCTCCGTTACGGTGGACAGGAAACTGCGCGCAATACCGGGTGTATTACTCCCCGTCGGGGACTTTTGGTGCCGACCTGGTTCGCTCCTCCTGGCAGATCTATCGCACCTACACCATGCCCGAGGGGGCCTGGGACGGCTATCAGGGAGGTGACTGGTCAGCGGGAGTGTACTGGAAGGTGCAGGGGCGCGCCTGGGACGGCACCCTGTCGTTTTCATGGACCACCCGCCGGATGGTGATGGATCCCGATCTGGACGATGACGGCTTCTCCATAGGAGAGGGGATGGACTGCGATGACGGGGACGACAGCGTCCACCCCGGGGCGGCGGAGGTCTGCAACGAGAAGGACGAGGACTGCGACGGGGCCTTGGATGACGGGCTTCCCTTCACCTTCTTTTTCCCTGACGCCGACGGCGATGGATGGGGTCAGCAAGGGGTGGCCCCGGTGGTGCTCTGCGATGGTCCCCACCCAGGTCAGGTCACCACCTACACCGATTGCGACGATCTGGACTCAGAGGTCTCCCCAGAAGAGCCTGAGGTGTGTGATGGCGTAGATCAGGACTGCGACGGCCTGGCCGATCAGGGCCTCTCCTTCCTCACCTGGTACCCCGATGTCGACATGGATGGATATGGCGATGCCGATCCACGGATGGGAACGGACACCTGCGATGGCCCACCGCCGGGGTGGGTGGAGGACCACACCGACTGCGATGACGGGGACGGCCAGACCTCTCCCGATGGGATCGAACTCTGCGACGGAATCGACAACGATTGCTCGGGGGAAGAGGATCAGGATCTGGAAAAAACCTTGTGGTCCAGAGACTTGGACGAAGACGGCTACGGGACCGAGCTGGATCAAGTCTACCTTTGTTACGCGCCCTCGGGATACATCGCCGATGACACCGACTGCGATGACTCCACCTCCCTGGCCCACCCCGGCCTTGAGGAGGTGTGCCTGGATGGGCTGGACAATGATTGCGATGGCACCGCCGGCGAGTGCCTGCCCACCGGAGAAGGTCTTCTTGCCGATGCTGACGTGCTCTTTCATGCCACCGCCGCCGGCCAGCAGGTGGGGTTTGCCGTGGCCGCCCTGGGGGACTTGAACAAGGACGGCTACCAGGACTTTGCCCTGGGGGTGCCCGGATACGATGGTGGAGCGGGGGCCAGCTCAGGGGCGGCCTTCATTTTTCGTGGCCCCTTGGAGGGAAACGATCTGGACATCACCGCCGCCTTCGCTGTTCTTCTGGGGCAGAACGCCGGAGATCAAGCGGGAACGGCCGTGGCCGCAGCGGGGGACGTGAACGGGGATGACTTTCCCGATCTCCTGGTGGGAGCCCCCTATCACGATGGAAACGGTGCCAATTCAGGGGCGGTGTATGTGGTCTCTGGGCTGGCCCAGGGCACGGTGAACCTGAGCTCGGCCTATGCCCGGTGGCAGGGTCCCGATTCTTCAGACCGCCTGGGAGCCGCCCTTTCCACCGCTGGCGACGTGGATTTTGATGGCCAGGACGACCTGTGGCTGGGGGCTCCCGACGACGAAGAGAACGGCCCCACCTCGGGGTCGGCCTTCCTGGTTCTCGGCTCCTATTCGGGGGTGCGAAACGTCGCCAACCTGGCGGTGGCCCGCATCTACGGAGCCAACTCTACGGATACATTTGGTTTTTCGATTTCAGGGGGCCTGGATATCAATGGGGACGGTGACCTGGATGTGCTGGCCGGGTCTCCCCGTGCCGACGGAGAGGGTACCGACTCCGGCAGGGCCTTTATCTTTTACGGTCCGGTGGATGGAACCCGGCAGGTGGACGAGGCCGACGTGATCGTCGAGGGCATTGCTGCGGGCGACAACCTGGGAAGGAGTGTGGCCCTTCTCCCCGACGCCAACGGCGATGGCTACGACGACTTTCTGGTGGGGGCCCCCTCCAGCGATATCGGCGCCCCCGACACCGGGGCGGCCTACCTGTTTCTGGGGTCTTACGGAAGGACGGGCTCCCTCCCCCCTTCCAGCGCCTGGGCTCGGTATGTGGGGGCTGAGGAATCCGACAAGGCCGGCGCCCAGGTGGCGTCTGTCGGAGACGTGGACGGAGACGGTTATCCAGAGATCGGATTGGGAGCCCCGGAAGCGGTGGATCCCCTGGGCGTCGAGAGCGGATTGCTCTATGTGGCCAGTCCCAAGCTCTCCCCCGGGCTGACCTATCTTGCCGATGCCGGGGCGGATCCCGCCATGCGAGTGCTTCATGGCAGCATGGAGGACGACCGTGCTGGCGCCTCCCTGGCGGGGGCCGACATCAACGGTGACGGATATGCCGACCTTCTGGTGGGAGCCACCTGGGCGGACGAGATGGGAGACCTGTCGGGAATCGCCTACCTGCTGTGGGGAGAGGGCTGGTAGGGCCGGACTAACGGACCTTCCCGCCCCGATCCCGGGAGATCTCCCACTGGGCCACCCCCAGGATCTGGGGAAAGGTCCCCACCCGATCCGCCTCCCTCACGTAGGGCAGGATCTGGAGAATGAAGGTGGGCCAGGCCGGAAGGGGGCGGGGCTTCATCATCACCATGGCGCCAATCACCAGGCTCAGGTCCCCTGACCCCACGGCCACTCGATGCCTCAGCACCGCGCCAGCCCGCAACAGGACCCGGTCTCCTCCCGGCAGGAGCTCCCCCAGCAGGGCGTATTGCTGCTGGAGAATCATCTCCTTCCTCTCGATGATGAGATCCCGGGAGACATCGTAGACGTAGGTGGAGCGGTCCTCATCCGGATCCACCACCTGCACCCAGGTCACCTGGAGGTTGGCCAGCACAACCACCGGTCCCCCCTTGAGCCTCACCGTGGGGGAGACGGTGAAGCTCCACATCTGGCCGAGGGGAGCTTCGTCCTCCCGGGCCTCCCTCTGGGCGTTGAGCTTGCCGGAGAGGGTGTCGTAGGGAAGGAGCCCCGAGCTCATGGGGAAACACAGGGACCAGTCGCCTTGCACCTCCAGCTCAAACACATCCAGGGGCTGGATGGACAGGCGGGGCCCCACCCTTAGATAGGCGGGAGAAACCGCCAGGACCCCCCCGGCGCCGGCGTAGGTATTGCGAAACAGGAGGGACGAGGAACGCTTCAGCGCCATCCTCCCCTGGAGGCGGGTCTCGCTCTGCACCAGGGTCGGCCATCCTCCCACCACCAGTTGCTCCCGGAGCCACATCCAGGGAGGAGGCTGGTCAGGAGGGCCCTCGGAAGACGAAGACGGGGGAGGGACGGCCTCTTCCGAGGGGAGAGGGGGCTCGCCGGCCCGAGCCCACCCGGGGGGACCGGGGATCCACAGGAAGCTCAGCAGGAGACCGAGGAAGAGGGGCGTTCGAAGGTTCATGGGGTGACTCTCCCGTGCCCATCAAGCCACATCACCCCCAGAACTTCCAGGCGCAACCGAGAACGGCACTGACCAGCAGGGTGCGCGCCAGGGGCCAGTGGAATCGGAACATCGCCACCATGGCCCCCAAGGCCAGGACCGTCGCCGCCTCATCCACGCTGGAAACATCGGGGATCAACACGCGAAGGGGTCCGTAGCGTCTCTCTTCAACCACCGCAAACACCACATGGAGGGCGAACCACAGGGACAGGTTGAGCACCACCCCCACCACCGCCGCGGTGATCCCCGAAAGGGCGGTGTGAAGGGCCCGGTTCCCCCTCAGGGCCTCGATCCAGGGGGCCCCCAGGAAGATCCACAGGAAACAGGGGACGAAGGTGACCCACACCGTCACCAGAGACCCCAGGACCCCCGCCAGAAGGGGAGGAAGGGTGCCGGGCTCCCGAAACGCCCCCAGGAAGGCTACGAACTGCACCACCAGGATGAGGGGCCCTGGCGTGGTCTCGGCCAGCCCCAGGCCATCCAGCATCTCCCCCGGTCGCAGCCACCCATACACATCCACCGCCTGTTGAGCGATGTAGGCCAGCACCGCGTAGGCCCCTCCAAAAGTCACCACCGCCGCCTTGGAAAAGAACACCCCTTCGGCCACGTAGACCGAATCCCTACCGAAGACCTGGACCAGCACCAGGAGGGGGGTCACCCACAAAATCCCGCACACCACGACCACTCCGAAAGCTCGACTCCAGGAGGGTTGGGTGTGGGCCAGCTCTCCCCGAGAGGCCATCCCCTCGATGACGGAAGGGGCCGCTCCCGGCTGGGGAGGAGGGGGAAGGGGAAAAGAGAGGGGAAGGAGGCGCCCCCCCATCCACCCCAACAAGGAGGCAGCGAGGATGATCAGGGGGAAGGAAACGGTGAAGAAGAAGATGGCCACGAAGGCTGCCACGGCGAGACCGACCAGGACCCGGCTCTTGAGGGCTCTTCGACCGATGCGAAGCACGGCCTCCACCACCACCGCCAGGACGGCAGCCTTGAGTCCAAAGAACGCCGCCGCCACCGCGGGGAGCTCCCGAAACCCGGCATACACGACGCTGAGAGAGAGGAGGACCAGGGTGCCGGGGAGCACGAAGAGGGTGCCTGCCAGGAGACCTCCTCGGGTCTTGTGCATCAGCCAACCGATGTAGGTGGCGAGCTGCTGGGCCTCGGGCCCAGGGAGCAACATGCAGTAGTTGAGGGCGTGGAGAAAACGGGCTTCGTCCACCCATTTTCTCTTCTCCACCAACTCCTGGTGCATCAGCGCCACCTGGGCGGCCGGGCCTCCGAAGCTGAGGAGGCCGATGCGCGCCCACACCCTGGCTGCCGCGCCGAGAGGGATGGAGTCGGGGACCGCGAGGGAAGGGGGAGGCGTCGAGGGAGGCATGGGGATCCCGTGAGGAAGGCAGGGTACACCACATGAGGGGATTCGCCAGGGTGGGGCGGACCCCCTTCAGGGCCATTGCATCAAATCACCCTTGACTTTTTCTGAACGCCTGTTCTTTCGGGTGAAGGAGGTTCATGCTGCCGGCGGCTCGGTGGGTACCGGGCCGATGGCGGCCTTGGGTGCCGCCCCTGGGAGTGTGGCCGTGTCCGATTCTGGGGTGCGTCGTCCGTTCCCGGTGTACTTGAGCGAAGGGCCCGATCCCCGCCTGGACCAGACGAAACTCCATGCGCTAACAGGGACCTTCTTCCCATCCCGAGGCGGGAGGAGGCTGTTGCGATGACCTCATGGCGGTGGAAGATCCCCCCCTTCCCCTCGGATGGGCTTCCACCCCTCTCGCCTCCCTGCCTCCCGCCGACCTGAGCTCAAGCCTCCTCCCTCGGATGGGGAGGGAGCACCTCCCCTCCTCCCTCGCGTGCCGATGGGACCTCCCCCCTCCCCGGGAGATGGCCGGCACCTCCAGATCCCCCCGAGCCCCTCCTCTCTCCTCCTGAGCCCTTCCCCTTAGGAGCGCATCTCCGGCATTTCTCCCTGCCGATGGATGGGTTTTTCAAGGGACGAATCGCCAGAAGCCCATCCGGGCCCGGGCTTCTTTTCCAACGATTCTGCGTAGGAGTGAA
>CAYRTW010000224.1:0-9663 GCA_964426935.1 uncultured Rickettsiales bacterium
GGTGGCTCTGCTGGTCTGCCTGATTCCCACCACCATCGGCGGCCTGCTCTCCGCCATCGGCATCGCCGGCATGGACCGGCTGATCCAGGCGGGGGTCATCGCCACCTCGGGAAGGGCGGTGGAAGCGGCGGGGGATGTGGATGTGCTTCTGCTGGACAAGACCGGCACCATCACCTTGGGAAACCGCCAGGCGTCCCGTTTTTTTCCCGCGCCCGGGGTGACCGAAGCGGAGTTGGGAGAGGCGGCATTCTGGGCCTCTCTGTCCGATGAGACCCCCGAAGGGCGCAGCCTGTTGGCGCTGGCACGAGAGAGGTTTTCCATTTCCACTCCGGTGTTGGAAAGCGAAGAAACCACCTTTGTTCCCTTCACCGCCCAGACCCGCATGAGCGGGGTCGACCGGGGGGCCAGGCGCATCCGCAAAGGGGCTGGCGATGCCATCGCTCGCTTCGTGGGACTCCAGGGAGGGAGGATGCCCGAGACGATCCAGGAAATGGTGGAAGAGGTGGCCCGCCAGGGAAGCACCCCCTTGCTGGTGGCCGACGGAGCCCGTGTCATGGGGGTGGTGGAGTTGCGGGACGTGGTGAAGGGGGGGATTCGGGAAAAGTTCGCCGAGCTGCGGCGCATCGGCATCCGCACCGTCATGATCACCGGAGACAACCCCCTCACCGCCGCCGCCATCGCCGCCGAAGCGGGGGTAGATGACTTCCTGGCCGAGGCCACTCCCGAAGCCAAGCTGGCCATGATCCGGGAGTACCAGGCCACGGGGCATCTGGTGGCCATGACCGGGGATGGCACCAACGACGCTCCCGCCCTGGCTCAAGCGGATGTGGCGGTGGCCATGAACACCGGCACCCAGGCGGCCAAGGAAGCGGGCAACATGGTCGATCTGGATTCCAATCCCACCAAACTGCTTCAGATCGTGGAGATCGGCAAACAATTGCTGATGACCCGGGGAGCGTTGACCACCTTCAGCATCGCCAACGACGTGGCCAAATACTTCGCCATCCTTCCCGCAGCCCTGGTCACCACCTGGCCCGTCTTGGGAACCCTGAACGTGATGGGGTTGCATTCTCCCCAAACTGCGGTGCTGGCGGCGGTGATCTTCAACGCCCTCATCCTGGTGGCCCTCCTCCCCCTGGCCCTTCGGGGAATCGCCTGGCGCCCCGCCCCGGCCGCCGTGCTGCTGCGTCGCAACCTGAGCCTCTACGGACTGGGGGGAATGATCCTTCCCTTCCCCTGCATCAAGGCCATTGATGTTCTCCTGGTTTCCATGGGCGTGAACTGACACCGCCTCGACCCCTTCCCCCTGGAGTTTCCATGGTTTCCCTCCTTCGTCCGGCGATTCTCTTGTGGCTTCTCCTCTCTGTCCTCACCGGCCTGGCCTATCCCGCCCTGATGACCGGCCTCGCCCGATCCTTGTTCCCCGAAGCCTCCTCGGGGAGCCTGATTCGCGTGGGTGGCAAGGTGGTCGGTTCAGAATTGATTGGCCAACCCTTTGATGATCCTCGCTATTTCACAGGGCGCCCTTCCGCCACGCTCCCGGTTCCCTACCAGGCTGCCGCATCGTCCGGGTCCAATCTGGGTCCGTTGAACCCCGCCCTGAAGGAGGCTGTGGCGGTCCGAGTGGCGGCATTGCGGGCGGGAAACCCCGGGATGACGGGGCCCATCCCTTCGGACCTGGTGACCGCTTCGGGCAGTGGCCTCGATCCCCACATCACTCCCGCCGCCGCTTCCTGGCAGGCTCCGCGAATCGCCCGGGTCCGGGGAGTTCCGGTGGCGACGATTCAGGGTCTGGTGAAAGAGCACACCGAAGGTCCTTCCTCTGGCATCCTGGGGGAGGCACGGGTCCGGGTGTTGACCCTCAATCTGGCCCTGGACACCATGGACCCTTCCTCCTCCCGATGACCCTTCCTCCCCCATGAACACTCCCCCCTCTCGTCCCGATCCCGACTCCCTGGTTCTGCGGCTGCGCCAGGAGGAACAGAAGGCCAACCGGGCGCATCTCAAGGTGTTTTTCGGGTTTGCCCCGGGAGTGGGCAAGACCTGGCGGATGCTCCAGGCGGCTCGGGATTTGACCGATGAGGGAGTGGACGTGCTGGTGGGCGTGGTGGAAACCCACGGGCGCTATGACACCGCCTCTCTCCTCTTGGGGCTGCCCATCCTTCCCCGCGAAAAGAGGATCCACCGGGGCAAGACGTTGGAAGAGTTCGATCTGGACGGGGCCCTGGCTCGCCGCCCCGGCCTCCTGCTGCTGGACGAACTGGCCCATCAGAACGCCCCCGGCTCCCGCCATCCCCGTCGCTGGCAGGACGTGATGGAGCTGCTGGATGCGGGGGTGAACGTGTACACCACCCTGAACGTCCAGCACCTGGAGAGCCTCAACGACGTGATTCAGCAGATCACTCATGTTCGGGTAAGAGAAACCGTCCCTGACGCAATTCTAGACCGAGCCGATGAAGTGGAGCTGGTGGATCTTCCCCCCGACGCCCTCCTCCAGCGGCTTCGGGAAGGCAAGGTGTATCTCCCCGAGCAGGCACGGCGGGCAGCGGACCACTTCTTCCAACGGGGAAATCTCCTGGCCTTGCGGGAGCTGGCCTTGCGGAGAACGGCGGATCGGGCGGGGGCGGATGTCCAGGCCTTTCAAGAATCCCACCCCGACGGCAGTGCGGTCGGAACTGGGGAGCGCATCCTGGTGTGTGTGGGACCCTCTCCCGGCTCAGATCGATTGATTCGGGCGGCACGGCGCCTGGCGGCGGGACTGCGGGCTCCCTGGATGGCGGCCTACGTGGAGCCCTCGCCCACCTCTCCCTTTCCCGAAGCGGACCGGCTCCGACTGGAAGCCCACCTGCGCCTGGCCGAGTCCATGGGAGGGGAATCGGTGACCCTGCCCGGCCCAGGAGTGGCCGAATCCCTCCTCGCCCACGCCCGCAAGCATCACGTCACCCGCATCCTGGTGGGAAAACCCACCCATTCCCGGTGGAAGGACTGGCTGAGAGGCTCCCTTCTGGATGCCTTGGTGCGGGGAAGCGGCGGCATCGAGGTCCACGTTCTTTCCGGAGACGGCGCAGGAGATGGGGCGTGGGTCGGCGAGAGAGGGGCGATGGATGAAGGAGGATCCCCCCCGGAGACCCTGGCAGGGTTTGCCTGGTCTACCCTCCTGGTGGGCTTGGCGACCGGCCTTGCCTGGCTTCCCGGGCGCTACCTGGATCTTCCCGATCTGGCCATGATTTATCTGCTGGTCATTTCGGTGGTGGCGGTGCGATGGGGAAGACGCCCGTCCCTGCTGGCGTCGGCCCTTTCGGTGGCTGCCTATGATTTCTTTTTTGTTCCTCCCAGGTTCACCTTTGCCGTCTCCGACGTGCGTCACGGCCTCACCTTTGTGATGATGTTTGGCATTGGAATGGTGCTGTCGGGGCTGGCCCTGCGGTTGAAAGGCCAGGAGAAAAAGGCCCGCCAGAGGGAAGGGCGAACGGGGGTCCTGTTTGCCTTGAGCCGGGAGCTGGGGGACGCTGGGGAGGAACAGCAGGTGGCGGCGGTGCTGGCTCGTCACGCCAGGGAGGTGTTCGGCGGGGACGCGACAGTGGCGTTGGCGAAGGAGACCGGGCAGGTTCTTGAAGAGGGGGAGCCCTCCTTCACCGACCCCCAGGAGGGGGGCGTGGTGCGGTGGGTTCTCCAACATGGCCAGCCGGCCGGCCGGGGAACCGACACTCTTCCTGGAGCCACGGTGACCTGTTTCCCCATCCGACAGGGGGCGGAAACCTTGGGGGCCTTGGTTCTTCGCTATCGGGGAGAGGAGAAAATGGACCTGGAAACCCGCACCTTCCTGGAGACCTTCCTCCGACAGGGGGCCCTGGCTTTGGAGAGGGCCCGTTTGGGGAGGGAATCCCGGATCCAGGCGATGCGGGCCCGCACTGAAGAGATGAGAAGTTCCCTGTTGAGCGCGGTTTCCCACGATCTCCGGACCCCTCTTGCCACCATCACCGGTGCCGCCACCACCCTCCGAGATACTCCCACCTCTCTACCCGAGGGGGAAAGAGAAGAGCTTCTGGCCGCCATCTGTGAGGAGGCAGAGCGCATGGAAAGGCTGGTGGGAAATCTTCTCCACATGACCCGTCTGGAGTCGGGAGCCCTCCGCCTGAAGAGAGAGTGGATTCCCGTGGAGGAGGTGGTGGGCTCGGCGTTGAGTCGGGTGGAATCCCTGTTGAAGGACCACCCGGTGAATATTTCCCTGGAGAATTCGAACCTCCTGCTGTGGGTGGATCCGGTGCTGTGGGAACAGGTGCTGATCAATCTTTTGGAAAACGCGGCTCGGCACACTGGAGAGGGAACCAGAATAACGGTGGAGGCTCGAGCCGTGGAGGGGGGAATGGAAATGGAGGTTCGAGATTGGGGCCCCGGCCTGCCCCCGGGGGAGGAGGCACGGGTTTGGGAGAAATTCTACCGAGGGCCTGGAGCACCGCCAGGAGGCATCGGGCTGGGATTGGCCATCTGCAAGGGAATCGTGGAGGCCCACGGGGGAACCCTGGGGGCGGAAAATGCCCCAGGGGGCGGGGCCCGTTTCGTCCTTCACCTTCCTCAGGGAGAAGGGCCTCAGCACCCCTCCGAGCCGGAGGTCCAGCCATGAATCCACCCGGGCCCTTGGTTCTGGTCATTGAAGACGAGCCCCCCATGCGGCGCTTTCTCAAGACCTCCCTTTCCCTGCACGGATACTCCCTTCTGGAGGCTGGAACTGGGAGGGAGGGGCTGTTGCTGTTGACCAGTCACCACCCCGAGGTAGTGCTTCTGGACCTGGGGCTCCCCGACGTGGATGGGATCGCGCTGACCCGGCAGATTCGGGAATGGAGCCGGGTGCCCATCGTCGTTCTCTCCGCGCGGGGGAGGGAGGAGGACAAGGTGGGGGCCCTGGATGCCGGCGCCGACGACTACCTGACCAAACCCTTCGGGGTCCTGGAGCTGCTGGCCCGCATCCGGGTCGCGCTGCGCCACGCCGCCTCGGAGCAGGGGGGTCCTCAGGAGGAGGTGCTACGCTTCGGGGGGCTGACTTTGGATCGAATTCGCCGAGAGGTGCGCCTGGGTGATGCGGTGATCCACCTCACCCCGATTGAATACAAACTATTGAATTATCTGGTAAATCACGCGGGAAAGGTTCTGACTCATCGCCAGATCCTGACCCAGGTGTGGGGGCCCGGCCACGCCCACCAGACCCACACCCTGAGGGTTCACCTGGCGGAGCTGCGGCGCAAGGTGGAGGAAAACGCCGCCCGTCCCCGCCTGATCCTCACCGAGCCCGGAGTGGGGTACCGGCTGCGGGAGGAGGGGTGAGGGGTCGGTGGTTACGAAAACCGGTCTTTCCCGGTTCCTGGTGGCAGCCTCATGCCCATATCCCAAGGGTCCCCCCTCTGCGCGCCTGGCTCCTTGGCGCCTTGGCGAGGTTCATGAAAAAGTGGGAAAGCGTTCAAGGGTCAGGTCCAGTAGTCACCCAACCAAAAGGACTCAAACCCGCACTCGGAACCCGTGTTCACCCCTCCCCCGCCAACAGCTCCCCCGGCACCAGATGATCCCAGAAATGCCATTCCCCTGGGTATTTTTGTAGACATTCCCCCAGGAAGGCCGCCAGGGCATCGGTGCCCACCTCCACCGCCCGATCCTTGTCCTTGGGAAGGTCGATGGGAGGGCCGATGAAGGAACGAAATCCGGGTTCCTTTCCATTTCTCACCGTCACCAAGGGAAGAAGGGCGGCTCCCGAGCGGCTGGCCAGAAAGGCCGCTCCCACCGGCACCCGCATCTTCAGTCCCGCCACCGCTCTCTCCACCCTTCTCCCCATCTCCTCGCCCCCGCCGGTGCCGTCGATGGCGGTGAGCAGAACTCCTCCCTCCTTCAGGTGGCGCAACACCGGGCGGAGAAAAGATTTTCCGCTGATCACCCGGGCGGGCATGTGTTCTTCCATTTCCGCACGAATGGCCTGAGCCCTCTTGCCCACCGGGGAGAGCTCCAGAGCCGGTGCCCCTCCTCCAATCTGCATCATCCGGTAGCCCCGGGCCGCCAGCTCAAAGTGGGGAAGCTGGGCGGCTCCCATGTGGGGATGGGCCAGCACGGCGCCGCGCCCTCCCCGGGTGGCCTCTTCCAGGTGTTCGATCCCCTCCACGACCACGTAGCTTCGGCGGTTGTCATCCACGATGCGGGGGAAGGTGAAGTTCAGGTATTTCTCCACGAAGTGGGTGCCGAAGGCCTCCCGGGCCACCTTTCGCGCCTCGGTCTCGTTCTTCACCACCAGGCCGATGTGCTCGATGGCCTTGGCACGGGTGGAGGTGGGCAGCAGGAAGGCCAGGTCCCCCATGCGCCGATACAGGGAGAACTCCCGACCGGGGGGAAGAGCCCGAACCCCGTGACGGAGGCCGTACCACACCGCAATCCGGTAGGCATCCTTCAGGGGAGACTCATCAAAAACCATTTATTTTCCTTGAACAATCGAAGGACATCAAATCAGACGGCGGCGAATTCGCCAGAGGACTCCCAAGAGAAGCCCTGCCAGGGCCATGTTTCCCTCGGGGCTCTCCCCCTCCTGGGTGCATCCACACCTACGGGAGTTGTCGGTGGGGGAATAATCGTAGTCATCATCGCTGTTGTCGTCGTCGTCGCCACTGTTGTCATCATCATCGTCGCCGGAGGTGGCGTCATCGTCATCGGCTGTGGCGTCATCGTCGTCCGAAGTGGCATCGTCATCCGAAGTGGCGTCATCGTCGTCCGAAGTGGCATCGTCATCCGAAGTGGCATCGTCATCGTCGGGGGGCGTGGCGTCGTCATCCCCCGAGGAGCAGTCCGGGTCCTCCTCGTCCACATCGCCGTCGCAGTCGTCGTCCTCCCCATCGTCGCAGTCCTCGTCGGCCCCGGGAGCCACCCCGAAGTCGGTGTCGTCGCAGTCCCCTTCGCAATCGGCGAATCCGTCCCCATCGTTGTCCCTCTCGTTGGAGTCGGTGACGCTGTTGCAGTCGTTGTCCAGCACCTCGTCGCACACGTCAGCGGCCCCGGGGTGGGCGTCGTCGTCCTCGTCGTCGCAGTCGTTTTCGCAGGGAGTAAAGCCGTCGCCATCTTCGTCGGACTGGTTGTCGTCGGTGAGACCGTCGCAATCGTTGTCGGAGTAACTGTCGCAGGCCTCATCGGCTCCCGGGTAGACGGTGGCATGAGCGTCGTCGCAGTCCCCTTCTCCAACGGTCCAGCCATCGTGATCGCTGTCGGTTCCGGCGCCCCCGCCGCAGGTCTGGTCCTCGGGGCGCATGGCGGCGATGGCGTTGTAGAGGAGGGAATGGTACCCCTCCTCATAGGCAAACTCCCAGGTCATGGTGGTGGCGATCACCCACCCATCCCCAGTGGGATTCTCCAGGTTGATGGGGTACTCCAGGAGCACCGGGTCCGGGTTGGCATATCCCAGCAGGATTTTCTGGGTCCCCCCTGGCCAGGCGGTGAACCACCCGTGGGCAACGTAGTTGTAGCCTCCCAGGTCATCAAAATCGACGTAGAGGGGGTTGTTGAACATCCGGTTGCCGGTATCCACCACCTCCACATTGGCTTCCCCATCGTAAGTGCCACTGTCAAACTCGTGAATCAATCCCAAGGGCCCGGTGGTGTAGTTCCCGCCGTTGGTGCCTCCGTCAGCCCCATTGAACTGCACCACCCGGCAGCATCCCCCGGCGAGCCAGGTGTCCAGTTTGTCGCTGATGTCGTCCAGGTAGGAGTAGAAGGTGTCGTCCTGGTCCGAGGAAATGATCACCTTCTCAAAGGTGGTGATGTCCGCCGAGATGAAGGTGCTGCGGGTGTAGCTGGTGTAGGGGATGCCCAGGTCCGACAGGATGTCCTGGTTGGCGGTGGTACCCCAGGGGGCGTCGTCCTGCACCAGGGCCACCTTGGTGGGAAGATCCGTGCAGGTGCCTGCCGCATGGGAAGAGGCTGGCAGGAGCAGGCTCAGAGGAAGAACAAGAAGGACGGAAAGGCGAGGCATCAGAGGGGGCATGCTGCACCGGGGGCGTCCGTGGGGCGGGAGGCCTCAAGGGGTCAAGATGGGGCGAATCTACCTCAGGATGCCCAGGCAGGAAACCCTTTGCCTCGTCGCGTCCGGACTCCCCGGATGAAGGGAGGCGGCGGGCACAATCCGGCCCGGAATTCAGATTTTTCTAGCGCTGGCATGACATCGTGTGCATTTATAGACCGTCAGCGGCGCAGTGGGACCGCCCATGTCACGCTGACCTCACTTCGTGCGATGCAATGAGTACATCCTTCCTGTTTGGGAAGAAGGAGACTCCCCCTGAGGGTTCGGCCCTCTCCGATTCCGACTCGCCGCTCTGTGGCAACTGAATACCCCCTTCTCCCTCCTCGTCTCATCTCCTCTGATTGTCATTCGTTCCGTCCCTGACGAAATTTTCTTCCATGGAATCGTGTTCATTCCGTATCCAGGCCCCTCTCCCATTCGTTCATCCCTCGTGGCTCCGCCGTCGTGCGGGGTTCGAGTCGGGAGGTTCCCATGACCGCTTCCGCCGCCATCCTCTCCATGATCCAGAATCTCCAGGACGTCTCCGAGTTCCAGAAGCTCCACTGGACGGGCTCCCTGCCCGAATACCTGGATCGGGTCCGGAAGGATCCTAAAGTCACTCGGAACGCCTTTCAGCGCGTCCACGACATGATCATGTCCCACGGAACCACCGAATACCAGGAGTTCAAGAAGCGCATCACCCGCTACAGCTTCTTCGACGATCCCATGGAAGAGGGCAGGGACGCGGTGTTTGGCATCGACGTGCATCTGCAGCGGCTGGTCTCCGCCTTCAAGTCCGCCGCCCAGGGATATGGCACCGATCGAAGGGTCCTGCTCCTCCACGGCCCGGTGGGATCCTCCAAGAGCACCATCGCTCGCCTGCTCAAGAAGGGGTTGGAGGCCTACTCCCGCGCCGAGGCGGGGGCCCTCTACACCTACGACTGGAAGAACATCGATGAGGACGGCCCCGAATGGGTACCCTGCCCCATGCACGAAGAGCCCCTGAAGCTGGTCCCCCAGGAGTTCCGCGCCCAGGTCGCCAAGGAGCTGTCTTCCGACGGATTCCGCATCCGCATTGAAGGGGAGCTGAATCCGGTCAGCCGGATGATGTATCGGGAGTGGATGCGGCGCAGCGATGGGGACTGGACCCGGATGATCGAGAACGTCCGGGTGCGGCGCCTGATCCTGTCAGAGAAAGATCGGGTGGGCATCGGCACCTTCCAGCCGAAAGATGAGAAGAACCAGGATTCCACCGAGCTGACCGGGGACATCAACTACCGCAAGATCGCCGAATACGGCTCCGACTCCGACCCCCGGGCCTTCAACTTCGATGGGGAGTTCAACATCGCCAACCGGGGCATCGTGGAGTTCATCGAGGTGTTGAAGCTGGATGTGGCTTTCCTCTACGATCTCCTTACCGCCTCCCAAGAGCACAAGATCAAGCCCAAGAAGTTCGCTCAATGCGACATCGATGAGGTGATTCTCGGTCACACCAACGAGCCCGAATACAAGAAGCTCCAGAACAACGAGTTCATGGAGGCGCTCCGGGATCGGACCATCAAGATCGATGTGCCCTACATCACCCGTCTGAAGGACGAGATCCGCATCTACGAGAAGGATTTTGGGCCCCACCGGGTGTC
>CAYRTW010000225.1:0-9649 GCA_964426935.1 uncultured Rickettsiales bacterium
CCGCGACGCCGCGATCCGGCCGTGCAGCAGCATTTCGTGTGATCCTCTCCATGGCCCAGGAACCCTGTCTCTGCATCAATGCCCCTCCCCAGTCCCCCTCTTGACGCGCCGGCGAGGAGGGGCCTCCTCGGCGTGAGCGGTCTTCTTGGGAGGGCGCACCGGTCCTTCCACGGATCGGGGTCCGGGGCGTGGCCCTGAGGTCGGCTTGCGGGGTCGTGCTTCCCCCTCGGGAGGGCGGGTGGTGGCTCGGCCTCGCACCGGCGGCCTGGCCAGGGGAGGGGAGGGGAGGGGATGCGGTGAGGGGGAGGAGCCCTTGGGGAAGGGATCGAAGCGGGGGGCCTCCGCCGAGATCTCCCCTCGGGCAATGGACTTCAACCGGGACACTTCCGCTTCGGTGAGCATTCGCCACCTCCCCGGTTCCACTCCGGCCGTGGTCAACCCTGCAAAGGCGACCCTCTTCAACTTCAGCACCTTGTGGCCCAGAAACTCCATCATCCGTCGCACCAACCGGTTGCGCCCCTCATGGATGGTGACCTGAACCCAGGTATTCTTTTCCCTCGCTTCCACCACCTGGGTCTGGGCCGGGGCTGTGCGGCCATCGGGGAGGGGAATTCCTCTTTCCAAGGCCCCGATTTTTTTGTCGGTAAAAACCCCGGTGACTTTTACCAGATATGTTTTGGGTACCTGAAAGCGGGGATGGGTGAGGCGAAAGGCCAGGTCCCCATCGTTGGTGAGGAGCAGCAACCCCTCGGTGTGGAAATCCAGCCTTCCGACGGGCTCCACCCGGGTGGGCACGTCCTGGAGGAGGCTTTGGACCGTCACCCTTCCTTCGGGATCGTCATCGGTGGTGACCACTCCCACGGGTTTGTTGAGGAGCAGGTAGGTGGGAGGTGGAGCGCCCCGGGGGAGGAGGCGCCCCTTCACCTTGATGTGAACATCGTCGGCATCGACCCGAGTCCCCGGCTCGGTGATCAGCTTGCCGTTGACGGTGACGTCCCCCTCTTGAATGAGACGATCCGCTTCCCGCCGGGAAGCAATCCCCTTGGAGGCGATGAGTTTGTTGAGCCGAATCGGTTCACCCATGGTCTTCATTCCCTGGCACCGCCTGGCAAAGCCGGCGCTTCCAAAACACTTTGTCCCTCCCATTCCTCGCGGGGCCCGAGGTCAGCGAATTCCCGAAGGGAGGGGAGATCCGCCAGATTTCTCAGCCCGAAGACCTGAAGAAAGAGCCTGGAGGTTCCATAGGTCATGGGCCTTCCCGGTTCTTCCTTTCTTCCGATGATCCGCACCAGCCCCCTTTCCAGGAGGCTCTTCACCACCGCGCCCGAGTCCACACCACGAATCGCTTCCACGTCTCCCCGAGTGCAGGGCTGCCGGTAGGCGATGATGGACAACACCTCCAGGGCGGGCCGAGAGAGGCGAACCGGTCTCTTTCCAGTAAAGGCGCGAATCCAGGGTGAAGCCTCCCGAGCTGTGCGAAGCTGGAATCCACCCCCTACCTCTACGATGATCACTCCCGATCCTCGCTGGCGGTATTCGGCTTCCAACTCTTCGAGAATGACGCGAACCCGGGCCCCGTCCAGATCGTCGCGCCCCAGCGCCCGGGCCAGATCCGCCGCTGGGAGGGGGCGTTCCGCTACCAGGAGGAGGGCCTCCAGCACCTGCCTCACCCTCAGGGGCTCGTTCAATTCCGCCAGGGGAAGGACGGGAACCTCGTGGCTCTCTTCTTCCCCCAGCACGTCTCGCCCCCTCCCCGAGCCTTCCAACTCTGCCTGGAGGCGGGCCAGGTGTTCCTCCTCGGGAGAGGGAGGAGGGGGCTCGAAGACCACCACCTCGGCCTCCACCATGGCGCTGGACAAGGCGTCTGCGGCTCCCGCCCCAAGCTCAGCCGGGTTGCGAATCACGGGGATGGCCTTCCCAATCCGGTTTCTGGGAAGGGGAGGTCCTCCTCCTCCCCCAGCCAGTGCAGGCTCAGGGACAGATCCCCCCAGGGATCGGCCTGGTAGACACGCAGGATCCTCAAACGAATCATCTCCAGGAGGGCGAGGAAGGTGACCAGGATCTCCCGCTTTCCGGTGGCAGCGCCAAACAGGGTGCGGAAGGTGGCTGAACCCCCGCCGGATTTCAAGCCCCGCAGCAGAGTCCGCATGCATCCTCCCAGGGTGACCGGCTCCAGGTGAACCCGGTGGAGGGCCGGTTGCCTGGCTTTCTGGGTCAGCATCTCCCGAAGAGCGGCCAGCAGCTCGAACAGCCCGGCCTCAATGGGGGCCGGCCCGGCGTTCTCCTGAGCCTCCGCCGTGGCGGGCCTCTGAAAGAGATCCCGGTCCAGGATGGGGCGACGAGCCAGGGAATCGGCGGCTTCCTTGTATTTGCGATACTGGAGGAGCCTGAGAATCAATTCCTTTCGAGGATCCCCTGCTTCCTCTTCCTCGTCGGGCTCAGGGGATCGGGGCAGCAACTCTCGGCTCTTGATGTAGCACAGGGTCGCCGCCATGGAGAGAAATTCTCCAGCGATTTCAAGGTTCAACCTCTTCATGAGATCCAGATATTCCAGGTACTGGGCGGTGATGATGGCCACCGGGATGGCGGTCACGTCCACTTCCGCCTCCCGACACAGGTGGAGCAGAAGGTCCAAAGGACCTTCGAACACCGCGATGTGAATCTGCGGTGGGCTGATGGGGAGGGATTCGGTCACACCCCCCTCAGGGCCAGACCGGTCAGGACATCGGTGATGACCCCCACCGGACCGAGGAGAACCCGGGACAGACCGGGAATCAGGAGGAACAACAACAGAGGCATGGGCCCCATGGACTGGGCCGACCACATGGAGTCCCTCCAGGAGGGAGGCAGGAAGAAGGCCAGCACCTTGGAGCCATCCAAGGGAGGGATGGGCAGCAGGTTGAACCAGGCCAGGAGAACGTTCAGTTGCACGGTGATCATCAGCATGGTGGCCAGGGCATCCAGCAGGGGCGAAGCAGAGGCGGCGGCGGCCAGATGCACCGGACGCAGGGCCAGGGCTGCCAACAGGGCCAGCACCACGTTGGAGGCGGGGCCCGCTCCGGCGATGATGGCGGCATCCCGCAGAGGATGACGAAGCCGATGGGGACTGAAGGGGACTGGCCGGGCCCATCCGAAGATCATCCCCCCCATGAACATCCCCACCAGGGGAAAGGCGATGGTCCCCAAGGGGTCCACATGGGGAGCGGGGTTGAGGGTCAACCTCCCCAGCAAACGGGCGGTATCGTCCCCCAGACGGTGTCCGGCCAGTGCATGGGCAAATTCATGAAACACCAGCGAGAACAAAAAGATGGGAAAGGCCAGGATGACGTATTGAAGGTTGTCCATGAGACTCCGGGCGATGGGCGCCCCTGGGGCGGATGCAGGCATCCATGGAAGGCCAGATATAGGCACGAACCCGAAGTCAGGCCCGTACTCCCCGGGAGATTTTCCTCAGGAATCGCCCCCGGTGGAGTGGGGAAGGGAGGCGATGATCGCCAGCATTTTTTCCACCACCTCCTGGGCGTTCAGCCGGGTCGAGTCCACTTGGATCGCATCCTCAGCAGGCCGCAGGGGAGCGGCCGTCCGGGTGGAATCCTGGAAATCCCTCTTCTCCAGGTCCGCCACCACGTCCTCCAGGGAGGGCTCCTCTCCGCGGGCCTGGAGATCTCGCAGCCGCCTCCTTCCCCTTTCCTGGGATTCAGCCTGAAGGAAGAACTTGGCCTCCGCATTGGGGAGGACCACGGTGCCGATGTCTCGCCCCTCCATCACCACTCCCCCCTCTGCTCCCAGCCTTCTCTGCTCGGCGGTCAAGGCCTGACGCACCCCCGGCAGGGCGCTTACTCGGGAGGCGTCCATCCCCGCCTGACCGCTGCGAATTTCGTTGGAGAGATCCAGCCCGTTCACCACCACCCCCTGACCCCCGTCGGGGCGGTCGGGAAACCAGAACCGCAGGGAGAGGGCCAGGTCCACCAGGGAAGGTTCGTCCTGAAGATCCACCCTTCCCCTGCGGGCCATGACCGCCACCGCCCGGTACATGGCGCCGGTGTCCAGATAGGCGTAGCCAAGTCGTCGGGCCAGACTGCGGGCGACCGTGCTCTTGCCGGCTCCCGAGGGTCCATCGATGGCAATGGTGAAGCGCCTTTCGCTCATGACCCCGTCCCCACGATGAGTTCCTCTTCCACCGTCGCGTCGATGGAGGTTTCCCCGGCACCCCTGGCCACCCCGTCTTCGGTGAATCGCCCCAGGTCCCGGAATCTCCGGTATCGATCCTCCGCCAAGGCGTCATCCGCTAGATGGGAAAGGGAATCCAGGTGACGAAGCAAGGCTGCTTTCAGAGCCACCGCCGCACCCTCGGGATCCCGATGAGCACCTCCAACGGGCTCTTGGATCACCTCGTCCACCACCCCCAGGCGCAGGCAGTCCGACGCGGTGTAGCGCAACGCGGCGGCGGCCTTGGAGGCGTGGCTTTGGTCCTTCCACAGGATGGCGGCGCAGGCCTCGGGAGAGATCACCGAGTAGATGGAGTTCTCCATCATCAGCACCCGATTCCCCACCCCGATGGCCAGGGCTCCCCCCGAGCCTCCCTCCCCGATGATCGTACAGACGATGGGGACCTTCAGGGTGGACATGACCATGGTGTTCTTGGCGATGGCCTCCGCCTGCCCCCGGGCCTCGGCCTCGATGCCTGGATAGGCACCGGGGGTGTCGATGAAGGTGAGGATGGGGCGGCGGAAACGGTGGGCCAGATTCATGACGCGCAGGGCTTTGCGATACCCCTCGGGCATGGGCATCCCAAAGTTTCGCAGAACGTTCTCTCGGGTGTTTCTCCCCTTCTGATGGCCGATGATCACCACCGGACGTCCCTCCAGACGGGCCAGGCCGCAGACGATGGCGGCGTCGTCCATGAAGTTTCTATCCCCGTGCAACTCATGGAAATCGGTGAAGATCATCCGCAGATAGTCCAGGGTGTAGGGCCTCTGAGGGTGGCGGGAGATCTGGGTGCGCTGCCAGGGAGTGAGGCGCTGGAACTTTTCAGTGCGGAACTCCCTGACCTTCTCTTCCAGGGCGTGAATCTCTTTGGACCAGTCGTTGACTCCCAGGGCAGTGACCCGCCGCAACTCGGCGATCTTCTCTTCCAGTCCTACGATCTCTCTTTCGAACTCAAGGACCACCTGCCCTGCCATACCCAGCCTTCCGGCGGAATCCTGGGGGAAGGATCCGCCTCGTGTGCCACCTCCCGTCACATGTGGGAGAGGACGCCCGCATCCTGCAAGAACCCCCGCGCCCGTTCAAGCGCAATGGGAAATCCTTCTGGAAACGGGGGCTGGGACAGAGCCTCCCGGTCCCCTCGGAACCAGTTTTCCTGGCGGCGAGCGTAGGTTCGAGTGTCCGACTGAATCTTTCTCACCGCATCCTCCTCCTTCGCTCCCTCCAGAAGATGCTCCACAACTCGCTGGTATCCCAGGGCCTGGAGAGGGCGGGAATGGGGGGAGAGGCCCCGGGCCATGAGGTTTCTCACTTCTTCACACCAGCCGTTTTTCCACATGGCCTCTGCCCTGGCGTCAATGCGCCGATGGAGGGCGGCCTTGGGGAGGTCCAGCCTCAGCCTCATGCTCGGGTATCGCTTTTCAGCAAATCGATGGGCCTGGTGCAGGGCGGAGATGGGCTGCCCACTCAAGGTCCACACCTCCAAGGCCCTCTCGATCCGGATCAGATCCCGGGGATGGAGACGGAGGGCGGTTTCCGGGTCCACTTCCTGGAGGCGACGATGCAGGGTGCCAGGCCCCTTCTCCTCTTCTTCGGCCCTCAGGGAGGCCCGCAGCGTCTCGTTCCGGGAGGGGGCATCCATCAATCCATCCAGGAGGGCCCGCAGATAGAGCCCGGTCCCCCCCACCACGATGGGAATTCGCCCCCGGGCGTGTATGCCCTCAATCCATCCGTCGGCGTCCCCTTGGAACTCTGCCGCCGAATACCCCTCCTCAGGATCGCGAAGGTCCAGACCGTGATGGGGAATCCCCGCTCTTTCCTGGAAGGAAGGCTTGGCGGTCCCCACGTCCATCCCCCGGTAGACCTGCATGGAGTCTGCCGAAACGATCTCCCCTCCCAGTGCCTCCGCCAGGGCCAAGGCGAGGGTCGATTTCCCGGTGGCGGTGGCGCCGCAGAGCACCAGGAGGGGAGGACGCAGGGGGAAGAAGGGGTCTGACACCTCAGGACCGGGCAAACCAGCGTTCCACATCCCGCCGGGGAAACTTGACCATCAGGGGCCGGCCGTGGGGGCAGGCAAAGGAGAAATCCACCTGGTCCAGTTGCTTGAGAAGGGACAGGATGGCCTCCCGATTCAAGCGATCCTGGGCCCTCACTGCACAGTGGCAAGCCATCAACGAGGCCAGGAGATACTTGAGATCCTGAACGGCCCTTGGCACTTCTTCCCCCATGAGTTCCTGGGCGAGGTCGGTGATGAGACGGCGCATGCGAGCCGAAGACACTCCGGGGGGCAGAGACTTCACCGCCACCGACTCTCCACCGTAGTCATCCACTTCGAGCCCCAGCTCGGCAAGCAATTCCCGCCTCTCCAGGAGGGCTTGCGCCTGAGCCCGGGGCAGGTCCAGGACCTCGGGCACCAGCAGCATCTGGGAGGCTCCTCCCAAGCCATCGGCGAGGGCGCGGATGCGTTCGAAGGTCACCCTCTCATGGGCAGCGTGCTGGTCAATGAGCACCAGATCGGTGCCGTCCTGGCACAGCAGGTAGGTGAGGTCGTATTGCCCCAGGATCTGAAGGTCCTGAAAGCGGGTTCCCGCCCCTCCTTCCCGCCTGGCAAAGTGCGTTGAAGACGCGGGCGTCTCGGGAGCAGGCTCGAGGGGGGACGGCGGGGAAACCCACCGGGCTTGGGGAGGGAGTGAAGGTCCCGATTCCCTTGACGACTCCCCCCCTTCTTCCTCGGAGAGAGGAAGGGGAGGAGTGGGGCGCAAGGGGGGACTCCACTCCCGGGACGCTTCCATGCCAGGGGGCGACGGAGTCTCTACTTCCCAGGCAATATCATGGAGATATGTAGACGGAGGCGAAGAGGATGGACCTGCCGATGTCTCCTCCCGGGAAAAAGGAAGCTCGGGGGATAGGGTCCGGAAATCCTGCCCTCTCTCCACCCGGGGTCGGGCCTCGGGAGTGGAGTACACCGCCGCCGCCACGTCTCGGAACGAGTCCCTCAGCGGAGCCATCACCGCCTGAAAGACCTCCTGGGGGCGGACGAAGCGCACCTCGGTCTTGGTGGGGTGAACGTTCACATCCACCAGATCGGGGGGCAGACGCACCGACAGCACCATCACCGGATATCTCCCCCGGGGAATGACTCCCTGATAGGCCTCTGCCACTGCCGCCGACACCAGCTTGTCCCTCACGAAACGGCCGTTTACGTATAGATACAACCCTTCCCGGGTGGAGCGGGTCAGGGAGGGGTCGGAGATCAGCCCCTCCACCGATACATCGCCGTGGGAGGCGCTGATCTCGTGAAGGGACTGGGCCACCTGCTTCCCCAAAAGGTCCTGGACCCTCCGCCGCAGGGACTCGGTGCGGGGGGCCCGGATCGCTTCTGAATCTCCCCCGGTCACCGTGAAAGCCACATGGGGATGGGCAAGGGCCTCCCGCACCACCGCCTCCAAGACGTGGGCGTGTTCGGTGCGGTCTCCCCGGAGGAACTTCAACCGCACCGGGACGTTGAAGAACAGGCTGCGAACGGTGATCTCCGTCCCTGGAGCGGCTTCCGATTCACTCACCTCCCGGAGCACTCCCCCCTCCAAGCGCAGGCGGGTTCCTGCCTCGGCCCCGTGCAGGCAGGTCCGGATCTCAAAGCGGCTTACCCCGGCAATGGAGGGCAGGGCTTCTCCCCGGAACCCCAGGGAATGAATGGCAAACAGGTCTTCGTCGTTGCGAATCTTGGAGGTGGCATGCCTCTCGATGCACAGAAGAGCGTCTTCCCGACTCATCCCCAGGCCGTCGTCGGACACCCGCAACAGGGACTTTCCACCCCCTCGCACTTCCACATCGATACGGGTCGCCCCGGCGTCCAGGGAGTTCTCCACCAGCTCCTTGATCACCGAAGCGGGCCTTTCCACCACCTCTCCAGCGGCGATCTTGTTGACCAACCCCTCGGGGAGGATGCGGATGCGGGTGCTCATGACGGGGATCCTTGCCGGGCGGCCATGTTTCTCAGGGCGAGGACCTTGCCCAACTCCACGGCAGGCTGATCAAAGGGGTCCACCCCTGCCGCCAGTCCAGTAATGGCCGTCGCCCCCTCAAAGAGCATCAGCAGAGCCCCCAGGGTGAGGGCGTCCACTCGGGGCAGGGTGACGGTCAACGAGGGCTGCCCTCGGGAGTGAAGCACCTCGGCCGTCGCTTGCCTTTCCGCCTCCAGAAGGCGGGAAATCCGTTGCCCGGCAAGGCCTTCGGGCAGGTAGGCCGGCCCGCCCCCATGGGAAGAAAGGGGAATCATCGGATCCCCCTCGCCGGCCTCCTTCACCCGGAGGAAGGTACACACCTTGTCTTTGGGTCCGTCCAGAAAGAGCTGCAGTTGGGAGTGCTGATCGGTGGCCCCTGGAGCGGACAGAGCCGTCCATCCGAAGGGCTCTCCCGAGGGCAGGGTCTTTCCCAGGGATTCCGCCCATAACTGCACCCACCAGGCCCCCAGTTCTTTGAGGCGATCCGAGTAGGGCAGGAGGACCGAGGTTCGGCGGGCCGGGTGGTGATGCAGGTGGAAGGCCGCCAGGATCGCTGCCGGATTGTCGGAATAGGAGGAAAGAAGGCAGCGTTTCGCCATTCGGGACGCTCCGGCCAGCAGGGCCTCTCCGTCATGGCCCCGCCATAGAAGAGGCAGCAGTCCCACCGCCGTCAGCACCGAAAACCGCCCTCCCACATTGGAGGGAACCGGCAGAGAGGGGATGTTCCTGGCAGTGGCCCAGGCCCTTAGCGGACCTTGGGTGGGGTCGGTGGTCACCACAAAGGGGGACCTCCCCACCAGATCCTCCAACAGGGCCAGTTGCGCCAGGGTCTCCATGGTTCTCCCCGACTTGGAAACCACGTTGAAGGCCACTCCACCCCGGGAGGCCAGACGCAGCAGCCCGGTCAAGGTGTCGGGATCCACGTTGTCCACCACCAGCAGCCGGCGCCCGTTGCCGTCGCTCAGCGGGGGGGTCAGCGCCTGATCCACCGCCCGGGTTCCCAGGGCCGATCCACCGATTCCCAGGACCACCAGGGTGTGGGCCTCTCTGGCCATCTGGGACACCCGCAGGGAGGCGGCTTCCAGGATGGGGCCTCCCACTTCCCCCACCTCCAGGAACCCCGCCCCTCCCGAGGACTTCAACTCACCGAGTCGGTCGATTCCCGAGGAGAGGGTTCTCCACAGGGACTCTCGGGCCTCCTCGGGGAGGTCGGCAAGGCTCAGGTCAAGCTCAAAGGGGGGAACCGAGGGGGGAGGGGCGAACATGGTGTATCCGGGAGGAAAGACCTGACAGGAAGGAGCCTGGAGGGTGGCAATTATAACGACGGAGCGGGGACCAGCCAGTGCCACCTCTCGAAGACATCCTCTTGGCCGGCGGAACCCCGGTTCCGTCCAGACCGCACCGGTGTATCCTCTCTGCAGTTCATCTCTTCCCGGAAC
>CAYRTW010000226.1:0-9601 GCA_964426935.1 uncultured Rickettsiales bacterium
CGCCGCCCCCCCCGGGCGCGGCGGCGCCCCCGGGGGGCGTGGTGGCGTCGTCGGGCGGAGTGGTGTCGTCATCGGGGGGAGTGGTGTCGTCATCCGATACGGTGGTGTCGTCGTCGCTGGTGGCATCGTCATCGCTGGCGTCGTCGTCCTCCTGACCGGCGGGATCACAAGCAGGAGCCAGGAGTGCCAGGGAGGAGAGGGCCAGGAAAAGGGAAAGGCGGGTCATGGAGATCCTCCGGGTAGGGGAGCTGAGTGAATGGTACTCCCATCGGTGGTGGGAGGCAGCATCGAGATTCACAGGGATGAACGGAGGGAGTGGAGGTTGTCATGAACGGACGGGGAGGTCCGGGGAGGCGGGCAACCCGGGCGGCGCTTCCTGCTACACTCCTGCCGGTGCGCTCCCTCGCTGTTCCTGCATCCTTGATCCTCCTTGTCTTGTGCGTGGCGGCGCGGGTGGGGTTTCGCCCTCCCGCCGATGGGAGCCGCCTTCCCCGAAACCTGGACGTGATCTGGGTGACCGCTTCGTCCTTCCGCTTGGATGCGGTGGGGGACCCTGCTTCGACGCCGCAGATCCATCGGTGGATAAAGGAAGGTGCGGTCTCTTTCCCCGGGGCCCTGGCCCAGGCCCCCTGGACCCTCCCCAGCCTGGCCAGCGCCTTTACCGGACAGCACCCCAGCACCCACGGCGTTGAGGGAAAGGGGCAGACCCTGTCCCCTTCCACGGTCACCCTGGCCCAGATTCTCTCCTCCCAAGGCTACGCTACCGCCTCGTTCCAAGGGGCGTGGGGGTTTCCCGAGGACACCGGGCTGGAGAGGGGCCTGGACACCGTGCTGTCCCAACCCGGCGACGGAGGAGCGGTGACTCGGGCTCGGGAGTGGCTGGGAACCATTCCCCGAGGTCAGCACGTCTTTCTCCACGTTCACTTGGGTGGAATGGCGGTCCCCTATCCCGAGGTGAAGGGAGTGGGGAAGGGATATCAGGGAATCCTTCGTCACCGCCCCCTCGATCAGGGCTTTCTGGATGCCACCGCCTTTGGCCTGTATCGCCCCCATCCTCCCGGAAAACTCCTGGATCCTTTGCCGGAGCCCGTTCCCCTCACCGATGGGGACTCTCGATGGGTGGAGGGGCAGTATCGGGCTCAAGCACCGGCCCTGGATCGGGCTTTTGGCCAGGTTCTGGACGCACTGGAAGGGGCGGGGAGGGGCAAGGCTCTGGTCATTCTCCTGGGTCTCCACGGGGAAGGGTTGGGAGAGAGGGGGTTCTTCGGGCCCGGCTATGGCCCCTATGAGGAGGTGGTACGGGTCCCCATGGCGCTTCGCCTTCCTCAAGGGGCAGTGACGGTGCCCCAGGTGATGCCTATCGTGGAGGCCATCGATCTCCTCCCTACCGTGCTGGATATCCTGGAAAAACCTGTCCCTGACGGAGTAGAGGGGCGGTCTCTGGTGCCCCTTTTGGAGGGGTGGGTCCAGGGAGAATTGACCAAGGAGCATTACATCGGGGGTTCCCAAGCGGTGGCTCTTCGCTCGGGTCCCTGGAAGCTGATTCGCCGTCGGGGGGCGGATGGAACGAATTCGGAACAGGAGGCCTGGGAGCTGTACAATCTGGAGGAGGATCCCAAGGAGCGCTGGAATCTCTATCGGCGCAATCAGAGCCTGGGACCGGTGGGGCAGCGGCTGAAGGACGCCCTCCAGCGTCGTTTCGGCGGTCCGAGAACAGATCCGGGGCCGGTTTCCCCCTTGACCCGGGAGGCGATGGAGGCCCTGAAGCGGCGGGGGTATCCTTCCGTTGACCAGTCTTCTCCTCCACCCGTGGACCCGTGAATGAGAGATCTCCCGGTGGAAGGCAGTTGTCCAACTATTTATGATAATTGAGGAAATCATGGAACGGCTGAGCGTGGTGGGGATGAGGGAGATCGAGGCGGTGTTCGACGTCATCGACGACATGGGAATTTCTCGGGAGGCCATCGAGATTCCACTGACTCCCAGGGATCCCGGGGAGGTCACTCTGATGCGGGGAAACAAGCTCCGCATCGTGATCCCCGAAACCCTCTCTCTGGAGGAATGGGCAGAGGGGTTGGAGGAGAAGATCCGGGCGATCTGGCCTTCGTAAGGGGAGAAGGTCCTGCGGTTTCGGGGGGACAGGCTTGAACAGGGCTGCTAGACTCCTCACCCCGCCCGGAGGTCATCCCCTCTTCCTCCGCGCCGATCAGGAGGTTGGTCATGCAACTTGGCTGGAGGACGAAATCCTCTTCCCTTGCCGTCTTGTTCGTAGGCCTTGTCGGCTGCAACAACACCGTGGTCCAGTCCAATGACCGACCCCCCAGCGTCTCCATCCTCTTTCCCCAGGACGAGGCGGAGTATGCCCAAGGGGATCTCATTGATTTTCAGGCTCGGGTTGACGATGACAACAACGTGACCCATTGCGTGGTCACCTGGGCCAGCACCCTCTCTGCCGAGCCTTTGAACGCCGAGCCCGCCGATTCGGAGGGGATTCTCCAGTTTTCCACGGCCTCTCTGGAGCCGGGGATCAACGTCATCTCCGTTCAGGTGGTGGATGAGTCGGGAGGGTCGGGAGAGGATTCGGTTTCGGTGGTGATCCGCAGTCTGGATGAGCTGGATGCCGATGGGGACGGGTTCGCTGCCAACGAAAACGACTGCGACGACACCAACAGTTCGGTCTATCCCGGGGCCCCCGAGAGCGGGAACGGCGTTGACGATGACTGCGATGGGATTACCGATGAGGGGACCCCCCTGTATGACGATGATGGGGACGGGTATTCGGAGACGGATGGGGATTGCGATGACGGAGAGGATGAGGACTTCCCCGGGGCGCTGGAGACCTGCGATGGCTCCGACAACGACTGCGATGGGGTGATCGACGAGGAAACACCCTGCTCCGACGATGACGGGGACGGTTTCCCGGAGAACGGCGGGGACTGTAATGACGAAAACCCATCCGCCTACCCCGGGGGAACCGAATACGCCGATGGGCTCGACAACGACTGCGACGGCTTTGTCGATGAGGAGACCTGCGCCACCGACTACGATCTGGACGGGTACTGTGTGGGACCGGAACTGGACCCCTCCTGTCCGGTAGAGGATTGTGTGGATGGATCTCTTCCCGGGGACTGTGATGACGGAAATCCCCTCATCAGCCCGGTAGGCACCGAAAGTTGCGATGGGGTGGACCAGGACTGCGATGGGATCGCCGATGAGGAAGACGCCTATGGCTGCACCGATCTCTGGGAGGATGTGGATGGAGATAATTTCGGGGTGGGAGATCCCCGCTGCCTTTGCGGATTCGACGGCAACTATCGAGCCTTCCAGGGAGGGGACTGCTACGACATGAATCCGTCCGTCTTCCCCGGGCAATTGGCGTTCTTCACTGCCAATCGGGGAGACGGGGGCTACGACTACGACTGCAACGGCAATGATGAGATCCAGTTCGACAACCGATTCGACGGGGAGTGCGGCTTCTTTGAAGGGGGCTTCTACGATTGTTACATCGCCGAAGAGGGGTGGGAGGATGGGGTGGCCCCCGCCTGTGGCAACACCGCCAAGTGGATCAACAGTTGCTGTGCCTCCGTCATCAACGACTGTGCTTGCGGGTGGTTCTGCTGTTCTTATGATGGCCCTTCCAACACCCAGGGGTGTCGCTAGGCTCCCTCCTCCCTTCGCTCTGAATCGCTGAGAGACATCAAGACGTGAGCTTGCTGACCTGGATGGCCCGCCTGCTGGGGGATGAAGAGCCCTCCCTGCTTCCCCCTCCTCCACCGCAGGAGCCTCCTCCCCCGGACGATTTTGAGGGGGAGTGGCGGGAGGCGTTGGCTCGACGAGACTCGGAGATCGCTCGGTTGAGGGGGATCCTGGGGACTCCGCCTCCTGGCCTGGCCCCCTCGGGTGATCCCTCTTCTCCCCTCCTCCATGAATTGCGAGATCTTCGTCTTCTGGTGGAGTCCCTGATGCCAGCGGCGCAGGTTTCTCCCCCCCGTCCTGCTGCTGGTGCAGGTCCGGACCTGGAGGGGCTCCCATCAGCGGAGGAGAGGAGGGAGGAGTTGGAGGGGCTTCGCCTCATGAAGGACCAGGCGGAGCAGGCGAGAACCGCTGCCGAACAGGCGGTTCGCGTTGCTGAAGAGGCCGCCAGCGCCGCAGAAGAGGAGGTGGGGAGGACCCGTCACCTGCTGAAGGAGGCGGTGCGGCAGATGGAGGAAACCCTCGCCGACCATCGGGAAAAAGCGTTCAGGACGGAGAAGATCTTGGAGGGGGAGCGGGATGAGGCGTTGGGGAGGGAGCTTTCGGCCCTGACCCAGGCGGAAGAAGCGCGCTCCCGCCTGGAGAGTCTGCAACGGGAAAAGGAGGTGGCCGTCCAGGACAAGGCGGAGTCGGAAGGGGTCGTGAAGGAGATGCTTGCCAGGGAGGAAGTGCGGCTCCAGCAGATTCTCTTCGCAAAGGACGAACAAATCCGGGCTCTGGAACGTGCCAGAATCGCAGCCGAGGATCAGGCGGAGGTCGCCGGGTCGGAGGTGGACCGGTGGAGGGAGGAGGCGGCCCGCCTCTCATTGCGGTTGCAAGAGGCGGAGGAGGAGAGGCGGGAGGAGGAGGTTTTTTTTCAGGAGGGCTCGTCGGAGAAAGTGGATCCTGGCCTCCTGGAGGCACTGGAGGAGGAGAGGGATCGCTGGCTGGGGGAGGCGTCTTCGGCTCGCAGCGAAGCGGAGAAGTCTCAGGCCCAGGTGCATCTTCTGCTTCAGGAGAAGGAGAGGCTGACCCGGGCTTTGGAAGGGTTTCAGCGGGAAAAGGACCTTCTTCGGGAGGAGGTGGGCTCAGCGGGGCGGAGAATCCAAGACATGACCAGGGAAAATCAGGCTCTTGCCTCTCAATTGGAGGAGAGGAAGAGAGAGGTGGAGCCCCTTTTGGCGACCCTGGAAGCGGCCCGAGGAGAGATTCGCCAGGCGCGGGCCCGGGTGGAGGCTCTGGAGAAGGAGAGGGTTCAACTGGCTCCCCTGGTCCAGGAGAGGGAGGCCCTGGCATTGGAGATCCAGCGACTTCGAGAGGAGAAGGGGGCGGCCACCGCTGCGGCCTCTTCTCTTCAGCGAGAGAGGGACCGGTTGGGGGTGGAACTGGATCAAGCCCGCCTCGCCTTGAGGAGATCCCGGGCCGACCTGGAATCCTTGAGGGAGCAAGGGGCAGAGAGGCTGGCCCGGGCGTCGGCTCCGTCCCAGACGCTCTCGTCTCTTCCCGAAGACTCGGCTTATCTACGCCCCTCCCGGCCTCCAGCTCCTGCTCCTTCCCCACCCGCCCGAGTTTCCCCGGCCTCTCGTCCCGTTTCACCACCACCACCCTCCTCTTTCGACAATTCCACCGGCCGCGTCTACACCGCCCGCCGGGAGGATGTCGCATCCGAGGAGGAGAGTCTGGGGGATCGGCTGCGCCGCCTCCTGGGTCGCAAGTAATGGGCTGGAGGGGAGCCCTTTCAGAGCGGGTTGAGCTGAGTTTCCGCCCTCCCAGCCTCGGTAGAGCCCTCCCATGAGTGGCACTCCACGCCCCTCCGGATCCCCAACCCGGAACCCCTCATCCCGTCCCTCTTCCTCCTCGTCATCGCGCCTGCGTGGTCCCTTGCTGGTCCTGGAACGAAATCGCCGGGAAGGCCCCCTTCGCATTCGCCTGCGCCCTCTTCGAGTGGCCCTTTTGGGCCTGGTCGTTTTGGGGGCGGGCCTGCTGATGGGATGGGGATTTTTCTTCTTCAGGAACGGGAAGGAAGAGGGGGGAATGGCCAAGGAGAATGCTGGTCTGAGAGAGGCGATTCTGTCCTTGACCTCCCGCCTCGCTGCTCTGGAAAAGCCGGAATCCGCCATGCCCGAAGGAGACAGGAAAGGGTTGCCGGAGGTTCGGGTGGTGGTGATCCAGGGGGAAGGTCGCCTGGTGTTCAGAGGAAAAGAACTTGTCTTGGACGATGGAAATCGGATTCAGGCCGTGGGTTCTTCAATGAGGGTGGAGAGGCAGGGGCAGGAGTTGAGTTGGGGGCAGGGGCGGGCGTTTCCTGAGGGAGGCATCCTTCGGGAGGTCAGTGGGGCGGCCCTGCAGGTCGGGGAAGTGGCGGTGCCTTTCGGGCTTGCCCTGGTCCCCCAAGGGGAGGCCGGAATCTTGGGGGTGGCCACCATGGACGTGGAACGCTATGTGGAGGGGGTCCTGGCGGGGGAGATTCCCCGGGGCTGGGAGAGAGAGGCTCTGAAGGCCCAGGCGGTGGCCTCCCGGAGCTACGCCTTGTGGCGGAGCCGTTCCGCCAGCGGTGCCTATGATCTTCAGTCTACCGTGGCGGATCAGGTGTTCACCCTGGCAGCCCCTGACTCCGAATCCATTGCGGCGACAAGACAAACCCGAGGTGAGGTGATGATGAACGGGGGGGTCGTGGCTCCCACCTATTTTCACTCTGCCTGCGGAGGGCACACCGAGGAAGCCAAGGCGGTGTGGCCAGATCGCCCCGAATCCGGTTTTCACGGGGTCACCTGCGACTACTGCAGTGGCAGTCCAGCCATCCAATGGAGTGAATGGGTGTCTTCGGCGGACTTGATGCAGGCGCTGCCGGGAACCGGAGGGATCCAGGGCCTCCAGGTGGGGCAGCGCACCTCCACTTCCCGTCTCGCTTCGTTGCGGGTGGAGAGGGACGGGGGGGAGATCACCCTTGCTGCCGAGGACTTTCGTCGTCGCCTGGGGTACTCGCGGATCAAGTCCACCTTCTTCACCTTCGTTCCCCAGGGCGCAGGGTGGCTGTTGCAGGGGAGAGGACGCGGCCATGGGGTAGGCTTGTGCCAGTGGGGGAGCCGGGGATTGGCTCAGGAGGGCCGGACCTATCTTCAGATCCTGGAGCACTACTACCCCGGTCTGAGCCTTCGCCGCAGTTACCGGTGATGGGTTTCTGGCCGGGGAGGACCCTTGATTTTCAGGAGCCGCCCACCGGGACCCGGCGGAACTTTCCAGCTTCCGGGGCGCTGCCGTCGGCAGACACCAAATGAGGACCAGGACTTCGGTGCCAGACCGCCCGCCCATACAAGTTCAATGGCGACCATTACAACCAGGGCAGATCGTCCTGGACAATCACTGACGAGGAGTTCCATGTCTCATCTCACCGCCCGCATCATCGCTGCCATGGCCTTGCTCGCCATCCTCCCATCGCCGGGGAAGGCCGCCCCCTCCCGGCAGTTCACCCAGGTGGGCCCGGTCACCGGCACCATCATTACCGACAGCCATCCCTCCTACGACGCCGCCACCCAAAGGCTGACCATCGCCGGGAGGGTCAACGGACTGACCGCTGCTCAGATGGCCAACTTTCGGGTCTACGTGCAGGGCATCCAGGGAACCATGGTCCATCTGGGCGGCGTCAGTGCCTCCTTCAGCGCCGCCATTCCCTTCGGAGAGACCTATTTCGGTGGGGTGGCCTTTCCCTGGTGGTTTCCCTACGCCGGCGCCTACGCCGGGGATTACCACCTGGCTCAGCCCATCCTGGTGGAACTGGTGGATCGGAACCTGAAGGTTCACGCCCGCTCCCGAGTGGTGCCCATGGATGCCCGCTACAACCCGGGTTTCGGTCAGGGGGACACCGACATCCAGGTCATCGACGGGCTGGCCGGTCAGATGACGGCGGCGGCCTTTGACATCCTGGAGCCCACCCACCTTTCCACCCTGCCGTACCCCAGCCTGAGCGTCTACAACGACGATCTAAACCTGGAGGTCCAGGACCTGACTCCCCCGCTTTCAACCACCCTCACTGACGGGTGCTTCCCCATCGATCAGGAGCCGCAATTCAAGGACACCGATGCCTACGGGGCGGTGGTTGCCGAAGCCCTGCTGCAGTATGGCGAATACCTGGTGGCCAAGGAGACCTACGATGCAGCCGTGGTACCAGCGGTGAAGTTGGCGGCCTGGGCGACCATGCAGTCGATCTGTGTCCACGACAATCCAATCGATCATCCCGATGACTATCAGGTGTGCGTGAACACCCTGGAGGGGGAACTGACCGACGCCTCGTTGTCGGGGGTCTCCTCGGTGGATCTGTCCCTGGTCGACGGATCGATCGAATCGGATGTGGTTCTTGATCGCGTCGACGCCACGGCCGAAATGCGTCTGCGGGACCTGCGGATCGAATGGACCAAGAAGCCCCAACCGGTGGTGTGTGTCTTCAACGCCGAGACGGAGATGGACAACCTGGAAATCACCAGCACCGAATGGCTGGATGAATGGGCCACCTGCGATGACGCCGAGGTGGATGCCGGATACGGGACCCTCGTTTCCCCCGTGCCATTCGGTGTCGAGGTCTCTTTGTTGTCAGACGAGGAACTGGACGTCCAGGATCAGGCCCTGCCCGATTTTGAGCTTCATGATTGGGTGCATTTCGCCGGGTACCAGACCTGCTCGGGCCCGGACTTTGTTGTCGATGCCACCGCCTGGTTGATGAACTTCGATGATGACCTGGAACGGGTGGTGACCAATGCCTGGGAAACGGGGGTGACTGGGCGTGGTGAGGACACCGCTTTGGACTTGCTCATCCACCCCTTGGATGTGGGCGTCGATCCCCTGACCTGGTACGACGCCTATGTGACCTATGGCCTGTTGGATGTGAGAGAAGAGGCTGGCCTGGCCGTTCGGTACGACCCGGCGGTCGTCGCCCTGGAGTGGACCGGCGACGGCCTGGCCTGGACCTTTGACGTGTATCCGCCTCCCCTGTCCGAGGACGGGCTGGATGAGCTGGGGGACCCCTTTGACGTAGCGTATTCAATGACCACCCCCTTCCTCACCCGGGTGGTGGCCACCCTGGCCGATGGCTTTCTGGATTTTGACTGGGCACCCACCTGCGGGGAGTTGGGGATCGACCCCGTTGCCTGGTGTGGGGGCGACCCGGACATTGCTCCCGACCTGAAAGGGGACCTTTTAGCCGCGGTCTCCCCGGGGCTGGCCTCCATCGGGGGAAACCGGGTGTGGATTCATGTGAGTCACGAGATGACCCCCCTTATTTGGATGCACCAGGATCCTCCAGCGGCCAACGGCGGAGAGGTTCCCCTGGTCTACGACATTCCCAGTCTGAAGATCACCATCAGCGGTGAGCCCGTGGTCGGTGCGGTGGAGACCGTGTACCTGGAAGCCCGGCTGGATTTCCATGATGAGGATCTGGTTCTGGGATGGACCGGCGCCTTTCTGGGGGAGCCCGTCGGTTCCTTTACCGTGTTGAGATCCACCTTGGCCGGCTGCGGGCCCATCCCTCACATCGATTCCCCCAGGAACGACCCCACCTCCTGTGAGAGGACCCTGGAGGCCGACCTCTACGAAGTGTTCTTCCCGGAGATCAGGAGGCGGGCGGCGGCCATGGTGGCGGAGTTGCCCGGGCTCCAGATCTTCGACGCCGAGGGAGAAGGCTCACCGGGTTTGGAGCCCGGCAACCCCAATTTGCGGTGGCAGCAGGACAACTACGTGACCTTGTACGGGGATCTTCAGTAGAGACTTTCTGAAATCACTGTGTTTCCAGAGAGCAGCCGGAGATTCTTCCAAACAGCCCCCTCTGAGTATCACACGAAATGCTGCTGCACGGTCGGATCGCCGCGTCGCGGGTCCT
>CAYRTW010000227.1:0-9570 GCA_964426935.1 uncultured Rickettsiales bacterium
ACCGCCACCCGGTCACTCATGTGGGCAACTGCGGCGAGATCGTGGGCAATGAACATGCAGGTCAGGCCGCGCTCCTGCTGAAGATCCCGAAGAAGATTGAGGATCTGGGCGCGAATGGACACATCGAGGGCACTGACCGGCTCGTCACAGACCAGCAGATCGGGCTGAGAAATGAGGGCCCGGGCGATGCCAATCCTCTGCCTCTGTCCACCGCTGAACTCATGGGGATGGCGCCTCCCCGCTTCCTGAGGAAGCCCCACCTGGGAGAGAATCGCGTCCACTCGGTTCCGCCTTTCCTCGGCGTTCCCCATGCCGTGGAGGAGGAGGGGTTCGGCGAGAAGAGAGGAGACCCTCTGGCGTGGATTGAGGCTGCTGAAAGGGTCCTGAAACACCATCTGCATGCGCCGCCTCAGGGGCCGGAGCTGCCCCTCTCCCCATCCGGCGATGTCCTGTCCGTCAAAGACGATCCTTCCTGAATCGGGGCGGTCCAAGCGGAGGATCGTCCGCCCCAAAGTGGATTTTCCACAACCACTTTCACCAACAATTCCAATTGTTTCACCCCGGTTGATTACAAAACTCACCTCCTCCACCGCCCTCACCACCCTCTGCCGACTTCCCCACCACCCCAGGGAGCTTCGGTAGCGCCGGGTGAGCTTTTCCACCCTCAGCATTGGGGACGGCAGACCATTCATGGCAGGAGTTCCTCCAGGGACTGGCGGGGAATCGATGGGTCGGGGGTCAGGGTCGCCAGATCCCTTTCGTCCGCCTTTTCCCCGCAGGAAAGGCGAAACGCGGCGATGGCGATGCGATCTCCCCCCTGGCTGTGGACGGTCACCCCTTTGGGCAGGGGGCAGGAAGGGTCGCTTTGCCAGTCGCTCCAGGTCACAGTAAATCTCCCCGCAAATGACAGGGAGAGGAGGGGGCCTCCATCCTCCATGACGACTGCGACCTCTTCCCCTCCCACTGGCCAACGATACTCTACCTTCCCCGAAGAGAACCGGTAGCCGGCAGCAAGGGTTTCAGGCAAGGGACGGAGGGAGGGAGGAAGGCGGCCGGCGATCAGGCAGGCCAGCCCGGGCGCGTCCAGCCATCCCGAAGAGCGCTCCCTGAGCAAGGTGTTGACCTGGTCGGTGGTGAAGACCTGCCCTTGCAGCAGATTCCATACGATCAGGGAATCGCCCTGCAGAGAGGCTGCCAGAAGGGTGGCTCCAAAGGGGGCTCGCAGTTCCAGGCGAAAATCGCCACCTCCAGCCTGACGGAAAGAGGCCTCGGCTCCGCCGGTCAGTCCCAGCCAGGAAACGCGTGCCGAGGCCGACCCCTCGCGGGAGGTGAAGGCGGGGGGAGGGAGAAACCAGCCCTCCATCAGGGAGACCGACGGAGGAGGGAGGGACGCTCCCGCGCGAGGAAGGTGGGTACATCCCAAGAGGGAGAGGAGCATCCACCCGATCCAGCCCCTCCTCACGGGTGCCCGCCGGCAGCGCGAATTCGGGATGGGATGGATTCCCGCAGAAGCTTTTCATCGCTCCGGGTGGGGTCGATGCACAGAAGTGCTCTCTGCCAGGTGGAGATGGCATCGGAACCTCGCCCGGCTCCCTGATAGGCCGAAGCGAGATGATCCAGGATCACCGCCTCCCGAGGCTCTCTCCTCGCCGCCTGCTCCAGGTAGGGGATGGCTTCCTGGAAGCGCCCCTGTTGATGAAAGGCCCAGCCCAGGCTGTCCAGATAGGAGGGATTCAGAGGCTCCACCTCCAGGGCCTTGCGAATCATCTGCTCCGCCTCGGCGTGGTTCCTCCCGGCCTCCACCCAGGTGTAGCCGATGTTGTTGAGGGCGGTGGCATTATCCGGATCGATGTCCAGGATCTTGCGGGTCCAAGCGACGCTGTCGTCCACCTTCCCCACCAGCCCATAGAGAAAACCGATTCGCACCAGGAGTTCCATGCGTTCCCCGGTGATGGTTTTTTCCGCCTCCTCCACGGACCGTCCCTCCGCTGCCCGACTGACCACCGCCCCTGGAGCTTCCACCCTGGCCAGCGCTGCCTGGAGAATGTGGATGGCGTGATCGAGGCGGTTTGCCTTCTGGAGGACTTCGGACAGGGCCAGCACGTCGACCAGGCGCTGCCCTTCCCTCTCCAGACGCCTGGAAAGAATGGCCTCTCCCCCTTCCACATCCCCACGGGCAGCCATCAGGGACGCCTCGGCCAACTCTCCGCTGTCCGGATCCACGGACTTGAGCAAGGGGAGAAGGATTTCCGCCTCCCCTCCCCTCTCTGCCTCCTGCAAGAGCTGGATCCGCGCCTCCAACAAACTTCCTTCGGCAGGGGCCAACCCGGAGCCATCGGCGAGAGTCTGGAGGGCCAAATCCAATTCACCTCGGGAGCGATGGAGGCTGGCTTTGCGAAACAGGGCTTCTAGCCATGCGGGATCTCCGGGGCGTACCAGGGAAAAACTTTTCAGGGCCTCTTCTTCCTGGAGGGAAAGCCTCTCCACTTCGGCCTTGAGGATCAGCAACCTCCCATCCAGGGGAGCAACCTCCAGCCCTGCTTGCGCCATCTCTCCCGCCTCTCCCAAGCGAAGGAGATCCACCAGCAATCGTCCCAGTTGCCAGGCATAGAGGGGGCGATGGGCCAGATCCGTGTCGTAAACCTCCTTGAGGACGGCCACGGCGTCATCAAAGCGCGAAGCGGTCACATAGAGGTCTACCAGGGCGAATTGCAGATCCCGGCTGTCGGGGTACTCCTGGAACAACGACTCCAGGAGGGGAAGGGCGTCCTTGCGCTTTTCCAGCACCGTACACGCCGCCAGGAATCCCTGAAGGGCGTCCTCATTGTAGGGGTCAGCAGTCAGGACCTCTTTCCAGGCCCCCATGGCCTCGCCGTGACGTCCTACGTCGGAAAGGAGTTGAGCCCGCCGCAGCAGGGGAAACACTTCTCGCTGGGCATGGGGAAGATAGGCCTCCTGAGCCTTCAGAGCCTCTTCCACCTTGCCGTTCCGCACCAGGCAGCGGAAGAAGTAGTACTGGGCCATGTCGTCTTCCGGATCCGCTCCCACCGCACGACGGAAGAACGTCTCGGCGGCAAGGGAGTCTCCCCGGTAGAGGGCGAGTTGCCCTCGAAGTCGCCAGCCTGGGCCATACTGAGGAGAGAGGAGCGTGGCCTTTTCGGCTTTCTGCTCCGCCTCAGGCAGGCGATCCAGCGCAAAGTAGAGACCTCCCAGTTGCTCCGTCAGAAACCCTGACTGGGGATGGTAGAACAGAGCCTTCTTCAAGTGGTCTAGGGCCACGTCCCTCTTGCCCTCCTGAAGGGCGAGTTGGGAAAAGGCGAAGTGGTAGGTGGCCAGGGGAGGCAGAGATTCTGGAGGAGTCGGCGAGGCTGAAGAGAGAGGAGGCGCCCCCCGAGGAACCGGCACTCGGCCCGAGAACCCTGCACACCCGGAAAGAATGGCCAGAAGGAGAGCCGTCAAGGCGAGGGAAGAACGCATCGGGAGCACCACTCCGGGTCATGATAACAGAGAGGATGACCCGCCATGCTATTGGACAACCGGATCACCGCGTCGTACCGATCCCCCAGGGATCGTTTTTGGCCATTGGCGGTGCGCCATGGTCCGGATGGGCAACTCGGACAAAATGCCGCCACGGTCATCGGTGAGGAAGGCTGACCATCCAGCCGCTTTCATAGACCTCGAGGCGAATGGTGCGTCCGCAGTGAGGGCAGATGATGGTGCGAACTCCCTGAAACTCGGTCAGATCCACCACCTTGCCCATGCCCTTGTGGCAGACCGGGCAGGGCACCATCCGCACCTTCGGCAGGGCAAGCGCCCGAGGATCCCGGAGGCTTCCTCGTCGCCACCGCCGAAACACCACCCACAGCCTCTTCCAAAAGGACATGTTCGCATCGGGGAGCCGTGCTCCCGGCAGAGGGGCAAAGGCCTCCTGTACAAGCTACCCAGGTTTGGAGACGGGGCAAGCGTTCCCAAGAAAGATGGGAGCGATCTCTGATAAAAAGCGTCTGAAACGGTAGCCTCCCCCCTCAGCATGGGGGCAGCGGTGCTCGCAGCCGACAGGCAAAGAACGCATCGGTATCGTGGCGATGGGGCCAGGTTCGCACGCCTCCTCGGGGGTTCTGCATGGCCTCAGGGCCCGCCACCTCCTGGCGCCACCGGGGATGGGACTGGAGAAACCTCGCCACCACATCCTCCCCCTCCGCCCTGAGGGGAGAACATACTGCGTAGACCAGACATCCTCCTTCTTTCACCGCCCGCGCCGCTGCCTGAATCATTTCCCCCTGCAGGATCGCTTTTCGGCGAATGTCAGCCAGGCTTCGCTGCCACTTCGCCTCAGGATGGCGCCGCAGCACTCCCAATCCAGAGCAGGGAGCGTCAAGGAGAACGGCATCAAAGGCCGAGCCAGAAAAGGGACGACGGGCATCGTGGACCACTGTCTGTACGGTGGTGTCCCCGAGGCGACGGGCGGTCTCATGCACCCGATTGAGCCTGGTCACATCTTCGTCTGCTGCCACCACTCCACCCGCCTTCCCCACCTTGGCAGCCAACTGAAACGATTTTCCCCCCGGCGCTGCACACAGATCGAGGATTCGCTGTCCGGGCATCGCGTCCACCAGGTCCCCCACTACCTGAGCGGCCTCGTCCTGCACAGTCCACCACCCCTCCTCCCAGCCGGGAAGACGCACCGGATCTCCAGCATTTTGCAGTCGCACTGCCTGGGGACTCCACCTGCCGGGCTCGGTCAGCACTCCAACCTCCCCCAAGGCCCGCAACGCCTTTCCCTCCTCCACGTTGGGAGTGTGGATGCGAAGAGTCAACGCCGCCGCCCGATTGAAGGCTTGGGCTGCCTCCAGGGCTTCCGCAAACCCCATCTCGGCGATGAGGGCGTCGGCCAACCAGGGAGGAAGAGATTCGTTGATGATCAGCGCCTCCCGCCCTCGGGTGGGTAGGGTCACCCGGTGAGGCTCCCGGCTGAAGGCCCGAAGCACCCCCGAGACAAAACTCACTGCCCGGCCGGCATCCAGATCCCTGCACACCTCTCCAGCTTGATGAAGCACGGCGTGGACGGGAATGCGATCCAGATCGAGCAACTGACAAAGAGAAAGGCGCAAGGCGACCTTCACCTCTGGCTCCAAGGACTCCGCAGGGCGACGGCAGTGAGGAGAAAGAAGAAAATCGTATCGGTTCCGATGGCGTTCCACTCCCTGGACCAGGGCGACAGTCAGGGCCCTTTCCCGAGGAAGCATTCCTTCGGTCTGGCGATGAAGCAGGGTGTCGGCCTTGCCACCGCGAGTTTCCAACTCCACGAGGATCCTCGCGGCAACCCGCCTTTCTGGAGTCGCCGTCATGGTCAGGGAGACGGAGGAGAAGACGCAGCCCGAGAGGCACCGTCAGGGACGACAGGAGAGGCCTGTTCTCCGGTTGCCCGAGCTTCGCCACTCCCCGGAGGAGAGGTGGATGGCTTCTCTTCCCAGACGGGAGATGGAGCAAAGGCCCCCACCTTCTCCGGCCTTCCCCACCCCTGAGCACGAGCTTCCTCGACCACCCGGCTCAGGTCTTCCAGAGCGCGGCTTCGCACCATCTTGCGATTTCCCACGAACAAGGAGGGGGTCCCGGTGATGCCCAAGGCCCGGGCCATCTCCACCTGGGCGCCCACCGCTGCGTCTGCTTCGGGCCGATCCCTTTCCAGCCGAAACGCGGGAAGATCCAGGCCCACCGTGGTGGCGACTGCCTCAAAAAACTCCTCTCCTTGGGCCTCGGTTCGCAACCGGGTCATTTCCTTTTGCCGGGCAAACAAGGCATCGTGATACTCCCAAAACTTTCCTTGAGCGTGGGCGGCCCGAGCGGCCACTGCCGCCTGCCTTGCTCGGGGGTGGATGGACTCCAAGGGACGATCCACCCATACCAGGCGAAGATCCTGGGGGTAACGGGCCAGGAGTTCTCGAGCTGTCTCCGCCGATTCCTTGCAGTATGGGCATTGAAAGTCCGACCACTCGGTGAGAACCACCGGGGCATCTGCAGGGCCTTGGGAAGGAGCCCCATCAATGTTGAACTCCTGCCACAACTCCTTGGTGGCCGCGAACTCCAATTCCGCGTCCCGGAGGCCCGAATCCACAGCCCGAGCGATGGCCTCCCCTTGGAGGAGGCAGGATCCACAGGTTCCCCCCTTCATCAAACAGTCGCCCAGGGAAACTCCCCCCTGCCTCTCAGGAGAACAAGGGCTCGGGGCGTTGTTGACCGCCTTGGCAAAAACCACTTGTTCCTCAGGAGAGAGGGCTGGGGGAACCCGGAGGCGAGAAGACAGAGCACTTCCCTCCCACGCCGAGGCCTTGAGCACCGGCTTGTCCCGGCGGGCCTTCTGCTCCAGCCTCCTCCCCAGGGCCACCCCCTCCTGGGTCCCAACCCTGCGGCCATAGGTGTAGGCGCCATAGCCCGTGCCCACCAGCAATGCCGCCACGATCAGCAGCCACGCCCATCCAGATACCCTCAATCCTTTGAAACTCATGAAGATTCCTCGTCCCAACCGAAGGTCCGCTTTCCAGGAGAAGCCCCTCCCTTGGCTTCCAGGCGGCGGAGTTCCCCGGTCAACCTGCGAACTCGACGCTCCAACCGGAGGATGGAGATTCCCGCCAGGAGGGAAACCACCAGGGAACCGACCGCCCCACTGCCCAGAAGGAGGAGAGGCAAGGGCAAAGGTTCCCGGGTCTTCCACGCTCCGAGACCCAGGTTCAACCACACGTCAACACGGGTAAGTTCGTTCTGGACGTAGAACAGGGCCATCAACCCCACTGCCGTCAGCAGCACACCGAGAAAACCCACTCGAAGCAGGGTCGCCACCGGATTGCCTCCTGTTCATTCTGGGAGGGGAGAATTCCCACCCCGAGGCCGCCGCCAGGCTACAGGGAATCGCTGAAGTTGACCTTCTCCCGCAGGTCCTTGCCCACCTTGAAGCAGGGGATTTTCTTCTCTTCCACCGCCACCTGGCTTCCCGTCTTGGGGTTCCGGCCGGCCCGAGGAGCGCGCTGCTTGACGTGGAAGGAGCCGAAACCACGGATCTCAATGCGCTCCCCCCGAGCGAGGGAGTCCCTCATCTGGTCAAAGATGATCCGGACCAGAGATTCCGCATCTTTCCGGATCAGTTCCGGATGCTTCTGAAGAAGATTGGCTATCAGATCGCTCTTGGTCATCGCCCCGTCGCCCTGGAAAGGGGGATTTCCTCGACCCCCCTCCGTCTGAGACAAGAAGAGGCCCTGGCCAGAGACAGCCAGGGCTTTCCCCATCATGGCTCGATACACACACCCTCGTGGGGGGGCCCGGCAGCCTCCCCCTCGTCTTTACTCGTCCACTTCTTCACGGCGCTTGCGGGCCAGTTGCTGAAGCAGCTCTCCACCCTTCACATCGGTCAACCGGGCAGCGCTGCCACGCCCTGAAGGATCGACCGCCGGCGTGGCGGCATCCAATCCGCGCTCGGAAAGGCCAATGCGACGCTCGTGGGGGTCGATGGAGATGATCTGGGCGCTGAGCTTCTCTCCCTCGGGATAATTCTCCAGGGTGGCTTCCTCCTTGGAAAGCTCGGAGACGTGAACCAGGCCCTCCACCCCGTCTTCCAACTCGACGAAGACTCCGAATTCAGCCACCGAGACGATGACCCCCTCCACATGCTGACCGTAGAAATACCGACCCGTCACGGTGGTCCAGGGATCCTCGGTCAGGTGCTTGATGGACAGGCTGAATCGCTCATTGGCCTTGTCGATGTTGATGACCTTGGCGGTCACCTCATCCCCCTTCTTGAACTTGTCCGAAGGGTGCTTGATCCGCTGTCCCCAGGACAAATCGGAGATGTGGACCAGGCCGTCGATACCGTCCTCAATTCCAACAAACACACCGAAATCAGTGATGTTGCGAATGCGGCCGGTGACGATGGAATGCACCGGATAGCGAGCCTCCACAACGTCCCAAGGATTCTCTTCCAGGTGCTTCATGGACAGGGAGATCCGCTTGTTCTCAATGTCCACATCAATGACCAGGGCCCTCACCACATCCCCGATGTTGACGATCTTGCTGGGGTGCTTGATGCGCTTGTTCCAGGTCATCTCCGAGATGTGGACCAGACCCTCAATTCCATCCTCCAATTCAATGAAGCAGCCATAATCGGGAATGGAGACTACCTGGCCCTCCACCACCGAGTTGATGGGGTACTTGTCGGCCGCTCGGAGCCAGGGATCTTCCGAGATCTGCTTGTACCCGAGGCTGACCCGCTGGGTATCGGGATCGAACTTGAGGATGCGAACCTGCACCTCGTCCCCCACCTGGAACAGGTCGTGGGGGTTGTTGATGCGTCCCCAGCTCATGTCGGTGATATGCAGGAGACCATCGATCCCCCCCAGATCGATGAAGGCGCCGTAATCGGTGATGTTCTTGACGGTGCCATCCACCACAGCGCCCACTCGGATCTTCTTGAGAGTCTCCTTGCGGCGCTCCTCCCTCTCCTTCTCCAAGAGGACCCGGCGGGAGAGGACGATGTTGCCCCTCTTCTTGTTGAACTTGATGACCTTGAACTTGGCCTTGGTGCCGATCAACTTGTCCAGGTTCTTGACGGGACGAAGATCCACCTGGGAACCGGGGAGGAAGGCCTTGACCCCAATGTCCACCGCCAGACCGCCCTTGACCCGGGCCACGATGACCCCTTCCACCACTTCGTCCTGCTCACAGGCCTTGGAGATCTCGTCCCAAGCCTTCATCATGTCCGCCCTCTCCTTGGAGAGGACCAGCACTCCCTCTTCGTCTTCCAGGGTGTCCAGGTAGACGTCGAATTCCTGGCCCACCTGGACATCCACCTGCCCGTCGGGCCCCCGGAACTCGGCGAGGTCGATGACCCCTTCGGACTTGTAACGAATATCTACGACGACATGCTCATCGCGGATGTCGATCACTCGACCCCGGACAACACTCCCTTCCCGAATGGGCTGGGTCTGGAGTTCCTGCTCGAAGAGGGTGCGAAAGTCCTCGGCGGAGAGGTTGGCGAAGTCGGCGTCGGCGAACTGGAAAGGGTTGGTCTCAGGATTCATTCGGCGGTTGCTCGGGGAAGTCGGGCCCTGAATGGCTCAGGGGCGGTGGCTCCCATCCTGGCGTACCAGGAGGAAGAGCCGGGTGGAAAGGATGCAGCGTTGTAGCGATCAGCCCTTGGGGTGTCAAGGGATTCCATCGTCATGACGGGCACTTTCCCCAGGTGCGCGTCTATGGAGAGGAGGGATTGAACAGAAGATCCCCCTCTTCCCCCTCCCACCTCACCACCACCAGGGAGGGGAGGTCGGCCTTCTGAAGGGGTTCCGCCAGAAGGGTCTCGGTGACCGGCTCGGCGGTGGAGGTCCAGGCGGGAAGTTCATCAAGCACCCCGCCTTGATTCAGATGGATCCTGACCGAGGTCCACCATCCTCCCAAGGCAAGGTCCGGGTCACCATCCCCATCGAAATCGGAGAACACCACCGAGGAAGCCAGCTCCATGCCGTCCCAAACGCTGAAGAGGACATCCTCGGAGCTGAGATTCCCTCCTCGATTGGCCAGAACCCT
>CAYRTW010000228.1:0-9559 GCA_964426935.1 uncultured Rickettsiales bacterium
GAAACCATCGGGAGATTCCGCCAATCCCCCAGGAAGAACGGGGCGATAGGCCCCCCCCCTTCCTCCCTACAAACACAACCCGAACCAGGGCACTCCCCCATCCGCATATTGGCGTTGGCAGGTCGGTGCTCCCGGGCAGGTGTCGGGGGCGTCGGGATCGCACAGTCGATAACAACGAGCGGTCACCCAGGAGCAGAACAACCCCGCCTGGCAAGCGAAATCAGGGCTTTCCCAGGAACAGGTCTGCCCCACGCCTCGAGGGCCAGCAGCGATGCAAAGGTTGGTGTCCTCGTCCATGGGGGCGCAAGCAAGCTCATAGGGCTCAGGGCCACAGTCCTGGGTGTAGAGGTCGCAGGCGTTCCCGGGATGGCACACCCCGTCGGGGGTCCCGGCCAGGGCATCCTCCGGCATGCAGAAGGTTTCGGAATCGCAGACCCCGGCCCGAGCGTATGGAGGATCGCAGGCGGGGGAGCATTCATGACGGAGGCCATCGCAAGTGAGCCCAGCACCGCACCCCGAAGGAGAGAGACAGGCGGAGCCATCAACTCCGATCTCGCTTGTCAGGGACGCAGTTCGCAGGTCCTCTCTCGGGTAAGCCGTTCCTCTTCGGAACACCGTCTCGATGGACGACAGGGCCGAAGTGGTCAGGGTGGGATCTTCGGTCAGCAAGACAAGATCGGCGGGGGCGTTTCTCTGAATCCTCCCTCCCGCCAGCCCCAGCACCTGCCGGGCGGTGAGGGTGGTTGCCACCAGCAGGTCGAGGGGATCCATTCCCAGGGCTTCCAGGTCTGCCAGTTCCTGATGAAGGCCATATCCGTGAGGAACGAAATAGTAGCCGGCATCCGAACCGGGCAGCAGCACCGCTCCCCCTTCATGCAGGGCCAGGGCGTTGCTGGCGGCAGCTTCAGACCACTCGGCGGATTCCTCCGCCCAGCCGGTCACCAGCACCTCAGGATGGGCCCGCACATAAGTCCAATTATCGAGGACACCGTCGGCCACCAGAAGAGCCGGATCACCCAGGTTCACTTCCCCGGCCAGCACCCGTCCCACCCCGGCAAAGGCGGAAACCGTGGACAGGATCGCCTCCGCCGTTCCCGCCGCCGCCAGGGCTTCGGCGTCGATGAGGCCGGAGAAGGGGGGGTGGGCAAGAATGGAAACCCCCGAATCCAACGCGTCCATCAGGTCGAGGGGAGTGTCCACATGGGCAAACACCGGAGCACCGGCGGCGGTCACCTGGAGGAGGGCGGAGAGATCCAACCGGGGCGTCGGCCAGGGAGTGAAAGAGGCGTCGGCCAGGGCCACCTTCAGAGCGGGGGCTCCCCGCTCCAGGAGGTCAACGGCGGCGGCGGCGGCGTTGGAATCGTCAATGAACACGCACAGTTCAGGATCGACAGCGGTTTCACAGGGATGGGATCCCGCTTCAGTGAGGAAGGGCCCTGTGGCCACGATGTCCGGTCCCAGCAGGGTCCCCGCCTCCACCTGGGCGGCCAGATCATACAGGGACACCGGCCCTCCCAGGTCAGCCACTGCCGTCACGCCGTGATACAGGGAGGCCCGAAGGTTGGCCTCCAGGGGGTCTCCCACCCACACCGTTGCTCCGGAATGAGCCAGATGAACGTGGCTATCCACCAGGCCCGGCACCAGGAACCTTCCCGTGCCCGCGATCACCTCCCAGGGAGCGGGCCAGGCCCCTCCAGCGGGCCTCACCGAAACGATGACTCCGTTGCGAATCACCACCGCCTTGTTCAACCTCTTGCCCTGAACGTCCACCAGGGTGACGTGATCGATGACCCGGGTTGGAAAAGGGGCCGCCATGGCCAATCCCGGTCCCAGGATCAGGAGAGCGGCGATCATTCCCAAACAGTGAGGGCAAAGGCGAGGGAAAGCGGCTTTCACGGCGAAGGCGTCTCCGCTGGGGATGAGGGGGATCTGAGGGGGGAATGGCTTTCCAATTCACGCAGGAGGGAGAGGGCTTCCGGGTTGCCCGGGGCCAGGGAAAGGGCCCGATCCACGCTCTGTTTCGCCTCAGGGTGGTGCCCCTGGGAGGCCAGGATGCGGGCCAGGAGAAGGTGAACGCCGGGGCGGTCGGGATCCCTGCGGAGGGCCTCACGACTCCACTTTTCTGCCTCCGTCAGGTTTCCCAGGTTCAGGAAGGCACGGGCGGTGTTGCTGGCGGGAGTGGGGCGCTTGGAATCTCGGCGGGCTTGATCCTCCCCCATGGCTGCGGCCTCGGCGTCCCTCCCCAGGTCCAACAAACAGGCCTGGAGGTTGTTGCCCGCCCGAGGCTCGACTTCCACGGCGAGCCGGTACAGGGGAAGGGCAGCGAGGCAGTTTTTCTCCCGTAGATGGAGATCATAGGCAACGTGAAATGCGGCGTGGGGATTCTGGGGATTTCGATGCAGAGATGCGGAAAACAGCGCCTTGTCGCTTCGCCAGTCCTGGGCTCTCAGCAAGGCTCCTGGCAGCAGGGCCAGGGGAAGGATCCACAGGGCCACCGCCAGAGGAGAGCGGGAAGAGAGGGCGGAATGGCCCCAGGCCAGCACCACTCCCAGGCCGGCGAAGACGCCATAAAAGTAGCGATCCCCCACCAGTTGAATCTGAGAAGCAGCCGCCACCTGGGGAGCCAGGAGGAGGAGAGAGGCGGTGAGGATGGCCACCGCCGGTCGCCCCCAGGAGAGGACCAGAAGGGAGCACCCGACCAGAAGGGCACCTCCTCCCAGGAGGGGATGGAGTGTCAACAGGGGCAAGGCGTCGGCGGATCCGGGAATCACCAGGAGCTCCAGCCCTCGGAGCATCACCCCACCCGTGGTCTCCAAGGTGGCGGAGCGAGCCGCACCGACCGGAAAGGGCACCTGTGCAGCGTGGCGGGCCAGGAGATAGGCCCCCACTCCCGCCACCGAAAGGACAAGAGCCTTCCAGGGAAGGCGGCGCATGCCCAAGGCCATCACCAGCAGGGCCAGAGGAGTCAACAGCAGGGATTCCTTGGCAAAGGGGGCCGCAAAGAGGAGCAGGCCCGGTCCCAGGAATCGCCCCCGGAGCATCCCCGCAAAGGCCCCCATCACCAGTACTCCCCCCAGGAGATCCGGCCGAGCGGACACCCAGGCCACTGCCTCGGACACTCCCGGGTGGAGGCCGAACGCCGCCGCTCCCAGCAGGGCCGAGGTCCTCGCAGCGCCACATCGAAGGGACACCGCCGCCACCCCCGCCACCGTCAGCAAATGCAGCCCCAGGTTGATGATTCTTTCACCGAAGGGCCCTCCCCAAGGGCTGTACCCCAGGAGGTGGGACAGGATCTGCAAGGGTCGGTAGATGTGGGAGGATTCCCCGCCCACGGCTCCAAAGAGATCCTGGCCTAACAGGCGGAAGGGGTCGTTCCAGGCGGTCACTCCCTCGAACAGGACGTGATCGTCCCACACCCAACCTCCCCCAAGGGAAGGAAGCCAGGCCAGGGTCACCACCCCGAACACCAAAGGAGCCAGCCAGCCAGGGGGAGGAGCCCCCCTGTTGGCGGGGGAGGAAGAAGAAGGAGGGGCCCCCTCCGGACTCACGGCTCGGCCTCACACAGGAAGGGCAGGAGGGAGGCACAAGGGTAGTCGTTCCACTCAGCGGTACCAAAATACCCAATGGATCCGCAATCTTCGTCGCCATAATTGTTGGGCTCACCTCCTGCCCAGCGGGTGAACTCCGATTCGCCCTCCACCCAACGGAACACTCCTTCCTCCTCCAGGTCGTCGTAACCGATGTACCAGGCGTATTCCGACACCTCCCAGGCGATCTGGAAGACAAAGGTGTTCTCCCCGTTGCTCTGGATGGTGACCAGATGGTACCCCGCCTCCTGGCAGGACTCCCGGGCGCTTTCATAGTCCAGATAGAGGGGACAGGTCAGGTACGCCACCCCGTCCCGGGTCCACACCCCGCAGGAATGGCATTCGCCGATCCCGTTCTCCACCGTGCCGTCGCAGTCATCGTCCATACCGTTGCAGGCTTCAACGCTGTCGGGAGAACGCTCCGGATCCCCTTCGTCGCAGTCTCCTCCACAAGCGGTGTAGCCGTCTTCGTCCCCATCCTCATCCTCCAGGGTCAAGGGATCGCAATCGTTGTCGATTCCGTCGCAGATTTCGTCAAACCCCGAGCCCCGGTCAGGATTCTCATCATCGCAATCCCCCTGGCAGACCAGGGAGCCGTCCTCATCGGCATCCTCTTCCCCCTCGAAAAGCACCCCGTCGCAGTCATCATCGACGCCATTGCAAACCTCCTCCGCCAGGGGATTTACTGAGGGATCCCCGTCGTTGCAGTCGGGATCCTCGTCGCATTGACTGGACCCATCTCCGTCCAGGTCAAACACGTCGTCGGCTCCCCCATGGCAATCGTTGTCTTTGCCATCGCACACCTCCACCGCAAAGGGATTGGTGGCGGGATCTTCGTCATCGCAGTCCCCACGGCACACCGGGAACCCGTCTCCATCCACATCAAAGCCCTCGTCCACCACCAGATCGCAGTTGTTGTCCAGGCGATCGCACACCTCCTCTGCTGCGGGAGAGACGGTGGGGTCGAGATCGTTGCAGTCTCCGGCGCAGGGGGCAATGCCATCTCCGTCCTCGTCCCAGGCAGCGTCGACCTGGCCGTCGCAATCGTCATCCAGGCCGTTGCAGGACTCGCTCACCCCCAGGTGGACTGCGGGGTTCTGGTCATCGCAATCCCCGTTGCAGGAGGTGAATCCGTCCTCGTCCTCATCGAACCCCTCGTCGGCCTGACCGTCGCAGTTCTGATCCCGGCTGTCGCAGACCTCCACCGCCCCGGGGTGGATCTGGGGATCTCCATCCTGACAGTCCGCCTCTCCCCAGGTGGCGGCGCACAAGGCCTCGTATTGAGTGAAGAACCCGTCTTCATCGAGATCAAAATCCTCATCGATTTCTCCGTCGCAATCGTTGTCCTTGCCGTCGCAAGACTCCAAAGCACCGGGCCACGTGGTGGCGTCCCCATCGTCGCAGTCGGTGGCGGCGGGCTCTCCGTCCCCGTCCCCATCCCCTGGTGACGGTGTGGAATCGTCGTCGCTGGCATCCTCGTCCCCGGCATCGGGAACGGAACATCCCCATGAAAAGGTCAGGGAGAGGAGGACCAACAGGGGGAGGAATAAGCGGGCCATGGTCTCGTGGGCAACAGAAAGGGTGGCGTGCCAGTTTGACACACTCGGGACCTCTTCTACCCAGCGGCGGTGCGAATGCCGAGCCTGCTCCATGAGCCGTCTCCTCTGATGAGCCCTGATTCGAGCCAGGCAACAGGATTGTATCGGTGTCCTCCCCACTTTGGCCCCCCTTCCCTCTTGTCGGAAGCCCTACCCACCCTGATACTGGCGCCGCCCAGGTCCCAATAGGGAGCCGAGAGCCATCCCGCACCCGGGGTGCCGTTCCACAAGGAGTTTCCATGGCTTCTCCCCGCTTTCCCGAGCCTCCTCCCTCCATGCCGGCCACGCCCCTTCCCCAGTGTGAAGAAGCGTTGACCCGTCTCCATGCCGCCCGAAGCGCCTGGACGGGGATGGGAATCCCCGAGAGGATCGCCCTTCTCCGTCAGGCGGTGGTTCACCTCTCAGAGGTTGGCGAGGAGTGGGTGGCGGCAGCGGCCCGGGCCAAGGGACATGCCCCCGACTCGGCGGGGGTCGGCGAAGAGTGGCTGGGAGGACCCATGACCACCATGAGAAACCTTCGTCTCCTCATCGAAGCCCTGGAGAAGGGGGGGCAGCCTCCTCTTCCGGGAATCCGCCAGCGCCCCGACGGCCAGTACATCGCCAAGGTCTTCCCGTGCAACCTCATCGACCAGGCCCTGTTCACCGGATTTACCGCCGAGGTGTGGATCGAGCCGGGCAAGGAGCCCACCCAGGGGCACATCTATCGAGAGAAGGCGGCGGGCAGGATGTCCAAGGGGGGAGTGGCCCTGGTGCTGGGAGCGGGAAACCAGTCCTCCATCGGCCCCATGGACCTTCTCTACAAGCTGTTCGTTGACGACGAAGTGGTCATTCTGAAGATGAACCCGGTCAACGAGTTCCTGGGGCCCTACATCGAAAGGGCGTTTCGAGTCTTTGTGGAGAGGGATTTTCTGAAGGTGGTTTACGGCGGCGCGGAAGTGGGAGCCTGGCTGTGCCGCCACGAGAAGGTCACCTCCATCCACATCACCGGATCGGAGCGCACCCATGACGCCATCGTGTGGGGGGCCGATCCCGAAGAACAGATCCGGCGAAAGGCGTCGGGGCAGAAGGTCCTGGACAAACCCATCACCTCCGAGCTGGGAGCGGTCACTCCCGTCATGATCGTGCCTGGACCCTGGAACGAATCGGACATGGAGTTCCAGGCCCGCCACGTCGCCGGCATGGTGGCTCACAACGGCAGCTTCAATTGCAACGCCGCCAAGGTGCTGGTCCTCCCTCGGGGCTGGGACAAGAGGGACGCCTTCCTGGCCAAGGTGACCACTGCCTTGCGGAACACCCCTCCCCGCAAGGCCTACTATCCCGGTGCCGAGAACCGTTACCAGGGGTTTCTGAAGCATTACCCCCATGCCCAGGTGCTGGGGGAGAAGGGGGATCAGGTCGTTCCCTGGACCCTCATCCCCGATGTGCCCGACGCCCAGGGGGAGTATGCCCTCAGCAACGAGGCCTTCTGCGGGGTGCTGGCGGTGGTGGATGTGGAGGGTCCCGATGCCCCCACCTTCCTGAAGAACGTGGTTCCCTTTGCCAACGACCGGTGCTGGGGGACCCTCTCCTGCATGATGCTGGTGCATGGGGACACCCAGAAGCGCCATGCCGAGGCCCTGGAGGAGGCCATCGCCGGTCTGCGGTACGGCGGAATCGGCATCAACGTATGGGCCGGGGTGGTGTACGGGCTGGTGGTGACCACCTGGGGAGCCTTCCCCGGTCACCCCCTGGAGGATATCCAGTCAGGCAGAGGAGTCGTCCATAACGGGCTTCTTCTCGACCATCCCCAGAAGTCGGTGGTCAAGGCTCCCTTCATCATCAAACCGACTCCGGTGTGGTTCCCCGACCACAAGAATCTCCAGCAATTGGGGAAGCGCCTGACCTTCTTTGAAGCCAACCCCGGCTGGTTGCGCCTCCCTGGAGTGGCTCTGGCAGGGTTGAAGGGGTAGGCCGGAAGAGGAAGATCAGGAAGGGTGTCGGGAGCGACGGGCCTTGGGGAGGGTCTTGGCGTTCATCTCGGGAGGCAGGGGGAGGCCCAAAACGCCACAGACGTGTTCTACCGCCTGAGCCGGGGTGTCCACGACTCGAAAACGATCCATATCCTCTGCAGTGATGGTCCCGCTCGCCAGGCAGCTTCGCCTCAACCATTCCAGGGTCTCGTTCCAAAACTCCTTCCCTAGAAGGGCCACCGGAAAGGGAGTGAGCTTGCCGGTCTGCATTAAAGTCAGAGCCTCAAACAGCTCGTCCATGGTTCCGTATCCCCCTGGGAAAATGATGTACCCCAGGGAATGTCTCACGAACATGGTCTTTCGGACAAAGAAGTAGTTGAACTGAACCCCCCGTTCCACGTAGGGATTCATCCGTTGTTCCTGAGGCAGCTCGATGTTGCATCCCACCGAAAGCCCTCCTCCGTCCTGACATCCCCGGTTCGCCGCCTCCATGATGCCCGGGCCTCCCCCGGTGATCACCGCAAACCCGGCCTGTGCGAGGAGGCGACCGGTCTCTCGGGCAGCCTGATAGTACACGTTGCGGGGACCAATTCGAGCAGAACCGAAAACGCTCACCGCAGGGCCGATTCCGCGTAACTCATCAAAACCCCTTACGAATTCCGACATGATTCGCAATGCCTGCAAGGCATGGTCGTCCCCCTCCAGCCCCACATAGTTGAGCAGGGAGGCGTCGGCCAGAGGGTAAGACACCGATGGACCGGCAGAGAGAGGAGCCGAGGAGGGAGGAGGACGGGGTTTGGAGGGAGGGGGCACGGAGGGTACGAAACCTGGAAGGGGCAAGGGGCGCCCGGTGGGGCCTCGCCGAAGGGGCCGCAGCAGTCAGCGGCGGCGACGAATCAGGGAGGCAGCACCCAGGAAGAGCAGGAACTGCAGGGTGCGGGGAGAGTGGTCGCCGGGGAGGGAGTTGCAATCCTCTCCCTCGCCACAGCCGTCCGGGGAAGTGTCGTCGTCTGCGGCTGCCGAGTCATCGTCGTCAGAGGTGGCGTCGTCATCGTCAGAGGTAGCGTCGTCATCGTCAGAGGTAGCGTCGTCATCGTCAGAGGTGGCGTCGTCATCCGAAGCGGAATCATCATCGGAAGTGGCGTCGTCGTCATCCGAAGCGGAGTCGTCGTCCGAAGCCGAGTCGTCATCCGAAGCCGAGTCGTCATCGCTCCCGCCACACTCGGGGTCATCCCCGTCCACCAGAGTGTCGCAGTCGTTGTCCCGGGTATCGTCGCAGACCTCGTCCGCTCCTGGGTTGACCGTAGGATTGCTGTCAAAGCAGTCGCCGGGAAGCGTCCCATCGGTGCATTCGCCACCGTCGCAGTAGCCGTCTCCGTCATCGTCCACTCCCGGTTCGTCTCCGCCGCCGATGCCGTCCTCACCATCGCAATTGGTGTCTTCTCCATCTCCTGTCGGATCGGGGGCATCGGGGTTGATGCTGGCGTCGCCGTCGTCGCAGTCGCCGGGGAGGATTCCTTCGTCAGCGCATTCAGGGCCGTCGCAGTACCCGTCGCCATCATCGTCCACACCGATGGTGCCTCCCCCTCCGGCGATGCCGTCCTCCCCATCGCAGTTGGTGTCCTCTCCGTCCCCAATGGGGTCGATGGATCCGGGATTGGCCATTGGATTGTCGTCGTCGCAGTCGCCGGGCTCGGATTCGTCGGTGCAGACCGGCCCGTCGCAGTACCCGTCGCCGTCGTCGTCGACGCCGATCTCACCGCCACCCCCGGCGATGCCGTCCTCCCCGTCGCAGTTGGTGTCCAGATCGTCGCCGAGCGGATCGGGGGCATCGGGGTAGGCCATGGGATCCTCGTCGTTGCAGTCCCCGGGATCGGCGCCGTCGGTGCAAGCGGGGCCATCGCAATAGCCGTCGCCGTCATCGTCCACGCCGATCTCACCGCCACCTCCGGCGATGCCGTCCTCCCCGTCGCAGTTGGTGTCCACCCCGTCTCCCAGCGCATCCCCCGCGTCGGGGTTGATGACGGCGGCGGTATCGTCGCAGTCCCCCGGCTCGGAGCCATCGGTGCAGGCTGGCGGCGAGTTGCAGAACCCGTCCCCATCGTCATCCACCCCAGGAGTGTCTTCACCTCCGCCGCCTGCGATCCCATCTTCGCCGTCGCAGTTGGAGTCGATGTCGTCTCCGAACACGTCGGGGGAGGTAGGTCGGATGGTGGCATCCTCGTCGTTGCAGTCCCCCGGCTCGGAGCCGTCGGTACAGGTTCCCGCATCGCAGAATCCATCGCCGTCATCGTCCACCCCATCCAAGGAGGTGCCAGAAGCAGGGGAGCTGGTCCAGGCAGCCATCGCCGCTCCCAGCACCAGAGATGTCCACAGAATACGCATGAGGGGTTCTCTCCTTGAAATCGGTGGAAGACTGAAACGA
>CAYRTW010000229.1:0-9396 GCA_964426935.1 uncultured Rickettsiales bacterium
GCCGCCGTGGAAGCGGCCTTCACCCGGTTGGCCACTCTCATCCCCGAAGACGGCCTTCTGGTGGGGTGCTCCGACCACAAAGGGGTACGGGACGTGATGTATGAGTGCGAGGGGAGGATTCAGAGTTACGGAGATTCCAAGGATCGGGAATGGCGGGGAGAGCTGGTCAAGGCTGAAGGGGAGACCACTCTTCTTCGGGTGTATCGGAGGGGAGATCGATTCTTGGAGGCGCGGGTGGCTCTGACCGGCAAGCACAACGTCATGAACGTCACCGGAGCTACCGCCATCCTGTCGGAGTTGGGCCTGACTCCCGCCGAGATTACCGCAGGACTCATCGCCTTCCAGGGAGTGCGCCGCCGCCAGGAGATCATTGCCGAGGTTCGGGGCATCACCATCATGGATGATTTTGCCCATCACCCCACTGCGGTGAGGGAGACCATCGCCGCCACCCGGCTCCGCTTCCCCAAGCGGCGCATGTGGGCGGTGTTTGAGCCCCGCACCGCCACCAGCCGCCGCAGCGTGTTTCAGGATGACTATCCAGCCGCCTTTGCTGGAGCGGACAAGGTCCTCATTGCCCAGGTCCATCAGGCTGAGGACCTGCCCAAAGATGAGAGGTTCGACCCGGATCGTCTGGTGGCTGCCATTCTGGAGAGGGGAGGGGACGCTCGGTGTCCCGGCAACGTGGACGCCATCGTGGATGCCCTTGCCGATGACACTCGACCCGACGACGTGATCCTCCTCATGAGCAACGGAGGCTTCGGCGGGATCTACCAGAAGCTGCCCCCAGCCCTGGAAGGCTGACCCACCCCCGTTTGACTGGAAGCCCTATCTCTTCTCGGCCGCCTTTCTGATTTCACCGGGGGCAACCCGGATGTACACCCCCAGATTGTCCACTCCGGCTCGGTAGGTACCTGCGTCCACCACGTTGGGTACGGTCGTGGCTTCAAACGCTACCGTCTGGGTGGTCTTTGGTGCGCTCAGAGAGACCGTCCTCTCCGCGTAGAAGACGTGGCTGTAGCTGCCCCCCAATTCGAAACCGGGAAGCTTCAGGGCCACTCCGGCGCCGACCCCGTGCTTGGTGGAGTCAATGGCCAGGAGGGTGAGGGCGGAGTCGGGAATGCCGTTGGTCTCAAAAAGGTAGCCAGCCCTCAGGATGAGGGGATCCACCGGGTTTCCTTCGACACCGAATCGCAGGGACAGCGTGTCCTGATACCCGGTGGGAATGGTGAAGTTCCCGTTCCCGTCGTCCCCCCGATAGATCTCCAGGATGTCCGCGCAGCCCGTGTCTCCGTCAGCCTGAACCACGAAGGGGCACAGCCCCTCGGCGTCCATGTACTGGGGAAGGGGAGTGTCCTCGGTGCCGCTGAACAAGGGTACATCGACGGAGGTGGCGAAGATGCCCTTGTTGACGTGCCAGAATTCCACCACTCCATCCACCTCCAACTCAAAACGAGGGTGGGGCTTCACCAGCACTCCGATCCTCAACATGGCGGGGAGTTCGGTTTCGATGAGGAGTTCGGGATCCTCCCCCCTCACCCCAATGGCATCTCTGCTGAGAACTCCCATGATCTGCTCGCCGATCTCTCCTTCCATCTGGATCGAACCCTTGGCCTTCATATGGATGGGGGTCTGGAATCCCACGCCGATGTGGACCTTGTCGTGGGGCATCAGCATCAACCCGAAGTTACCCCCCAGAGCGGGAAACTGCCTGGCGGCGAAATGGACCTTCAGGTCGTATTGAGGGTCTTCGTCGTTGCCATCAGGAAAATCGGATGAAAGGATGGTGGGGACGTAGGAGAAGACGTTGAAGTCCTCTTCCAGGGACAGGTAGACAAACTGGATCGCCCCTCCCACCGCTAGAAAGGGAAGGGGTCGCCAACTGGCCCCCAGGGTGAAGTTCCCCTGATCCAACCGGACCCGGGTGGCCCGATAACGACTGGCCCCCTGCTCGTCATAGGACAACCAGGGGGCGTCGGGGGCGTACAGCCCAAAAGCAATGGTGAGGTCGGGATTCTTGAATCCATAGATCAGGGCCGCTTCGGGAATGGGGCGAAACCCGTCCAGATTCTCCACCGAAGCGAACCCTTCCCGCATGGCCGGGCTCTTGGGATCCAGCTCTCCCAGGTCGGTATACAGGGCCCCCTCCTTCCACATGCCCTGACCTCCCTCTCGCTGAAAGAAGGTGCTCATTCCGTGTCCCATCACGCCCCCTTCGATGCGGAAGCCATCGATCTGGAACAGGCCTGCCGGGTTGTAGTGCAGGGCCAGGTAGGAATCTGCCTTGGCGGCATAGGCTCCCCCCCGTCCTTGAGGGGCCACACCCAGGTCGGGGACGTACAGCCCTCCCCCTTGGGTCACTTCAGGAAACCAGACCAGACTCGCTACGAAAACGCTGTAAATCCATGGTCCTGGACGAGAAATCGATGGCACGATACCTCCCTGGCGGTGGCCTCTGCCCCGCACACCTCAAGATGATGCAGAATCCATCAGCGGGTGAATCGCCACCATACCGAATCCTTCATGCCGGGATCCGCTCCCTTTACCCAGGAGGTCGAGTCGGTGACGGTCGCAGTCAGTACATGCTCACCGGGGGAAACCAGGGAACTGGGGAGAAAGAGAGAAGACACGGTGTCGGTCTCCTGAACGACCACTCCATCCAATCTCCACTCGGTTTTCATGGCGGAGTGAAGGGTGTGAACGCCGATCTCCCATCCGTTCCAGCGGGGGATCACCTCCGCTTCCGTGGATTCCAAGGGATCCACGAAATCATAGATGCGCTTGACCAGGTGCTCCCGACACACCGAGCAGTAGTCTCCGAAGTTTGACTCCATCTTGCAGGTCACCGAGGGCCGGTACAGTTCCTGGCAGTTGAAGGCCCCCTGGTACATTCCCACCGTATCCCGATCCGCCCCCTGGGCAGGGGTGGGCAGGGGAGTTTCCGAGTCGATCCAGTTGGACCAGTGGGGATTGCCGTCGCTCCATTCGGAGATGTTGGGGGGCAAAGGAAGTTTTTCGGTGCGGATGCACTGATCCGAAACGTATTCATCCCCCAGAAATCCGAAAGAGTGGCCCATCTCGTGGCTGCCCACCTGGGCGAATCCTTGCTCACCATTGGTGAAGGTTCCATAATAGACGGCAAATCCTCCGTATTTATCCGAGTTGACCAGCACCAGGGCGGTATCGAAGGGAACCTGGGCGGCCACGCGAGCCACGTTCCACTGATCGAGTTGAAACACCATTCGGTCCGAGTACTGGGTTCCAAAGAACTCGTTGATCATGGAGATGGCGAACATCGAGCGCAGCGCCGTGTCCCGGCATTCGTTGGAGCAACCCACCAGGGCCGAGCAGTCGTAGCTGGCCCCCTCATCCACGCTGGGGGTGTCCACTCTCCACAAGTTGATGGCCTCCGCATAGGTGTGAAAGGGTTCCCGGGAGAGGATCTCCTCGGCCGCTTCGTCGGCCTCCTGACGAAACCTGCCCATCTGGTTCTCAGTGTATCCATCCCCCAGAATCGCGATGTCCAGGCGCTTCTCCGACGGACCCGAATGCCAGATCTCCTCGAACTCCAGAGGGGATGGGATGCCTGAATTGCCGCACAATTGGTTCTCTTCCGAAGGTTGGGCCAGGATCTCGGACAGGTCGGTCACCGTGATAGCGTCAAGATCGCCGAGGGCAAGACTTCCCGCCAGCACTGGGTCGGAGGCCTCGTCCCGCAGGTAGAACTCCACCTGCACGGCCTCGGGGAGGAAGGGAATCATCAGAGGAAACCAGCCAATCTGTGGAAAAAGCTGGAAAACTGCGTCCGAACCCAGCCCGGCGCTGGAGAGGTAGGAGGCCATGTACTCGCTGACCTGCACCGGCCCGGGGATCCCGTTGCGGTAGAGGGGAGTGCCGCTCTCGTCCAGCAACTCGTATTCGAATGCCTGATCTTCGGCCACTTCCTGATCCACGTCGAAGTACATCTGCTCGGTGATGGCCTGATGGATGGAGATCGAGCCGGTGCCCTCCGCATCCACCCACAGTTGGCCCAGGAGGAGGATGCCGGGAGTGAAGCGAGGAAGAGGGTGAATGGACTCGTCCAGGATGAGATTCAGGGGGGTCTGGCAACCAGGAAGGGCGAGGAGGGAGGCACCAAGGAGAAGGGCCGAGAGGGGGCTGGGAGAGAGGATCGACATCACCGGTGTACTATACTCGTCCGCCGTACCGTGGGAGATGTTCATCCTTCTCTGGCTCGTCCAGTATCGAGCTTTTGAGGGTTCGCTCGGATTCGTATCGGTCCTGGGAGAGTTCATGCCATCGGTAAGTGACAAGGCTCGGTTGCGTCTGGAACGATTGAAAGTCCGTTTGATCCGGCAAGCGCAGACCCGGTGGCGAAGGATCCGAGGGCCTCAGCAAGTGGAAGAAGAAGTCTGGTTGACCACCGCAGAGGGGTACCGCGTCCATGCCCATCTGCACCGGCCCGCCAAGGGCTCGGGTCCGTGGCCGGGGGTGGTGATGATTCCAGGAAGGGACGGGTTGGGAACGGATTTTGACGGGCTGGGGTACCCGGTTTCCGCAGAGGAGATCGTGGCCTTGGGGGCCATGGTGGTTCACTTTGATCCCACCGGTTTGGGGCGTTCCTGGGGAGAGGAGGATTCCTCCGGTCCCCTCCAGCAGGGGAGTTTCCTGGCCGCTCTGGAATACCTCATCGGCCATCCCCAGGTGGACCGGAATCACATCGGGGTCCTGGCCATTTCCATCGGCATTGCCATGGCGGCTCCGGTTCTGGCTCGGGAGGGGAAAAGATTGGGAGTCGCCTTCCTGGTGGACTGGGAGGGGCCACCGGATCGGCACGTCATCACCGCCTTCGGAAGGTTCATGGCTCCCGCCAAGGGTCACTCCCTCCAGGACGATGAGTACTGGATTCCCAGGGAGGCCGTGGCCCACCTCGGCCAGATCCCCTGCGCTTATCACCGCTTTCAGTCCCAGTGGGACCATGCCCAGGGAGCCTATGTCCGTCATGCCGCCGAGGCCATCAACGCGGCGCTGAAAGGGGGAGGACCCTCCCTGGTGCAACTCAACGATCAGCCGCCGGGGAGAACCTACGATCCGGATCAGATGGGCCAAGATGTGCTGCACCCTCCGGGGGAAGAGGAGGCCCATCGAAGGCTTCTGGCCCTGGTGGGGCGGTGTCTGAGGGAGTAGAGGCGGGGAGAGCCGGAGGGGAGAAGAAGAGGGGGAGAGTGGGGAGACGAGGGATCCGGGTCAGGGGCTGGTGCGGGCGTACACAAAATTCCCCAGGTCGTAGCGGAAGCTGGCGATGTGCAAGTTTCCTGACCCGTCGGCCAGGAGGTTGTTCGAGTAGCCGGTAGCGCCGTTGAACTCGGTCTCCTCGGCCCCACCTCCCACGGTGCGGATTCCCCAGCCAGAGCCGGTGTCGGTGGCCAGCTTCACGTCGTTGTTGACTCCATCGAAGTAGGCGATGGACAACTTGCCGGAGGCTTCGACGATGGCCGTGTCCGCCCCCACGTACTCGCCGTTATCGACGATCTCCAGCGCCCAGGAGCCCCCATTTTCCCGAGCCAGCTTCAGGTCCTGCTTCTCCACGTCATGGAAGGCGATGATCCATCCAGAGCTGGCCTTGAACTGGGTGGGCCACGCCCCGGTGTCCCCGTTGGCGTCCACGGTGGCGATGGTGAAGGGACCCGAACCACCGGTGGCCAGCTTCAGATCACCATTGGCGGCGTCGTAATAGGCGATGCGCCAGTTGGGTCCGTCGGCCGCCAGGGAGCAGTACTTCCCGGTGTCGGGATCGGTAGCGGCCCCTTCGGCATCCACTCCCGGTGTCCCTTCATCCACCACCGCAGCGGACCAGGAGGCCCCTGACTTGCGGGCGAGGCGAAGGGCGTTGCTGTCCCGGTCGTAGTGGCAGATGGCGGGATTTCCTGAAGAATCAAGGGCGAGAGAGGTAAACATCCCCCCCTTGCCCTCCGAGTCCGCAGTCTCCACCGCCCAGGTGATTCCGTCCTTGGAGGAGGCGTACATGAGCACCTCTTCCTCGGCGTCCTGGAAGGCCAGATGCCAGGTGCTTCCCGACACCACCAGGGACAGGTAGCGGCCGAAGTCCACCCCCTCAGTCTTGCCTTCTCCAGCGGGATTGCCCAGCTCGGGAGGAGCGTAGCGGGTCCAGGCATCTCCCTTGCGAATACCGATACCAATCCCGGCAAAGTCTCTGTCGTAGTAGGCGACCACCGGGGTGCCGGAGCTGCTCATCTGCATGCCCACGTAGAGGCCCCGATAGGTCTCCGGCAGGGTCCAGGCATCGTCGTCGTCGTCACCCGGAGTGGCGTCGTCGTCATCATCGCCGGAAGTGGCGTCGTTGTCGTCGTCCTCCCCGGGGGTGGCGTCGTCATCGGTGGCGGTGTTGTCGGTACACGCCCCGAGAGCCAGAAGGAGGGCGATCAGACCAGGATGGGAGAGGCGGAGCAGACGCTCCATGAGGACTCCGCGCCCGACCTGGGTGGGGTCCGAAGGGGCCATCCACCAGGGCAGGAACGGGGGGTTCGTAGCATGACTGGGGAAGACAGTCAATGATCTGAAGGGCGCCTTGCCCGGTACCGCTGCTCTTCCCCACCGTTCTCCTCCCCGGGTCACTTCCGATTCAGCAAGTGAACCAGCGCTTCGGCACACTTTTCTTGCCCGCGGGCCGTGGTGACGTCGATGCAGGGTCGGCAGCGGATGGTTTCCAGGAATTTTCTGGACTTCACGTAGGAAATAGCGGGAATGAGGGGGATCCCCAGGGCCCACATGGCTCTGGCCTCCGCCATCACCCAGGGACGATCCTTGGAGTTGGGAGTCAGCACGATGGCGGCGGCGCCGCAGTTGCGGAGGGCTTCGCGAGTGGACTCAGCCCACACCTCTTCGGGGTCGGTGTCCATGCTGGCCATGACCGTATCGACGCCTGAGCGCAGGAGCAGCCTGTGAAGGTCCTCCACCAGGGGGCGGTCGTCGGCTGCATGGCTGATGAACACTTTGAGGCTCTGGGGGAGGACCGGCTCGACGCGAGCGGCAGGGCTGCTCATGAACTCACGCAGGGACTGGTTGATGCTGGGGCTGATGTCCACCACGGAGCGAGTGGCAACGGCGATTTCAGAGGAGCCACTCTCGCCCGGAGGCCAGGAGCCGGTCATGCCTTGGGGACGGAGCAGGGCGAGAACGATTCCGGGCTTTGGAACAGCGGACGCGGGCAGGAAGGGATCGAGGGTTTCCCCATCCCACGACACGAAGACCACGTTCTCAGCGGTGCAGAGGATCATCGGGCGGATGGTGGCCAGATAGACCGAGGGGCGGGCCGTTACCCCATTCCCCTTGGACGTGACGGCACGGGCATTCACCACCACATGGAGGATCTCCAACAGGGGCGCCCTGTTGGGTTGGGCAGTCATGAGGATGTGCCCCAGCATCTTGAATTCCGCGTGCTCCGCCGATTCAAGCACCACGAAGAACAGATCGCGCGCCAAGTCCCACGCCTCCAGATCGATGGTCGGATTGAGAGAGGACTTCCACGCAGCCTGGAGGGCGGCGCTGAAGGCCCGTCTGAATCCGGGGGGCAGAGCCTGTCAAGCGAGCGCACCCCTTCCCCTCTGGGGTGCATGCACCGGCTCACCTGTCCGCAACCCTACTACCTTGCGGTGAAGCGAACAACCACCCCAAGCACGGGTGTCAACAGGCCCCCCGGGGTCGCTTCTTTGCCCGGGGGATCAGGGGCACGCCACGGCGCGGAGCCTCTCTCGTTGGGCGATGGACTGGGCCAGGCGGAGGATGTCATGGATGAGTTTCTGCTTCTTTTCCGGGGACTTGGAGGCGGAAAGCCCCACCCGCACCAGCACCACCCTTTCGTCTGAGGAGATGCGAGTGCCGAAGGCTTCAGCGTTTCCTGAGACCTGGAGGACGAGGAGGGCCTGGCTGACCTGCACCTTCTTGTCGGGGATGCGGCCCTCGGCGGGGTTGCCGTGAAACAGGTAGCGCCTGGCCAGCATGATGTCTTCGGTGACTGAATACGTCTGGGTGACGCCGGGAATCTGCTCCGCCCTGTTTTGAAACTCCTGAATCACCCGCAGCCGCTGAGGTTCCTTCATCTCCCCGGCTTCTGACCCTTCAAACAAGACGGAAAGCTGGTCAGCGGAGGCGCCGTTTCCCGACACCTGCCGGTATTCATCCCTCCCTTCCGGGCTCCCGTCGTCCATCACCATCAGCAGGTTTTGGACCTCCTCCCCTTGGGTCTGGCGAAACATCGCCTTGAGATCCACCCCAGCGAAGTCCACCCGCGGCAGGTGGATCCAGGTGAGGGTGCCGGCGGCATTGATCAGGTCCCCAATCGCAAACTCGTAGGAGTAAACCAGGGGGCGCAGGGCTTCGGCCTCGGCGCGGGAGGAGGGCAGGTTTTCGCCGATGATGACGATGTCCACCCCCCTCCCCGCCGGTCGAAACAAAGGGATGGTGGTGAGGGTGCGGAGGGCCATGTCGCCTGAGCTGGCAGATCTTTGGAAAGCTTCGGTGACTCGGGCCAGGGAGGTGAGGGTCTCGGGGGTGAACACCGTGCCTCCCCGAGCCGGGCGAACAGCGATGACCACCTCGTCCACGGGCCCGAAGGACTGCTCCACCGTCTCCCGACAGTGGCTGGCGTCAATGCCCACCGGGGGGATTCGCCGATTCACGCACCCGGACACCCCCCACAGGAGCACGATTCCAAGGAAAAGAGAGACCGGACAGTGGGGACGGGAAAGCACGGGGCACTCTACTCCAGGCGGGTACCGTGGTAAAACGGGCCTCTCGCCCTGCTGCCCCTCGGAACGTCCTTTTGGCCCTGCTTCTGTGGATTCTTCGCGCCGTCCTGTGGGGGGCGGCCCTGGTTATCGGCATCGTCCTGTACGAGGTACTGCGCGCTTCGGTCCTCAGGAGGGTCCGCCTGCGCCTCCAGAAGAGGGTGGCAACATGGCTGGCCCTTCATCGCCCGCGTCTGGATCGTTTCAAGTTTGTCCGCAAGCACTACATCCGGGAGTCCCTGCTCAACGATCCTCTGCTGGGAGCCTATGTGCTGGAGAGGGTGAGGGAAGATCCCGACGGAGAGGGCCTCCACGCCCTGCGTCGCAGAGTGGAGGAGTACGTCGAGGAGATCGTCCCTTATTTCAATCTGGTCTCTTACTACAACGTGGGTTACGGCCTGGCTCGACCGCTGATCGGGGCCCTCTACGACGTACCCCGAGCTGCGTCAGGCACCGAGGCCGTCATCCCTGAGGGCCCGGTTGTTTACGTAGCCAACCACCGCTCCAACGCCGATTATGTGCTGATGTCGGTGGCGTTGGCGAGGCGGGTGGCCCTGTCCTACGCGGTGGGGGAGTGGGCCCGAGTGTGGCC
>CAYRTW010000230.1:0-9374 GCA_964426935.1 uncultured Rickettsiales bacterium
CCTTCCTGGTCATGCTGGCCCCCCCTCCTCCCCTGCAGGCAGGGGTCATTGAGGCCGCCTTCGTGACCGGTCTCCTTCTCTCTGGAGTGGACCGAACCCTCGCCTTGGGAGTGGCTCTAAGCCTTCATTTGAGCCATCTCACCCTGCTTGTCCTGGGAGCGGGCCTGGGGTGGTTGGTGGAGGTTGGGTTTCAGGGATGGAAGAGGGGGGAAAACGAATGAAGCCCGGGGTGTCGCCCGTTTCCGCATCCGCTATGCTGGGGGCGTTCTCGCTGGCCCTGCTGGCCGGGGGATCCTAACTGGAGGCACAAACGCATGTGGAGATCCGAATCGGGAAAGGGAATGGTAGGTGGCATCATCACCCTGGCGCTGCTGGGGGTGGTGGCCTTTGTGGTCACCCAGTTCTACGCTCCCTACAAGGACTACATGGTCGCCCAGGACACCCTGAAGAAGGCCGCCCAGACCTGTGTGACCATCAGCGGCAACGATCAGACCTGCAAAGAGTGGTTTGATCGCACCATGCTGGAACACGGGCTGGAGTTTCCCAAGGCCAACGATGTGCAGTGGATGCGGGAAGACGCCAACAAGATCGAGATCGGCTTCGCCTACGATGAAGACGTGGATCTCAAGGTCTACAAAAGGACCCTGAAGTTTCGTTTCCACTGCATGGCCACTCCGGCCGGCTGCATCAACGACGCCTCCTGACCGGGCTCAGGACGAGAACGACCGGGGAGTGAAGCCCAGGGTCACCAGTTGGGGTTCCTCTTCCTTCCATCCCACCGGCATCCCCTCCACTTCGGCCCTCGCCACGGCGAGGTCGTGGCGCAGATCGACGTCTCGACCGTGGAGCTCCCGGTCCCCCGCCACAAGGCCCGCTTCCAGCACCGCCGCCAGGGACGCCACCAGCCCGGCAAGCCGCACCAGACACCGTTCAGGCGTGGGCATCCCCCGGTATCGACCGCTGCCGTAGATCCCCACCATCACCGTGGGCCCGTCCACATCAAACACCACCTGCATCTCATCCTCCCCATCGGGAATGGCCCACTCCGCCTCCCCTTCCGACACCAGATCGATGAGGGTTGCCCACAGATCCGCCAGGGACAGCCCCCCTTCACCTCGACGCATCAGCACCCTCCACGGCCCGAATTCCAGGCCGATGCCCCCAGGGAGAAGGTGAAACCTGCTGTCCACCTTGCCCAGATCGGGGGGAAGGAGCGAAGGGCTGGCCTTCCGGGCGGGTCCTTTGGGGGAGCGCTTGAACGGGGGGCGACCGGGGCGCTTGGGCGCATTCGGGCCCTTTGGACCGGGCGGGGCACCCCCCTTGGGGCCGTGGGTTCCAGAAGCCATGCCGAACTCCTTGCTGACCTTTTGAGGGTCCCCAGTTTCGCCATCGTCGCTGGGAAGGCAACAGGACGGGGCGATTTCCAAGGCAACCCGCCATTCCCAGGAATCCTCAAGGCACTTTTCGTGGACGAAGAGGAGTGCCAGGGGTACCTTGCTCCCCGTGCCTCCCCCCTCTCCCTCCTCGACACGCCCGTGGGCAATGCTGCTGGCCGCAGCCCTCCTCCTCCTCACCGCCTGCCCGGTGGAGGATCCCAGCACGTCTGTCCCCGAAGGGTGGTTCTATGACAGCGAGTGCGGTGATTCGGGGGATGCTCCTCTGTGGTTCTTCCTCTTTGGTCATCACTACGGCGGACCGGGAGGGTTCTACCCCACCACCGAAATGTATCTGGAGATGCTGGACGCCCTGGAAGACATGGGGGTGGCAGACCAGTCGCACTTTTTCTTTGATGGAATTTCGGTGGATTTGCTCCAGCAGGAGGATCCCATGGGGCTTCTGCGGGGGAGGTTGCTGACCGCTGGGGTGGGCTTTGGCTATCACGGCGAGGAGATCCACGGCCCCGGTCCCACCATTCTGGACATGACCCAAGGGATAGGCTGGCAGGAGACCGAAGACCTCATCGCCTCTCGATACACCACCCAGATCACCTATGCCTTGGATCCGGTGAGCCGCCTCATCGATCCCGACTACGGAGATGACCTGCTCTCCGGGGCCTCGGGCGGGGTACAGCTCGTGAAGGATTATTTTGGCACCACCTTGGATGTGATGCCCAACCACGGCATGCCCTCTCCTCCCACCGGTCTGAGTCTGCGGGCCATCAACGATTTTCCCTTCTTTCAGGGGGCCAACTTTCTCGCCTGGCACTGGTATCGGGACCAGGGGTTGCCGTCGGAATATGGGGACCCGGCCTGGAACTACTTCGGCAGGGACATCTACCTCTTGTGGCACATGGGCCGCCTCACCTTCAAGAATCCCGAGGAGACCTATTGGATGAGCCTGGAGGGCCCCAAGCGCACGCGCCAGTTGCTGCGAACCCTCCCCCGCTGTCGTCCCAGCTTCACCAAGATCCTCATTGAAGAGCCGGTCGCCGACATGGGGGCGGCCATCCAGGTGGCCTTGGACTGGATCGCCGACCACCCCAACTCCGCCTTTGTGACCCGGAAGCTCCTGGAAGAGAAGGTGGGACCGGCAACGGGCACCCTGGACGCCGCCACCCTGGAGACCGGTGCCCGCTATCTCATCTTGGAGTGGGATGGAGGGCCCCCCGACGGGATGAGGGTGGGGGAGGATGCCTGGTGGTCCCTGGCCGATGGCCTGGAGGCCCTGGCCAAGGCGGTTGCTGTGACTCGCGATGGAGGGAACTTGCCGGATTCTGTAGAAGTCACCGGTATTTATGGACCCCGAGGTGAACCGGAGGAGCAAATCTACCATCCGGGCAGCACCTCTTTAGTGACCTTGCGCCGAAGCGACGTGGCGGCGGCCGCAGACGCCGTTGTCCAGGTCCTGGCTGCCGAGAAGGAACCCTTCCTGCCCCTGGTCTTTCGGGTGGGAGACCAGGATATCAACGTGGCGGAGTTCCTTCTGGCCTTGGCCCAGACCTATGTGATGGCTCGGGATGGCTCGGCAGCGGAGACGGTGACGGTGTCTTCCCGGAGGATGTGGCCCGCCATCGGGGAAGGAGAGGCGGCGGCGTTCCAGGCCCTCTCTGCCACCGAACCCCTTCCCCTCTTCTACGATCAGATGCAGATGTGGACTGTGAAGCCAGCCCGCATCGACTGGTAGTTTTCAGCCCCAGGAACCCCATGCCTCCCTCCGAATCGTTGTCCTCTTCCCGCCCCGGGCCGGTGGAGCGGTTTGCGCTGCGTGCCACCGCCCTCGCCGAACGGTGGATGCCCGACGCCTTCGTGTTCGCCCTCCTGGCCACCGGGCTCTCCTTCCTCCTGGCCTTCTGGGTGGATCCGGCCATGCGGGCCCATCCCCCCGATCTGGTGAAGGCCTGGGGAGATGGCTTCTGGAAGCTGATCCCCTTCACCCTCCAGATGGCGATGATCATCATCTCCGGATACGTCCTGGCCACCGCTCCGCCGGTGTATCGCCTGCTGACCCGCCTGGCCTCCTGGCCCACAACCCCCAAGGGAGCGGTCCTTCTGGTGGCCCTGGCCGCCATGGTGACCTCCTGGTTCAATTGGGGATTCAGCCTGATCTTCTCGGCGGTGCTGGCCAAGGAGGTGGCCCGCCGGGTGCCGACCGCCGACTACCGGGCCCTGGCGGCGTCCTCCTTTCTGGGCCTGGGAACGGTGTGGGCTCAGGGATTGAGCGGTTCCGCCGCCCTGCAGATGGCGTCGGCGGACTCCATGCCCAAGGCCCTGGCGGATCTGGTCGAGAAGCCCATCCCCCTGACCGACACCATCTTTCTGTGGCAGAGCCTCCTGTGTGTCGCCATCGAAATCGTGGTGGTGGCAGGGGTGGTCTGGGCCTATGCCCCCACCGGGGCCCGGGCCCGTTCCGCCGCCTCCCTGGGCATCGATCTGGGACCGGTGGAGCCCCCTCCCTTGCCCCCTCCCCAGGTCCCCGGAGAAAAGCTGGAACACAGCTCCCTCCTGCTTCTGCCGGTGGTGTGCCTGGGGTTTGTATATCTGTACCAGCACTTTTCTGCCCGGGCGGAGGGGGGAATCGCTTCAGTCCTCAGCGGCATCGACTTCAACACCATCAACCTCGCCTTCCTGATGCTGGGGGCCCTGCTGCACCGCACCCCCGCCTCCCTGATGCGAGCAGTCAAGGACGCCACGCCGTCGGTGTGGGGCATCCTCCTCCAGTTCCCGTTCTATGCGGGAATCTTTGGGATCATGACCGGCTCCGCCCTGTCCCAGGCCATTGCCCAACTCTTCGTCCAGGCCTCTTCTCCCACCACCTATCCGGCGATGATCGCCCTGTATTCTGCGGTCCTGGGGATGTTCGTGCCATCGGGAGGCTCCAAGTGGGTGATCGAGGCCCCCTACGTCCTGGGGGCGGCCCAGACCTTGGGGGTGGACGCGGGGTGGATGGTGGTGACCTATGACCTGGGAGAGGCGGTGGCCAATCTTCTTCAGCCCTTCTGGATGCTCCCCATCCTGGCCCTCCTGGGGCTGAGAGCCCGGGACATCATGGGATACACCTTCCTGGTGGCGGCGGTGGTCCTGCCCCTGGTCCTGATTCTGGTCTCCGTCCTTCAGCCCTGACCCCCCCTCCTCACCGGGGACAACCACGAGCGTTCATGTCGATTTCCTCTTCTTCGTCCTCCTCCGATCCCTTGGAGTCGGGCCGTCCCTTCCTTCCCCTGGGAGCCCTGCTGGCGGGGCTGGGGGTGGCCCTGGGAGCCTTCGCCGCCCACGGCTTGAAATCCCATCTGACCCCCGAAGCCATGGTGACCTTTGAAACCGGGGTTCGTTACCAGATGATCCACTCCCTGGCTCTGCTGCTGGTGGGGGTTCTGTCCCTGCGAGCCCCCCATCCTGGCCCTCGGCTGTCGGCGGGCCTCAGGCGGTCAGGGATCCTGTTTGCGGTGGGGATCGGGGTGTTTTCCGGCTCCCTCTACGCCCTGGCCCTGACCGGAGTGAAGCTCCTGGGGGCCATCACTCCCTTGGGAGGAATCTGCTTTTTGTTGGGATGGGGAAGCCTCTTCCTGAGCATGAGACGGGCCCCGCCTTCCTAGGAGATGGGCGCGAAATCTCCCGGGATCGTGTATCCCTGCACCTTCTTTCTCTCCCAGCCTCCCTCTTCCGAGTCCCTTGAAAGGTTTCCATGCACCCCGAACTGAAATCCCTCCTGGCCTCCATTCCCACCGGGGACGCCGCTGTCGCCGCCGTCGTCCAGCGCCGATTGGATGGGAAGACCAAGCCCCGGGGGAGCCTGGGAAGGCTGGAGGATCTGGTCTGCCGCCTCGCCTCTTCCCAAGGGACGGCAACCCCCCACGTCCGCCTGCCCGCCGTGGTGGTGATGGCCGCCGATCATGGGGTGGCCCGCCGGGGAGTGTCGGCCTATCCCCCCGAGGTCACCGCCCAGATGGTGCTCAATTTCGCCGCAGGAGGAGCGGCCATCAACGTCCTGGCCCGCCACGCCGGCGCCCGGGTGGTGGTGGCGGACCTGGGGGTGCTGTCCCCGGTCACCGCTGAAGGGGTCCTGAACCTGCGTCTCGGTCCCGGCACCTCAGACTTCACCACTGGCCCGGCCATGACCCGAGAGCAGGCGGAGGAGGGGATGCTGCGAGGGGCGCGGCTGGCGGATTCCCTGGCGGAGGAGGGGGTGGATCTTCTGCTGGGAGGGGACATGGGCATTGGCAACACCACCGCGTCTTCCGCCCTGACGGCGGTGTTCACCGGCGCCGAGCCCCGGGCGGTGGTGGGCAGGGGAACGGGGGTGGATCAGGAGGGATGGGAGCGAAAGGCGAAGGCGGTGGAACAGGCCCTGGCCCTGCATCGCCCCGACGGCAGAGATCCGGTGGGGGTGCTGGCGGCGGTAGGGGGCTTTGAGCTGGCTGGGCTGGCCGGGCTGATGCTGGGGGCGGCGAGAAGGAGGGTTCCTGTCGTCCTGGACGGGTTCATCGTCACTGCGGCGGCCCTGGTGGCGCAGGCCTTGTGTCCGGCGGTGACCGATCACCTCCTGGCCTCCCATCGCTCGGTGGAGGAGGGACACCTGCGAGCCCTCAAGACCATGGGCCTTCAGCCGTTGTTCGATCTGGGGTTGCGACTGGGAGAGGGAAGCGGCGCCGCCCTGGCCCTCCCCCTGATTCAAGCCAGCGTGAAGATCCTGGAGGAGATGGCCACCTTTGAAGGGGCGGGGGTCAGCGACTCGGGGGCGTGATTCAGGGGAATCCCCGGTTCCCGGATTCCCCTGCCCGATCTATTTCCCGTGACCCGCCGCCGCCATGTTGTTGGCGATGGTGTGGCCGGTGAACAGGGTGATGCCCAGAAGGCCTCCCCACAGGGTGATGGACAGGGCAAAGATGAGGACGCGATCACGGACGGGCACGGCGGCTCCAGGGGGGTACCCGGCAAGGCGGGCACCGGCAAGGCAGAACGGGCGCATTCTAGGGGGAGGGGCTCCCTTCGTAAAGCCATGGGTCTGCCTTCAGGGCGATTGCATCCGAACATCTCAACAAAGACTCCTGGATGTCCACGAAAACTGGGGGCGGATCACCTGGGAAATCAAACGGGTTACACCATGCTCTATATTGGACTGAGCTCCTTCTACAAAGAAGATATGGCGGTATTGACGTATCGGTCGGATGTGTAGTTCGGGCGGAGGGCGCGGCGGGATCCGCTCAAGGACCGAGGACCTGGAGAGAACCTTGGGCCTCTACTCCTCCATCAACTCCAACCGTCAGTCAGACCATTGCCGAGGCCGTCGGGAAGGCAATGATCGGCGAGCGGACATGGATCCCTTACGCCTTTTTGATGAACGGGGCTCTCCATTCACAGTGTCACATGAAATGCTGCTGCACGACCAGATCGCTGCGTTGCAGGTCCCCCCAAAAATCCTCACCATCGTGTTACCGCTTCGGTCTGCGGCCGTTCGCTCCCTGCGCTACGCATTCTGTGAAGAGTCCCGCCGGTCGAGCACCTTGGCCCAGATCTCTTCCCTTGTGTAGACTGGCACGTCCTGAGGTTTCGCCATGTCCCCTCACCGTTTCTTCTTTTTTATTCTGTCCTTCCTGGAAATGGTCGTCCTTCTCCTCCCCGCCTGCACCCCCTCTTCCCCGGAAGACGACGATTCCGCCGGCGACGATGACTCAGAATCCCCGCCTCTGGCCCTCACCTGGGACCTTCCCCAGGGCCGATTCCAGGTGAGCCGGGGGAGTGAGATCCTCCTGTCCCTGGCTGAAGGAGGGGTGGTGGCCCAGCAGGTGGACGCCGCCGTGGAACAGTCCTTCGGGGCCTATAATTTTCACGACACCGTGCTGACCGAGCGCATCGCCACCACCTTCACGGCGGAATCCGACGGGAGCCACCGTGCCCTCGGGGAGGACGGGCAGGGGGTGGCCCTTCTCACCGTCCTGGACGCCCCCGGTGCCTGGGATGGGGAGGTGGGCGCCCGTCTGGCCCTGCGGGGGGAACTGGAGCCTTCGTTTGTGGCCGAGGCCCAGGCCCAAGGGCGTGTTCCCCGGTTGTTGCTTCGGTTTGCCTGTCAGGAGGGGGATCGCTTCCTGGGACTGGGGGCCCAGACCGACGCCACCGACCACCGGGGTCACACCGTTCCTGTCTGGGTGTCGGAGCAGGGCATCGGCAAGTCCGACGAGGACGAACCTCCCGAGGATTGGTTCTTGCGGGGGGCGCGGCACTCCTCTTATTTTCCGGTTCCCCTGTTTCACGATCCCTCGGGGGATACTCCCTTCGCCTTCCTGGTGGATGAAACATCTCGCTCCACCTTTGATTTTTGTGACACCGATGATTCGTCTTGGACGGTTGGAATCGAAGGTGAAGCAGGAACGGTGAAACTCTTTGCCGCCTCCGATGGAGACGGGTTGGCCCGCAATGTTACCGAAATCATCGGTCGGCCTCCTCCCCTCCCCGATTGGGCTTTCGGGGTGTGGATCGACGCGGTGGGAGGGCAGGAGAGGGTGGCGGAAACGGCCATTCAGCTACGGCAGGAAGGGATTCCCGCTTCCGCCCTGTGGACCGAGGACTGGGTAGGGGCGGAGGAGGGGCCCACCGGATATCACCTGCGCTACAACTGGTACACCGACACCACCCTCTACCCCGATCTCCCCGGCCTGGCCGCCGATCTGGCCGGGCAGGGGTTTCGCTTCTTGGGATACGTCAATCCCTTCCTCACCGAAGAGACCCCCACCTGGGACGACGCCCTCTTCGCAGGGGCGGCGGTGACCGACGGGGAGGGAGCGGTGCTCACCTTCACCGGCCCCCTGTTCGACGAATGCGGCCTGGTGGACCCCTGGACGGAGGCGGGTGACGGGTTCCTGACCGGGGTGTTCGACCGGATGACCGGGGAGGGATTTTCGGGGTGGATGGCCGATTACGCCGAGTGGTTGCCGGTGGAAACCGAGGCGGCCCCGGGCTCGGGTCGTTTCGTCCACAACGCCTATCCTGGGGCCTGGCAGGAGGCCAACCTGGCGTTTCTGGCCGCCGCTGCTCCGGACGGTGAGCCCCCGGTCTTTTTTGCCCGCTCGGGATTTACCGGTTCCGCAGCAACCTCACCGGTGGTGTGGGCCGGCGATCAGCAGACCTCCTTTGGCACCGACGACGGCCTGCCCACCGTTGTTCCCCTGGGGCTGAACCTGGGGCTCTCGGGGGTGTCGGCCTATGCCCACGACATTGCCGGATATTCCTCGGTGGGGGTGGATCCGTCCACAGAAGAGCTGTTCCGTCGATGGACCGCCCTGGGAGCCTTGACCCCGGTGATGCGAACCCATCACGGAGCCTACGCGGAAGACAACTGGGCGTGGAACACCACTCCTGAAACCATCGCATTCTTCCGTTCTTTCGCGGTGTTGCACATGCAGCTCCTGCCTCTTTGGCGGGGATTGCATCAGTATGCCACCGAGACCGGAATCCCGGCCTGGCGCCATCCCGGCCTGTGGTATCGGGACAATTCCGACGCCCTGGCCGCCACCGACTGGTTCCTCCTGGGAGAGCGCATCGCCGTGTATCCCATCGTCAACGAAGGGGCCGAGGGGAGAACCTGCTCCCTCCCGGGGGACTCTTCCTCTCGATGGGTCCCTTTCCTGGGTGGAGAGATGCTCCCCGCCGGAGCGGTGGAGGTGACCGCCAGCGCCTGGGACTCCTCTCCTCTTTCCACTCTCCCCCTCTTCGTTCGAGGGGGAACCCTGGTGCCGATGCGGGATGCTTCCGCCCTGACGGCAGTGCCCGGGGAGTTTCCAGGAGTTCCTTCGTCGGCCAACCTGCCCTCCTTTTCCCAGGTTTACTGGTACCTGGGGGAATGGGGAGAGGCACAGCCGGCCTCACCGGGCATGGAGGGGTTTTCAGCGAGCCAGCAGGGGGAGGTTGCCAACGATCTGAGTTTCCAGAACGGCGCCGGAG
>CAYRTW010000231.1:0-9046 GCA_964426935.1 uncultured Rickettsiales bacterium
CTGACGACGACCCGCTCGGCCTTGCCCTTCAGCACGGCGGAGAGGTCGACCACCACTTCACTCCAGACCCCCTTGGTCAACTCCATGGGAATGAACCGCTCGTGTTCGTTCTCATTCCCGGCATAGCTGACACGGGAATGATAGAGGTGGATGACATTGGAAACGTCATCGGGTCCACGGGAGAGAATCAGGTCGATCCACAATTCCGCGTTGGGAGATAGGAGACTCTGGGGGCGCACCCACACCCGAAACTCCACTTGAGACATCAATGACTTGATGTTCTGGGTGAGGGGCCGGGTGGTCAGGGTGTGACCCAGGGTACGGAAATTGGCCGCTCCTCCTCCCCCTCCTTTCAGGCGCCAGCCGTAGCTTCCGGTGTGACGGGCCGAGGGCACCACCACCGAGACGGCGTTGGTGAAGGTGTTGGTGCGCTGCTCCCAGTGGACATCGGCGATTTCCCCGGTGGGCCACAGGTTCAGGGTGTCGGAGAGGGTGCCGGTCTCGAAATCAAATCCGGTCAGTTCCAACTGGTGATCCAGGTAATAGAGGTAGTCGTGATCGGTCCACCACAGGACATCCACCCCCTGTTCATCGGCTTCGATGGTGTGCCCCAGCATGGACGCATTCCCTTCCGACAGGCTGCCATGGAGGTGAAGGGTGGTGCTCACCGAATCCCCCGATCGGAAGGAGAGAGTCAGGTCTCCGTAGGTATCGTAGCCGGGAACGGTGAGATGGGCGTCCCCGGGCCAGGTCCCGGCGGCGAGGCGGGCCTCGGCCATTCCCCCCTGAACCGGGGAGAGGCTCAGGATCTGCCCCAGATCGGTGGCCAGGGCGATGGAGGACCCATCGGCCAGGGGAAGCCCTTCTTCGTCCACCGCCCACAAGGTCAGGTCAGTGGCAGAGAGGCCGTCGGCAGCCAGGGCGGTCTGGTCCGCCAGAATCAGCACCGCCGGCTGGGCCTGGACGGCAGAAGGCAACAAGACGGGGAGAAGGGGGAGCACCGACAGAATCTTCCTGATCGAAGCGGAGGGGAGAAAGGGCCGGAGAAAGATCATTTTTGAATACACGAGAACCTCTTCCAAACCAGAGAAGTCCACCTTGGACTCTGGCGCGATGCGCGATTGAACGGCTCAGGGATCAGGCAACCGACAGGGTACAATCGCCTCTTCCGTGCTTTCTAAAAAATAGAGTGGATTGGTATAGAGAATCGGCCCGCTGTCGTTGACCACCTCGATCCTCACCGTATTTCCCGAAGCAGGATCGATGGTGAAATCAAAGGAAAACGGGCCGTCACTGAGGATTTCCTGTTCCAGGGTGGGCACACCGTTTTCCACCACTCGAAGTTGCCAGCCTGCGGTGAGGGGATCGGCCTCAAAACGAAGATCCTGCGGGATCGTCTCCCCCACCACCACCTGTCCCTGGGTGGCCCGGGAGGTCAGGCTCTTCAGGGAGGCACGCACATGGCCCTCGGGGAAAAGGGTGGGATCCCCGAACCAGGCTGCTCCGCGACCGAGGCTCCACAGCAGGTCTTCCTCGACTTCCGAGGCGGTCTCCACCCAGGTCACCAGATTGTTGCTCATGGTGTCCCAGTCCGTCTGGGCATGTTGGTCATTTCCGCTGATGCCGGTGATGAATATTCCCTCCTGGGAGAGGGCATCCCAGACCTCCATGAAGTCCGACAGCCCTCCTCCCCTCTGCCGATATCCCACCTCCAGAAGGTCGCAGCCATAGACCTGGGAAGACAGCAATTTGTCGATGACCGACACCACCTGGGCAGCTCTTTTTTCGTCGTCAAACAGGTCGTTTCCCACTCCAAACATGTGGTTGTAGGAGACCAGGGCGGAGTAATCGTGAAGCAGGGAAACCCCGTCGGAGAGGGTCATTTCCTGGTTCTCGGCGTAGGGGAGAAAGGGGGCCGCCGAACCGAAGGCGTTGAGATGCTGAATGCTGGAAAAACGGCTGATCTCCTGGCCAACGAGATGAGAGGGTCCCAGCCCCAGGCCATCCAGAAAGGCCCTCTGGATTTCTCGCAATTCATCCCCCACCGTGTCCTGACTCCACCAGAAGTCATCCAGGTCATAGGCAGCGATGGCGGTTCCCTTTGCCCTGATTTGAACGCTGCAGAAGCGGGCCCGCTGATCGTCCCCCAACTCAGGAAAGAACTCTCGGGTCAGATCGGAGATGTTGGCGGTGACCGAGGTCCAGGCCCCCCGGCCTCCCTCCAGGCGCTGATAATGGTTGTGCTCATCTTCATTTCCTTCGTAGAAGTGAGCGGAGTGATAGAAATGGATGCGGTTCAACTCCCCATCCAGCCCCGCTGAAAGCTCCACCGTCACCCAAAGCTCGGCGTCGGGACTGACCCGATAGGTGGGCCGAAAGGAAAAACCGAACTGAAGTTCCCCCATGGCCGGTTTGGCGTGGACCATGGAATTTGTGGAGCTGTGGATGTAGGACAGGTTCAGCCAGTCTTCGGAGCCCTGAGCATATCCCCGCAGCCTCCATCCATAGTTTCCGGAGCGGCGGGCGGCACCCACTACCCGAGAGACGTAGGTGGTGAACAGGTTTTCGTCCACCCCCCATTCCATGGAGAGGGTCTGGTCAGACGGCCAACCGGCGATCCGACGAGCCAAGGTGCCCTCCTCGAAGTCAAAGCCGGTGTCCTCGGTCAGGCGGTCGGGGTAGTAGGTGATGTCATGATCGGTCCACCACATCACATCGACCCCCTGCTCCGCTCCTTCGAGGGTATGACCGGTCATGGTGCTGGAGCCCTCGGAAAAGCTGCCGTGGAGGTGCATGGCCAGGGAGACCACCTCCCCCGATTCCAGGGGGAGGGAGGTGTCTCCGTACAGTTGAACGGCACCGGCATCGAGCACAGCGGTATCGGCCCAGGTCCCCGCCTGGAAGGTCGCCGTGGCCACTCCTCCCTGGGTCGGGGTGAGGGAAAGCAGGGTGCCCAGAGACGTTTCCAGGGGAAGGAGGGTGCCGTCGGGAACGGGGGAACCGAACTGATCCACCACCCACAGAGTGAGAGGAGTGGAGGAGATCCCGTCAGCAACGAGAGGAATGGAGTCGGCCAGAACGAAGGCCGCACTCGCCTCTCCTCCCCAGGTGGGCGAAGGCGTCAGGGCCGCCCCCATCAGCGTCGCCCCGGCAACAAGCCCGAGCCACTCCCGCATCTCCACCTCCTCCACCCTTGAACCAGGCCCCCCAGGCGAACCGCCCGGCGCAGGCCCCCCGCCCGGCGGGCCCCGAGGGTGTAACGTGTCGTTGCACGAATTCTACATTTCGAGACGGGTATGGATAGGGTGCAGGGGAAAAATCATCGGGACGGAGAGGATCACGAGGAGAAGATGGGGACAACCCGCATCGCTCCCCCGGATTGTCCTGGGTTCATGAGCCGCCCCCCGTCCCGATCCTCCCCTACCCTCCCGCCGGCCCCTTCTTGATGGCGCCCTCCGACGGGCTCCAGGTTCCTCCGAAGGACTCCTTCTCCTGAAACGGGCGCCCGTGGGGCTCAACCGTGGAGGGGATGCCCGATCCGTGAGGGGGATTCCCCGGCCGGACCCCTCCCACTTTCAGCCCTCCCCATTGGAAGGAGACGGCCTTTCCGGCGGTCATGCCCCGGGCGAAGCGTCGGGAAATCCTGCGGGCGAGAAGAGGGCGGGTGAAGGGTAGAAGGCACACCAGCCCCAGCAGGTCGGTGACGAACCCGGGCGTCAGAAGCAGCACTCCTCCCACCACCACCAGAAGGCCTTGAGCCAGGTCCTCCCCAGGAGGAATCCCCTGGGCCAGCCCTTCCCGCAGGCGATCCCCCACCCGGGCGAACTCCCGCCGAGACAGCCAGGCCCCGAAAAATCCGGTGGCCACCACCACCGCCACAGTGGAGAGGGCCCCGATCTCCCTTCCCACCTGCACCAGCAGATAGAGTTCGAGGGCAGGAAGGAGGGTGAACAGGAGAAACAGCCAGCCGAGCATGGTGCCCCTTACAGGGTCCCGGTCCGGTGGGTCGTCCCGGGGATGCTCAGAGAAAATCGGTCGGCTCCCTCCCAAGTCAAGGCGAATCAGGGGGAGAAGGCCGGGAGGTGAAGCAGGTGAGAGGCGTTCCCCGAAGTGATCCAGGCTTCCCCCCCCGGCGATAAATGAAGGGCCCGGATTTTGGCCAATTCCACGGCGGGGTGGAGCCAGGGGCCGTCGGTTCCGAACAGGAGCTTCTTCACCCCCGCCCGGCGCACCGCCTCCTCCAGAATGTCGAAGCGACGGACTCCCGAGGTGTCGGCGTACAGATTGGGGAAGCGCTCCAGAATGGGAATCAGCCCTCGCTGCGCGGCAGGATCGTCGGCGAAGCTGCCCAGGTGAGGAATGACAAAGTTCACCGTGGGGAACTCCCGGGCCAGAAGTTCCGCAGACGCCACCTCGCCGGCCAGGTCATAAAGCACAGGCAGGCGAAAACTGCGAGCGACTTCACATACTTCCCGAGTGATGGGGGCGTCGTGACGGTGGACCTTGATGCCTCGAAAGCCGTGCTCTGAGACCGCTTCAGACACCATCCCGGCGATGGAACCCCGGTCCCGGGCGGCATGGACAAAGGCGAATCCATGCAGACGCTCGGGCAGGCGCCGGACCCAAGTAGCCACCGCCCGGTTGGCGGTCCGGTAATCGCTGTGAAAGGCGGCAAAGACCACGGTGCGACCAATCCCAGCCGACCGGGCCCGTTGCAGGTAGGCACCGATGGGAGCGTGGGTGTTCCAGGGGCCGGTGAACCCATCCCCGGGCCCGCAATGGCAATGGAAATCGATGATCATGCACCCTCCAGGGGGGAGCCCGGACTCAGGGTCAGGCGGGGGAAAGGGGGTGGTCGGTGAGGCTCGCGTGATTCACGATTCCAAACCGCCGGGAGTGAATCCTCTGATACATGTCCACCCACTGGCCGCCAAAAAGGAGGAGGTGATGCCATTCGCTGCCCACCTTGCGCCACCTCCATGAGCCCTTCCTGCCCACCGGACAATTGCATTCGGGGTTGGCTCCACAGGCGGAGCAGGGGGAAGTGGTCCGCCGATGTCGATCTGCGGAGGCCGCTGCCAGGGCGGTCAACCGGGCCGCGTACCCTGTCTTTTGCTTGACCCCTTGGACGTAGGAATGCACCCGCCCCGGCCCATCTTGGATGGCCACGTCCATGGCCAGGCAAAGCCCCCGGTCGGTCAGGAGATTCAAGCTCTGGCAGACCGCCCAAGCGGCCTTGAAGTGGAGTCCGGTTCGGAAGTGATCCCTTTGGGCCTGTTGGAAGGCGGGGACTTTGCCGGCGAGCTTGAACCGTTCCACCCAAGGAGCAGTCCACAGGAGGGAGGGGTTCCGGTAGGGGGTGAGGAGGACCGGTTTCATCCGCTCAACCGGGGTGGAGGCGGAAGTGACCTTCAGGAGTTCCTGCCAACCTCCTCCGAAAACAGAGGCGAAGGTCTGGGGAGCGTGCTGGTGCATCCTGGCGAGAAGCTCGCCCAACCCTCCGCCGTGTTGGGTCCACTGGGCCAATCCGAAGGACACTCCCTTCCCGTCTTTGTTGGCGTTGACCGAGCAATAATTTCCCTCACTGGAGGCTACCAGCGCCAGCACTCTGGGCAGCCACCAGTGGGAGGGGGCGGGCAGGGAGGGAGGACTGGATTGGACGAGGGCCGGCACGGTGCAGGCCGCAGTGAAAAGGGAGGCGGTGCCGGCGGATGAGGAGCCCGATCCCGAAGCCCACGGACCGGGCGACCAGGGAGAGGGGGTCTCCAGGCGAGGACGGGCGCGGGCAACCCGAGAAGGGCGAGGAACCGGCTCTCCGAATCGCCACAGCCCCGGGCGCCGGGAAGGGTCACTCCACCGTTCGGCATCCCCGGAGGGTGAGGGGTCAGAGCCGTCCTGGCCGCCGGGGGGCTCCTCGGGAGGGGGTGGGTCATCCCCATCGGTGGGAGGGGCATCATCGCCGCCGGCGCCCCAGGCTCCCGGGTCGTCCCCAGGGGAGGGGTCGGGCGGGAAGGGCGCTGATCCTCCACCTCCCCCCGAATCGGAAGGAGCATCGCCCCCACCATCACCTCCTCTCGGGTCTGAAGCGGGGGGTTCCTTCCGAGGAGGCCGGGCGTCAGCGGGAGGAGTCGGTGGATGGGTCTGGGAGGGGGGAGCAGCACCTGGCGCCGGTGGAGGAGGAGAGACTCCTGGGGAGAGCCCGATGGACACCGGCACCGGCCCTCCCCAGGCCCAACCATGCAGAGGTCTGACCAGGGCGTGGCGGGGTATGATCGGGAGTCGTCGGGGTACAACAGGCTTGGAGCGAAGGGTCGTTGGCGACGGCCTTCCCCAGCGAAACCTTCTAAACGACATGCCCCTCTTCCTGGCCCTCTGGATCAGCCCTCCCCTCTTGCGGGGAGACATCCCTCTGGGGCCGGATCGTGTGGAACGGGACCGCGACCTGCCGCGCCATTCCTCTTCCAGGGAGGGGGGGTGACTGCATCCACAGCTTTCCCCCATTTCGTGTCCACAAGCACTCATGCTGCACCTCTTTGTCGGCCCCCGAGAACGTGGTCCCAGGCCGTGAAAAGTTCGTCCAAATCTTTGTCGGTGTGACGGGCGGTCAGCAGGAAGGTGATCCGGACCTGATCCACCCTCTCCCCCCGCTGAAGAAGGGCCTGGTGCCCCTGTCTCACCAACTCCTTCCACAGGATGGAGGCCATTTCTCGCTCCAGGGTCACCGATTGCACCGGAAAGGGATGCCCCGCCGCTCGCCACCCCCTCTCTCCCAACCTTCTGCGAAACCCCTCCACCACCTGTAGCGCTCGCTTTCGCCTTCGGTCGCCGGTGAGTGTATTGACCTCCAGGGCCCGAGCCGCCGCCCCCACCGTCGCCATGGAGGGGGGGCTGCAATGGAGGCGGGTGGAGGAGGTCTCCAGAAAGGGCGCCACCACTTCCTCGGGTCCGGCCAGGACCGCCAGGGGAGCCCCGAAGGCCTTGGCCAGGGAGGAGGCCAGGATCACCCTGTCCAGAGGCACCCCCAGCCAGGCCGCCGTTCCCACGCCTCCCTCTCCCCAAGGGGAGGTCGAAGTCGGCGTTTTTCCAAGGATTCCAATCCCCTGGGTGTCGTCCACCACCAACCATCCCCCCAGCCGCCCCGCCGCTTCCGCCAGATCATTCAGCGGGGAGGCTCCCCCACAGGCGGGGCAGAACCCATCGGTCACCGCCACCGGCACCTTTCCCCTGTTCGCCAGCGACTTCATTGCCGCCACCCCTCCCCGGGCATCCCGATGGGGATAGGAGAGGGACGGGGCTCCTTGAGACACCGCCCTCTCCATTCCCCACCGGGCGACGGGGTAGAGCCCTTCGTCCCAGGCGAATCCTCCCCTCCCTCGACCCATCCAGGCCAGAAGATCCAGGAGCAGGTGGAGGGTGGAGGGGAACAGGGCCCCCTGGGAACAGCCCACCGCGGCGGCAGCAGCGGCGGCAGTCGCCACGGACAGAGCCGATTCCTGAAGGGATGCCGGCCGACCGGTGGTCAGGGCGGCCCACCCGGGCAATTGCTGGGAATCGTGGGTGAATCCCAGATAGAGAGCCGAGGTGAAGTCGCCCATAGCCGGCCCCTCCTTCCGCGTTTCAGGCCGCCCGGCCCCGACGGAGTTGCTCCGCCAGTCGAGCCCGCAGATGAACCGAGGGAGCCTCGGTGTTGACCGGATTCTGAGTCAGGTCCACCCCGGTGACCACCTGATAGGCGTGGATGTAGCCCTGGATCTCGTTGCGCCAATACAGGGCAAACCCCTTGGCATTCTCGGCGCTTACCGTGGACATGTTGGACCAGTTTCCAAATCGGGCCCCCAGCAGGATCTTCTCTCCATAGTCCGCCAGAGCGCTGTAGTGGACGATGGAGGTGTCGGACCACCCCTGCATCGACTTCACCGTGTCCACCCGGTCCATCCAGTGCTCCGGGTAGGCCACCATGGGGCGACCTCCCAGGAACTCCCTCATCTCCGGTCGGGCCAGGATCCACTGCTGTACCAGCATCTCCTGGCGAGCCGTCCAGGCCAGATCCCCGTATTGGTTGTGGGCACCCTGGGAGAGGACCAGGTGAAGCTCGCGCAGGGCTTGGAGAAGGGGGAAGGCGTCGGCATTCACCGTGGTGTCGTCGTGGCGAAGGTAGAATTTGGAGGTCAGGTTCAGGAAGATATGGAAGGCCTTGAGCAGGGTCGTGCGGGAGTCGATACTTCGCAGATCCCCCACCGCCTGGCCGTGAAGGGGGAGGCCATACTGGTGGTCGTACTCGTGGGCCCTCCTTGCCACGGTGAGGCGGTGCTGTTCGTCCTGCACATAGCCCCACAGGATGTTGGACAGGGGGCGCAGGGGATCCACGTCCAGGCGCATCATGGAGTCCTTGAGCCCAGTGACTTTGCGGTTCTGATAGCGCAGATTCACCGCGTTCATGGTCTGCACCAGGAACCCCTCCTCCATCCAGTAGTTCCAGATCAGCTCGATGAGGCAGGGGTACTTCAGCTTGGAGGCGAGGATCTTCTCACAGAGGTAGGCTTCCCTGCGGCCCCCTTGATCGGCTTCCCGCGCCATTCCCAATCGTCTGGCGGTCAGATCCAGATAGGGAATGGCATTGGGCTTTCCGGGGACGGTCATGTATTCGCTCAGTTTCGCCCCCGAATCACCCAGTGCCGCCTTCAACTCCTGGTGATCCAGGTAGCCCTCCGAACTCCAGCCGTCCTTGTCGGAAAGGACACCACAGCGAGCCTCCAGAAACAGCTCCGCCAGGACCTTCAGGGCCCGATAGGAGTCCACTCCGGGGAAGGGGAGGCCCATGCGACTGGTGGGGTTGAGGCGGTCCCTTGCTGCGGACGGGGGATTCGACTCCTTGGGGAAGGACGAGGGTGAGGTGGCATCACTCCCTCCCAGTTGGTTGGTGGCCAGATTCGGATCTTTGCACACCTCTTCAACCGCATCCAGGAAACCATTCTGACCATCGTTTTGGAATCGAATGGCGTTGGTGGACTGACGGATCAACTCCCACAGGGCCATGTCCTTGTCG
>CAYRTW010000232.1:0-9023 GCA_964426935.1 uncultured Rickettsiales bacterium
GGACAATCGAACCGTCCAGGGTGCCTGCGGCCCCCGAGAGGTCGGCGATGGGCGTATGACCTGCGGATACGAGGGTTCCCGCTCCATCGCCGATGGCACGGTGCGCCTCGTCGGGGGCACAGCCGACTTCGTGTACCCGACGGGCCTTGCCCCGGTGGGGGACTTGGACGGAGACGGCGTCGGCGACATCGCCATTGGCAACGCCAGCGGCGACCTTGGCGGCGACAACGTCGGCGACGTCCGCCTGTGGTTCGGACCGGTGACCAAGGGGTCCCACACCCTTGCCGAGGCCGACGCCACCATCGCGGGCACCGCCGCCGCCGACCAACTGGGATGGGCCATCGCCGGGGACGCGGACCTGGACGGCGACGGGTACGACGACGTCGTGATCGGCGAGTACTACGGTGAGACCGGGGACCACGAGGGGCGGGTGTCGCTGCTGTACGGGCCCCTGGCGGGGGGGACGACCGCGACCGACGACGCCGACGCCTGGTTCGACGGCGAGGAGCCGTGAGACAAGGTCGGGTGGGCCGTCGCTCGCGCGGGCGACGCCAACGCCGACGGCCTCGCCGACTTCCTGGCCCTCGCCCATGGCACGGCCGACGACGGCGCCTACTTCCCCAAGGTCTACCTGATTTACGGCCAGCCCCGCTCCCCCTGACGGCCACCCCCGCTCGCTCGGACCACCCGCGCGGGAAGCATTGAGCGTCGCGGCGACGTCCCGGCGGGCCTGAGGGTCGGACCTCCTGGTGCGGATCCTCGTTGAGGATCCGGGTGAGCCCGCGCAGTGTGCAGCGGCCCGGGCAGCGGTTGCGGGGGAGGAGACGTCTTCATATCCCAGGTGGTACAGGCGGAACTCCCATGGGTACTCGCCACCGCGTTTGAATTCGACCGCGCCGAGATCGCAATGGCAATGAGGCAACTGCGCGACAACATGGCTTTTCGTCTCCAGAACCAGGAAACCTTCGCGGCTGCGCTGGTGGTTTACGGCAGCACGGCACTCGAATGCACAGATTGCCTCATCTTGGTGAAAGCCCGCTCCGCGCAGGCTTGACGGCTCGCCTTTGACCGGAAACTCGGAAAGCAGGCGGGGGCTGAACTGCTCCGGTGAGGAGGGAATGAGGGCCGATTTCTTCATCGGAGGACGAGCGGGCAGGATCGTGGTTTGGTGGGCGAGCTCAGGAGAAGGAGTGAAGCGAGAGCGGGTACGGAGGAGGGGCGGAAGGGCCCCGGGATGAAGGAATCGACCCTTCCAGTCGCGCCTTCTTGGGCACTCCTTACAGGGACGCCTCGGGAGGCTGACGCATCCTTCCAGGATGCTTTTCAGCCACTGGCTGCGCCTCCCTCGCGTTCGATTCCCTCATCGAATCAAGTGCCTGGCAGGGTCGTGCTTGGTGGGCGATGAAGGAATCGAACCTTCGGCCCCTGGTTCCGGAGACCAGTGCTCTATCCCCTGAGCTAATCGCCCTTGCACGAAGCGGATGCGTTTATACGGCTTGGGTTGGGAGGTGTCAACGCAGGGTGAGGGGGCTCGATGGACGCCCTGATCTCCCCTCTCTTTGGCTCAGAGGGGAACCGTGAAGGTCCTGGCTGCGCTGGCGTGATCCCCGTCCTCGGCACCTCCCACCACCCTCCAGTATCCACCGCTGTTGAACCTGCCTCGGATGCTCTCCCAGAGGGTGGTGGAGATTCGGAATCTACCCATTCCAGTCGGTCCGAAATACAGAGTGGACTCCAGGGGGAACCCGGAACCGGTGCTGAGCTCCAGTCGGGCCCCGGCGCACTCCCCGTTCCAGTCCCACAGGGGGCTGTCGGTCAGTTCCGCCCCCACCGCCGGGCTGGCCAGGGTCACTCCGCAGGATTCGGTGGGGACAATGGGGGGCCGGACCGGCAGAGTGGTGAAGAATGACCGGGCTTCTGATGTGGTGGTGTTGCCGTCCACTCCTCCCACCACCCGGAACCATCCCCCCGACGCAAACTCCCCGCCAATGGTTCCCCACAGGGTGGAGGCCACCGTGTAGCTCTGGTTACCCGCCTGATCGGGCACGCTGCCAAACCAGTAGGTGGAGGCGCTTCCGAAGTCGGCGGAGGCACTGAACTGCACCACGTAGCCCTGGCAATCTCCCTGGAAGCGGATGCGGGCCAGGGAGGTGAGGTCGCTGCCGTCGGCGGGACCCTGAAGGGTGAGGGAGCAGGTGGCCTCGCATCCCTCATCCACCACTCCATCGCAACTCTGGTCGATACCATCCCCGCATATCTCGACCGCTCCAGGATGAATCAAGGGATCCAGGTCGTCGCAATCGGTCGCGTCGGCCACATACCCCTCGGGGGGAAGGCACGCCTCCACCCAGATTCCGGCGTCCCCGTGCCCATCGCCATCGTCGTCAGCGAACCAGGGAACCTCCTCTACACACAGCCCAGGATCCCCGTAATAGACTCGCACCGCCCCTTCTCCGGTCAGGCCCGCGTCCGCGTAGGGCGCTCCCGCCGCCAGATCGGTCAACCCGTCCCCGTTCAAGTCTCCCGCCGAGGTCAGGCTGTGACCGTGCAGGGCCCCTGCCTCATTGGAATCCATCACCCCCGAGGGGTTGACCCCCAGATCCGCCGAGCCCGTGCCCAGGAAGAGGAGAACCGCCCCTTCGTTCTCCTGGCCGTTGGCGAGGAAGGAGATGCCCAGGGCCACGTCGGTGTGGCTGTCTCCATTGAAATCTGGCAGCCCCGCCACACTGATGCAGGTCAACGGGATGGTGTCGATGTATCGGTACTCCCAGGCCGCCGCAGTTTCCACCCCAGTGGCCGTCCCCCGGTACAGACGAGCCAGGGTGCGGTAGCGGCCAATCGCATAGTCATACCCATCCCCACCCACCAGGAGATCCGGGTAGCCATCCTCGTCCACATCCCCAGCAGCGGCGAGTTTCTCCCCCAATCCGGCACTTCTTTCCCCACCCTCCAGGATCGCCACCGGTTCAGCTTCCAATCCTGCCGGGCCTCCTCGGAAGACGTAGACCAGCCCCTCGTCCGATGGCCCACCCAACTCCCCATCGGGGGCCGACACCGCCACATCTCCATACCCATCCCCGTTCAGGTCCCCCGCTCCCACCACGTCCTCTCCCAGGTTGTCGCTGCTGGCCACCCCGTCATAGGTCCAGGCGGCAACAGGCTCCAGACCGGCAGGGGATCCCAGATAGAGATAGGCCCTGCCCCCCTTGCTCACCACCCCAGAGAAGTCAGAGGCGCCGATGAGTACATCGTCATACCCGTCCCCATTGACGTCCCCGGCCATGGCCAGCCCATATCCCAGGCCATCATTGGGATGCTCCCCATACTTCGTCCAGTCCGGGACCCCTCCCAGCCCTGCCGCAGACCCAAGATACAGATGCACTTCTCCCTCCCCAGCTCCTCCTCCTTCGGATGTGGCCACCAGCACGTCATCGTACCCATCCCCATTGACATCCCCACCGCCCGCCAGCCTCTCCCCCAGGCGAACATCCTCTCCTCCTCCCCACACCTCCCAACCGGGAAGCGCCGGCAAGCCCGACGCACCGCCAAAGTACACCGCCGCCCTCCCCTCGTCGTCCCACCCGTCCTGGCCGCCGACCTCTCCCACCATCAGTTCATCGTAGCCATCCCCGTTGATGTCTCCTCCAGGGCTGAGATCAATCCCGAAATAGCCGTTGATGGTCATTCCCCAGGCGATCCAGGAAGGAGAAATCTCCACCCCGCAGTCCTCGTCGTAATCTCCATCGCAGTCGTTATCGACGTAATCGAAGCAGATCTCGGGGACTCCGGGGTGGATCTCCGGGTCGGTGTCATCACAATCGGCAGCGTTGGCGACGAATCCCGGAGGCAGTGCACACTCCAAGGAAGCCACCTCCGGGTCCCCGTGGCCATCTCCGTCTTCATCCTGATACCAATGGGGCTCGGGGCACACCGTATCGTTTCCGTAGAAGACCCGGACGTAGCCTGCGTCGGCGGCTCCCGTGTTGGCGTAGGGGGCCCCCACCAGGAGATCCCCATACCCGTCGGCATTGACGTCCCCTCCCCTGGCCAGGGCCCACCCCATCATCTCACTCGATTCATCCCCCTCGCGGAAATAACTGATATCACTGAGGAGTCCCGCAGCGGAATTCATGACCACCCCCACCATTCCGACCTGGGCATCGGGGGGGCTGTTGTCATACATGTCGGCAAAGGCGATGTCGGGATACCGATCCCCGTTCATGTCTCCAGCCGGAGACACCACCAAGCCCGAGGTGTTCAGGCTCCAGTCCGGATCCGGTCCAGGGCCAGCCGGATCCCCCAGGTAGACCATGACCATGGCGTATCCAAAGTCATGAATGAGCCCATAGCCCCCACCCAGCACCTCGTCGTCCCCATCCTCGTCCAGGTCGCCGGCGAAGCAGGCCACCGCCGTCGTCCCGTAATCCCACGACTCGAAGGGGTCGGCTCCCCAGTCCTCCATCATGGCCGGACCACCGGGCCCACCGGCATACAGGCGGATGTAACCGGCGTGGACGCCATCCTCCGTGCCGCTGGAGGTGACGAGCACGTCTCCGTACCCATCCCCGTTGGCATCCCCGCCGCCGGAAACCCCATATCCCATCCCCTCCGCCATCACCGATCCTTCCAGGGCCCACGCCGGAGAGGCTTCCAACCCGGTGGCCGATCCCCGATAGATCCACGCCGAACCGCCAGGGCCATATCCGGGTGCCCCCACCACCACATCATCGTAGCCGTCCCCGTCCACATCCCCAGCCCCGGAAACCGAGGTCCCCAACAAGGCGTTGGCGACGTTGGGCTCGGCGGTCCAGGCCACTGACAAGGCCCCTATTGCCGAACCCAGGAACAGCCAGGCCCTTCCTTCGCTGGTCTGCCCATTGTCAAAGAGGGGGGTGCCCGCGATCACATCGTCGTAGCCGTCCCCATTGACATCCCCTGCGGGAGCGACGGCGTGACCCATCTTGGCCACCGCCTGATTGGACTCGACGGTCGAGTCGGGAGAGATAGAAAGGCCGGTCTCCGAACCCAGGAACAACAGAACTCGCCCCTCGTTGTTCTGCCCGTGGTCGTAGAGGGTCGCTCCCGCTACAGCGTCGTCGTATCCATCCCCATTGAAGTCCCCGGCCGAGGCCACCGACCAGCCGAGCAACTCCTGGGCCTGCCCTCCCGAGTATTGCCAACCCACCGCCTCCAGCAGGGGATCGACGGTGATGGGGGCGATGGCATCCTCCACCTCCACGCGCAGGGTGAGGCCGTCGGGAGAGGGTTCCATGGACAAAGGCAACTCCCTCCCCCGGGCGTCCCAGGCCACCAGCCCCCCGTACCGGTGCCACTGACCGTCCTCCCCTTCCAGCAGGAGATGTTGAGAATCGCCTCCGACATGAACCGCATGCCCCGGTGCCTTGAGGGTGAAGCTCAAATCCCCCGAACCCTCAGGAAGGCTCTCCACCGTGAAGCCATGCTCCCATCCTCCCGGCTGGGGAGTCCACCACTCGGTCACCCCAGGGTAGACCGCCGCATCCAAGAAGGTGCATTCCCCCTTCAGGAGAAGGTCCAGCGAGGCGGGGCACCCCACCCTCTCCAGGGGGCGAAGCTCAACCGCCTGCTCCGCCCCCCTCCTGCCCCACGAGGAGAGGTGGAGGGGGGCGTCGGTGGGAGGCGAAGACGCCATCCCTGGTGTGGGTGTCAGGACCCCTCCCAGGGCGACTCCCCACCCGAGGGCGAAGAGGGGAACGGGGAGGTGAAGGCGGCGGGACGTCGGCATCGTCATTCCGGATTCAAGGGGTAGAGGACGTGGAGGAAAGAGCATGAAGTTCGATGGCTTTTTCGGGACAGGCCACCACACAAAGGCCACATCCCCGGCAGGCATCGGCCCTGGGGGTGTAGGCGGTCAGCCGGCCATGAACGGTGAGTTTGAGCTTGGACAGCCAGGAAAGGGGTTGCCAGTCGGCGTCGTCAATGGGGCGGATCTCAAAAACCGAGTACGGGCAGACCGCCTCACAGTCCCTCTTTCCCTCACAGCGGGAGCGATGGACCACCGGGATGAAACTCCCCGGCGGGCTCTCGCAATTCGACCCGGGCCGGTCAGGATGGGTGGCGGCTCGCTTCACTCTGGCAGGGTCGGTGCGACGGGTCATTCCCGAATCTCCATAGCCTCATGGCGATACCATGATGGACTCATCAGGTCCATTGTTTTCGAGATGGGAAACGTGGAACCCCCAAGGCTGCATTGGGCGGCGGATGAGTCCGGTTGGGGATCCCGAGATCAACCGAAAAGCAGAGGACCGGGCCCACCGTGGGAAGGTTGCCTGCCTGTTCGCCTGCTACAGGTCGTCCCTCCTTCTGTGTCATCGATCCACCCTGGGGACATTTTGCGAGGCCGCCTGGCTGGAAACCTGAAACGAGGAGTGGTGATCGTCACCGACGACGAAGGAGTGTTCAGACCCTCCCGGGTGCTGCTGGTCGACCTGGAGGGATCGGACTCACCCGTCCCCATCCCCATGACTGAGGGCATCGCCCTCACCACGACGGTAGCGATTTCATCTGAGGGGGACCTCATTGCCACCGGGCATTTCGACGGCACCGTTCTCCTGTGGAACGCCCGGTTCGGTGCTGGACCCTCTTCTTTCCGGGTCGCCGGGGGAAAAATCGGGTCCCTTTCCTTCTCCACCGACTCCAACGACCTGATCCTGGCAGCGGATGATGGGTCGGTGGAGGTGTGGGAGACGAGCCCACCCCGACGGCGCGCGGCGCTGGGCGGGCTCTGGTCTCCCCCCTGGGCGGTATGTCTCACCTCGAACGGCACCCGGGCAGCGGCAGCCACACCATCCGGAGAGATCCTGGTGTGGGACCTGCCACGTTCCGGCAAGGGCAGCACGAGTGGACCGTCCCTCAGGTGGAACGCCGTTCATGGCACGGAGGCTGTCCCGGTATATCCCGACCGTGCCGAAAGAACGGAGGTGGCCGTTGGCGGCAAGGACCGGGGGGTTCGGCCGGGAGTGTCCCCTTCCATGGATGTACAAAGCGAATCCCAGGACTCCCTCACCAGCACCGGTTTTCATCCACACCTGTCCTTTCTGCCCGACGGCAGGCACCTTCTGGTGGCGGGCCTCGGAGGTCCAGCCAAGGTGCTGGCCGCCAGTCCCGACTCCCTGTTTGACCAACTCTGGAGCCGGGCACGACACTGGGTGAGGCCTTAGCACCGTCAGATGTCCGCGCTCGTCTGCGGCGTTTGAACCTCTCTTGCCAGGATCGAATGGGACCGGAGGTAGCGGAGCACGGCATGAGTTCTATCAACACATCTCGGCCCGGCCCGCCCGGGTTTGGAGGGCGCTCATGAACATCCCCGCTGAGATCGTCGATCTTTGGGACCGAGCGGGATCCTCCACCGTTTCCAGCCCTGAAGCATATCAATACCTGGTTCGCGCCATGGATCTGGCGTGGGAGGTGGGCCTGATGGAAGTGGCCGAGGCCATTGCTTTCCGGGCAGGGGAGCTTTGTGCCCGCTCCGGGAGCTACGGTCCCGCCATCCGCAGCTTTGTCTGCGGCCTCTCCGCCGCTGCCAGGAGGGTAGGGTTCAACTTCCGTCAGGCCAGCCGGTTCTCCTTGGACGTGGTTGCTGAACCGACCGGTCCCCAAGGGGTCATGGTGTCGGACCTGTTCTGGCCCTCCCTCGATCCTGACCTCCAGAGGGCGGTTACCGATGCGGACCTCCCCATGAAACTCCTTCTCGCCGCCGGCAATGCCTATCTCCGATGGCCACAAGTGGACAAGGCGGGTCAGCACTTCCAACTTGCCGTGGATTCGCCGGGGTCGAGGGCCCCCCTCACGGGTTGGGCGACTGCCCACCTCGCGGTCGTCAAGCTGCGGAATGGGGAAGTGCTGGAGGCCCAATCCCTGGCTCAAAGAGCCTCCAGCCTGTTGCAGAACGAGCCGGACTATCGCCGAGTGCTTGCGGTAATGGCACGGATTGATGACGCCGTCGGGTCCGAAGGGGTCGAGGCGAGGTACCAGCAGGTGCTCGACCTGTTTCAAGGGTCTGATGATGAGGAGGGCCTGCTGCGAGCAGAGGTTGCCTTCGGAGACTTCCTGGACCGGGCAAGCCGCCATGATGAAGCGTTGGCCCACTACGACACCGCCTTGAGCTTCTTGAAGTCTCAAGGGGATCGACCCGCTCAGGTTCAATACCTGGTCCATGGAGGACGTGGGCGAGTGCTCCTCCACCTGGGACGGGCGAGGGAGGCCCAACGCGCCCTGGCCGAAGCCCTGCGCTGCATGCGGCGGCACCGGAACGAGTTGGGCACCTTTGAAGGGAAACTCTCGTTTCTCGACGCCGTGCGGGCGGACGCTGACGCCTACATGAATGCGGTGGTGCTTCGATGGAGGGCGAAGGAACTGGACGGCTCTCAATTGGTGCAGGAAATGGGGCGCGGCCGGGGACGAGCGGTAGACGATCTTCTGGTGGAAGCCCCGGCCCACGCGGGCGCCCCTCCTCCAGTCTTGTCGCGCCTGGCTTTTCACGTGATGGACGACTTCACACTGGTGGCCGCCCTGTCGCCGGAGGGAGGAGCTGTGGTGCGGGAAATTCCCGTCGGGAAAGGGGCGCTGGAGGAGAGGGTCCGGGCGCTGCGGGAGGCCATCCAGCCCTCCGATGTATTGAGGGGAGAGAGGTTGGCGCGCTCCGTCCTCGGTGAAGAGGAGCTTGACGGCGATGGGGATCCGGAGGCGACGATCAGCCTGTTGCTTTCCGATCTGTGGACCGATCTCATCGCCCCGGTGGAGTCAGCCTTGCCATCGGACGGAAGTCCCCTGGTGATCGAACCCCACGGTCCCCTGTGGACGGTTCCCTTCTCCGCCCTCAGGTGCAGCGAAGCACCCGGCACCGGTTCCCCGGCCCCTGGCGTATCAATGGGGGAGCGTTGGCCCCTGGTGATGTCCTACTCCGCCAAGAGCCTCGCCGCCGCCCGGTCTCGCCCAAGATGTGACCCGGCATCGCTGCGAGCCCTGGTGGTCGGCAATCCCAT
>CAYRTW010000233.1:0-8908 GCA_964426935.1 uncultured Rickettsiales bacterium
CAGCAGCATTTCGTGTGATCCTCTCCGTTCCCTCCGTTTCTTCGCTCCTCCGTTTCAAAAAAGCCTCTGGGATGAGAGCCCCGCCCTGATGGGAGATCCATACCCACCGGGGCGCTGGCTCCCCCCTCATTTGCAAGCGTGGTCGGTCACCTGAAGGGCTTCGATGCGGTGGAAGTTGGTCAGATCCCCGGTGCCCGCCGTGAACCCCACGTATCCCAGGAAGGAAAAGGTGCCCACCAGGTCCTGATCGATGTAGGTCACCCCATCCACGGCGGCGGTGACGTGGGGCTCGTCCACCACCACTTCCATCTGGTGCCAGCCGGTGTCCTCCATTTCTGGGAGCACCGCCCAGGCCTGGTAGCCGTCCACGTCTCCATCGAAGGTGAACTTGATGTGATCGGCAGGGGTGGGATCGATGCCAAAGCCGTTGTCGTAGGTGTCCACCGCCAGGGTCCATCCGGGGAGGGCGGGACCGGGAGTGCATTCCGCCGACCCGCCGTAGCCGATGCCGCAGCCGATTCCCCCCAGGTAGCCGGTCATCCGCGCCGAGTCCAGGACCGTCAGGGAGAAGCCGTCGGCGCCGGTGCCCCCACCGATGAAGAACTGGAACTGGATCTCCACGTGGCTGCCACTGATGAGGGTGGAGGTCTCAAAGGCGCTTCCCACCAGGTTGAGACCGGTGGAGGTGATCTGGAGCCATTCCGAGGCCCCGTCCCATACTGCATCCCCCTCGTAGTGCCAGGTGGCCAGGTCCAGGGGGTCGTAGATCAGGATCTGATCGGAACAGACGTTGACGGTGTCGGAGCCGGTGACCCCGCAAGAATCGGTGGCCCACAGGACCAGGTTGTGGACGCCTGAAGTGCGGGTCGCCCCCGGCCACATCCACGAGGTGTCCCCGGAGGGCTCCGGCGAAAGAAGGGCCAATGAGCCGTCCACATCGGAGAACCATTCCACTTGCAGGGTTTCTGGGGCGTCATCGGGATCCTGAACCTGTCCGGACACCGTCACGTCCTGCCCCTCGCTGAACAGGGAGCCGGAAGAGGGGCTGAGGATGCTGGCGATGGGGGCCTGGTTGGCAACGGCGGCCAGGGAAACATCGACTTTCGGTTCGTCGGGATCCTCGCTGTACACCGAAAGGGTGCCCACTCCCCCCGAGCCCAGAAGGAAGACCGACATGCTCGCCCCCGGGGCCAGATCCTCGGGGACGAAGGGGGTGGGAATCGACCAGCCCTCCCCGGTCAGCAGCAGGGAGGTGACGCGAAGGGAGGCGTCTCCGACGTTGCGGATGGTGACCTCGGTCTCCGCTCCGTCACAGACCCTGCCCAGGTCGATGGTCAGGGGAGAAACCTCGATGTCTCCCTCAGGATCCCCCTCCTGCCCATCCCCGGGGGTGTCCCCCAGGTTGTAATCGGAGCAGGCGGCGGCGAACACCAGGCCCAGAAGGGGCAGCAAGCGACTCATGGGGTCTCCGGGGCGGCCTCCCGGCACGCCCGCGTGGTGGATTCTACCTCGGGAAGGGCCCACGAAACCGTGATGCGGGCGAAGAGTCCACGCAAAACGCGGTTGCACGGCTGGGTCGCTGCGTATGCGTTCTGCACGATCCTCGAACCGACAGGGAGAAGGGCTTCATGAGGAAACCCGGCTCTCCCGCCGCTTCTCCGGTCATCCATCTCAAATCCGGATCTAGAGAGTGAGCCGACCTGACCCCGGGGTTTCGGGGAAATGTAAATGTGCAGGTTCCTGACCCCAGGCAACAGGGGTGACATCCGCCCCTCATTGTGGGAACAATAGCCCCCCCATCGCCACCCCATCGCCGTACCGGCCGAGAATCCCGTGTCCGATCGCTTCCAGGGCCAGATCCAGGACCGCCACCCCTTCGAGGTGTTGGCCCACCCGTGGAGGAATCGCCTGTCCGGGGTGCTCACCCTGGAGAGGGGGGTCGGGCGTCGCACCCTCTATTACCATCAGGGCGAGCTGATCCAGGCCGACTCCACCCTCCCCAAAGAATCCCTCCTGCACGCACTGGAGGCGCGGGGCACCATCGACGCCTCCCTGCGGGCCCGGGCCGAGGCCGCCAGTCAGGAAAGCCCCTTCCGAGCCATTCAGGTCCTGGTGGATGAGAGGGCCGTCACCCCTGACGAGGTGCGGACCCTGCTGCGGCGGCGCACCGAGCAACTGGTGGCCGCCAGCCTCACCTGGAAGGACGGGAGCTTCGCCTTCCACCCCACCCCGGGGATGCCTCCCCTGCCAGGGGCCCCGGTGAAGACCTCCCTGCCCCGGGTGCTCCTCCTGGCCTCCTCCCGCTACCTCCCTCAGGTTGACGTGGAGTCCCAGCTCTCCCTCTCCCTGGACCTTCGCCCCAAAGCGTTGGGGGAAATGCCCATCCAGCCCCAGGATCTGGGGTTGACCCCCTCCTGGCATGACTTCCTCCTGGCCCTGGATGGCCTGCGAACTCTTTCAGAAGTGCTTGATTTTTCTGCTCTTCCCCGGGAGGAGGCCGGCAGGGCCGTCTTCGTTTTGGAGAGGCTGGGGATGATAAAGATGGAGGCCGCCGCTCCGTCGCGCCCCGCCCGGCCCTTGCCTCCCCTTCCCCCTCGCCCCAGCTCGTCCCCCGTCGAGGCGCCCGGCGGGGCCGCCGCCTCCCTCCCTCCCCGGCGACCCCCTGCGGAGGCTCCGCGCCCCTCTCCACCTCCCCTTCGGGCCGACCCCCCCTCTGAGGTGGACTCGGGAGCCCGGGGAGGGTCCCTCAACGCCGAGTCCTTGTTCGGGCCGGGGTTTGCCCAGGTCAAGGCCCCTCCTGCCCGTCACAAGCCCTCCCCCGTCGAGGAGGGGGAGCCGGAGCTGGACGATCTGACCGGGGCGGACCTGCGGGGGGTGCGCTCCCTGATGCCCTCGGATCGAAGCCGTTACTTCGAGATGAGGGAGCGCCTGGAGAAGATGGGGAGCCAGAACTTCTTCCAATGGCTGGACATCGAACCCACCCCGTCGGAAGTGGAGATCCGCAACGCCTACTTCAGCCTGGCGAGACGCTATCACCCCGACGCCCTCCAGGCCATGGCCGAGCCCATCCGGGACGCCGCCCACGCCCTCTTCGGCAAGGTGTCCGAGGCCTACGAAACCCTCTCGGATCCCCCATCCCGGGACCGGTACTTGGACCGGGTGGTCCATGGCAAGCCCGACGAGAACGAGCAGGCCATGAGGGAGGTGAGGGCCATCATGGACGCCGAGCAGTCCTTCAAGAGGGGGCTGAAGATGCTCAACGCCGGCAAGCTCCTGGAGGCTCACACCGATTTCACCCGGGCGGTGGACGCCTACCCCAACGAAATGGAATACGCCATCTACCTGGGGTGGGTTCGCTTCAAGCTCTATCACCCCAAGGATCCCCCCGCCGCCGAGGCTGCCGAACAGATGATTCGGGAGGCCCTGAAGCAGAACAGCAAGCTGGACAAGGGTTGGCACCTCCTGGGTCGCATCTACATGGCCAAGGAGAATTGGGAACAGGCCAAGCTGTTTCTGCGTCAGGCCATCAAGCTTCAGCCCGCCAATGGAGAGGCGGTGAGGGACTACAAGCACTGCGACGCCAAGAGCAAGGCCCCCGCCTCTCCCGCCTCGGCCCTGGCGGGGCTGTTCAACCGCTTCAAAAAGGGGTGAGGAGCCCCTCTCCCTCCGCCCCCTTCCGGTCCATGCCCCCCGCGCCAACTGACGACGGCCCTCTTCTGCCAACTGGGGCGAGAGGATGTCCGGCCCTTCCCCCGAGGAGGCCGGCGTGAACGCCGTGGAATATCGCGCCCGCAAGCAGGCTCGCCTGAAGCTGGCCTCCCTGGCCGTTGCCGACCGAAGCGCCCGGGTCGCCCTGTTTCATTCCTGGGGTGCCCTCCGGGTTCCCGATCCGGCCGCATTGTTTGCCGCCTCCACCCTTCCTGTGACCGGCAGCCAGGAGCCTTGGGTGTCCTGGGCCTTGGGTCGAACCTCTCCTCCCTCCTCCCTTTCCGAAAGCAGCGAAACCGGCTTCGACCAGGAGGAGATCGCCACCGCGACCGCCCCTCCATCTCCCCCGTCGGCAGAGGAAAGACAGGGGGCGGCCCTCTACCTGCTGGCTCGCCTGGGAGAGGAGCTTCTCAAGAGAGAAGGAGCTTCTCAGGGCTCCTCTTGGGGATCGGGGGGAGTGGTTCCTCTGGATCGGGAGGAAACCGCCCGGAAGTGGTGGAACACGGTCCTGGGGGGCCACCTGGATCTGTCCACCGGTCGGGTGTTTCGGGCCCTGTATGGAGGAACGGTCCGGCGAGCCTTCGCCGCCCGCTGTCTCTCCCTTCACCTTCCCGCCGAGGTGGCCCGCCAGCACGGAGAAACGGCGGTGGATCTGCTGGATTATCTGCCCTTCGGCCCCCACCTGGATGTGGCGACCCGGATCCTGGAAAGCTCGGGGGAGGCCATCGCCACCCTGGCTCTCTGCCTCACCGAAACCACCCTCCCTCTGGCTCGTCAGTGCCAACGGGGGCGCTCCGCCTGGTCCGCCACCCTGGATCACCCCTCCCTTTCACGGAGGGAAGAGGACCGGAACGATTCGTCCTTTTTGGCTCAGGCCTCCTTTCTCCACCTCGCCCTGCGCCTGAGGGATTCCGTATCAGACGGTGTGCTTCCTTCCTCTCCCTTGGGGCTTCCCGGCTGGGGAGTGGTGGTCCAGAATCGTGGAAAGATGCGGGGCCGGCTGAGGGCCCTCCTCCCTCTGGACCCCCGCCTGATGGCTCCCTCCCTGCTCAAGCTGCCCCATCTCTACCTCCGAACCGAGGCGGCGGTGGCTCGCTTCGCCTGGGACTGGGCCTGGCGAGAGGCTCGGGCCGGCTTCAGCTTCTCCGCCGAGCACATGGCTCCTCCCCCCTGCACTCCCGGCAAGAGCCCTCCTCCTCCTTCCCCGATGCTGCCTGAAGGCTCGGTGCGAACCCTGCTCCTCCTGTGGATCGGCAGGGGGTGTTGGTCAGAGGTGGGACGGTGGATGGAGGGACGGGGTGGGCGGGACTTGTCCGCTGCCTTCTATCGAGCCCTGGCCCTGGCCCCCGATTCCCTCGCCGATCCGGCGTCCGATGAAGGGAGAAGCCGCAGCTATGAAGCCCTGCGACGGCACCTGAGAGAGGCCCTCTCCGATCATCTCCCCCTCCTGAGGGAGGTGGGAGCCAGGGTGGCGGCGCTGACCCCTTCGCGGGCCTTGAAGGCCGAGCTCCACCGGTCCCTGGCCCCCCACTGGGAGGAGGCCGCCCTGCCCCTTCCTCAGCATCATCTCCCGGGGTTCTTGAATGGTTTCAGGGATTTTCTGGCCAACACTCCTTCCTCTTCCCTCCAGGATGGAAAGACCCCCCTCCCGGTGACGGACCCATGACCCCCTCCCTGCACACCTTCCTGCATCGCTTCGCTACCCGGGCGCTGGAGCCGGGGGACCGCCAGGAACTGGCTGACCGCTTGAAGGGGAGCCCTCGCCTCCAGGAAGCCCTGGCCGACATCGAATCCCGACTGCCTCGGGGAGAAGCGGGGGGGTGGCGCTCCCCCCCTCCTGGCCTGCCCCCTCTTCCCGGTCGAGCGCGACCCCTGGCGCTGGCCCTTCAAGAGGCCTCCCTCCACGGGGAGGAGCCCCGCATCGGGGATCGGGTGGTGCTTTCGGTGGCGGCGGGGGAGCCGTCGTCGAGGCCCCTCCTGGTGCGGGAGGCTGCCGGCGAGGTGCAGGTGATTCATCCCCTCTCCCCCGAGGATTGGCCCTCCCTGTCGGCTTTTCGCAAGGGCCCTGAAGGGCATGAGCTGGATCTGGTCCTGGCCTCTCCCCCCGGGCCCCACCGTTACCTCCTCGCTCTGGTCCCTCAAGAGATGACGGTCGAGTGGAGCGCTTCCGCAGGAGAGCGGTGGCAGAACGTCCGAGAGGCGATAGAGGAGGGGAGGATTCCCTCGTCCATCACCCATTTGGAGGTGAAGGACTTCGGTTGATCAGCCCCCCAGGGCGGCCCACTGCCTCCGGGCGATGAAGGCGGCCGCCTGGGCCCGGGCTTCCTCTCCTGCCTCACGGGCCTTCTGAGCGGCCAGATCGGCGGCCCAGGCGATGTCCCGATCGGTGACGCCCGTGGCGGCCAGAAGATCCTCCCCCCGAGCCAGGGAGTCGTCCCAGGCCCCCCATTCCCCAGCCAAGGCGTAACAGGGCAGGAGCTGGATGTGGACGGCCCCCAAGAACCCCTTGCGCCCCCCCAGCACCAAATCCCTCTGGGCCGCCTCCAACTGCTCCCGGGCCTCCCCGTATTCTCCCTTGGCCAGGAGGCACAAACCCAGGTTCAGCCTCACGATCACCGCCCCCTGACCGCCGGTGGCAGCGTACAGAGCCAGGGAATGGCGATAACCCGCCTCCGCTTCCACCAGCTCCCCCTGGTGGCGGGCCAGATCCGCCAGGGCGTTGTGGATGTCGGCCATCCTCACCCTCTTTCCCTCCAGCTCCCGGATGGACAGGGCCTCCCTCAGCTTCAAGCGAGCCAGATCGAAATCCCCCCTCTGCAGCGCCACCTGACCCATGCCCGACAGGCAGGTGGCCCTCTCCCCCTCCGCTCCCGGCACACACAGGAGGGGCAGGGCCTTCTCATACTGTCGGAAGGCCAGGTCCAGGTCTCCACTCACCATGGCGAGTCGGGCCATCCCCCGGATGCAGGTGCCCTGCCCCACCGGATCCCCCGCCGCCGCAAACTCCCCCGCCGCTTCCTGATAGATCCCCACCGCCTCCTCCCGATTCCCCTTCTCCCGGGCCAGGGCGGCCAGGATCCGCAGCCCCATGGCCCTCTCCCTCCTCCCCTCCGGCAGGCGGACCGCTGCGGCTCTCCGGGCCCAGGTCTCCGCTTCCTGGTAAACCCCCTGACTCTGGAGGGCCCAGGCCCTTTCCACATGCCCTCGGGCCCGCACCGGATCGTCCTCGTCCAGCCCCAGGGACTGGGCCACCCCCTCCCTCTCCTGAAGAAGCCACTCTGCCCCCCGCAGATCCCCGGTGCTCTCCCGGACCAAGGCTCCCTCCAGCAGGGGACTCAACGCCGCCTCCCCCTCTCCCGCCGCCAGCCAATGCCTCCCCAGCCTCTCCCCGGGGTGCTCGCCCCCCTGGCCGGTCCTTTCCGCCAGCATCCGGGCGCAAGCGCGGTGCCACAGGGGAAGTTTCCCCTCCCGTCTCGCCCCTTCCAGGATCCCCTCCCTCAGCGCCCCGTGAACGAAGGACCACCCCGAAGCGTGGCGAATCGCCAGCCGACTCTCCAGCATCCGGGGCAGGAGGCTGGGGGGAATGGTCACCGCCGCCTTGAAGCAGGTCCTCTCCCACTCCCGCTGCTCCACGTCCTGCCCCAGGGTGGCCGCCACCGCCAGAGCGTCCGCCCCTCCCGGCAACCCTGCCAGAAGCTGCTCCACCCGCCTCTCCCACAAGGAATGGAGGTCCCGGGGCAGGTTGGCCTCCTCCCCCTCCTGAAGGGAAAATCCCCGGTCGGTGAGGGTCAGCCTCCCTCTCTCCACCCAGTCCCCCACGAGCTGCACCGCAAACAGGGGGTTGCCCCGGGTCCTCTCCCCCACCACCGTCGCCAGGCTCCCCGAGAGGCCCAACAACCCCTCCACCAGACGGGCGTGATCCCCTTCGGGAAGGGGGGGGACTGGGAGAAGCTTCGCCCCGGGAAGCTCCCTGAGGGCCCTCCACTGATGGGACTCCACCTCCCTTTCCACCAAGGCTTCGTCCCGGGCGGTCATCACGCACAGCACTCCCTTGCCCGTTTCCCGAGGGTGGGAGAGGAGCCAGCGGGCAAACCCCAGGGCGTCGCTCCCCCACTGCACGTCATCCAACCACAACAACAGGGGGCGATCCGGCAGGGGATGGCAAAAGGCCCTGAGCATCACCCGGTATCGCTCGTCGGGAGAATCGATCCGCGCCGATCCTGACGCCTCTTCGTGACTTCCACAGAGGAGGTCCGCCACCGCTTGAGCCAGGTAGACCTCGCCGGGATCCCCTTTCAACAGGAAAGAGAGGCGCTGGTGCAGGGCCTCCCCCGAGAGGCCGTGGCAGCGCAGATGGAGGGAAAGGGCGCGGGCCAGGGGGGCGGTGGGCCCCTCCAACGGAGAGTGGGTGGCCCGAGCGGAAGCGGCCCATCCCCCCTCTTCGGCCTTCTCCACCAGCCACTCGGCGAGGCGACTTTTGCCGGTCCCCGACGGCCCGTGGAGCATCATCACCCGGGTCCCTCCCGAGTCATGCACCTCCTCCAGGGCCGACCACAGGGCCCGTCTCTCCTCCACCCTCCCCGAGAGGGGGACAGGCCGGAGTCCATACAGCCCCAACCCCGCTCCCCGCAGGGAGAGGGAGGGAGACACCTCCCCCTCCAGCCCGCCTCCTCGCAGAAAGGGAGGGGCCATCGCTTCGGCAGGGGCCAGGGAGATCGGGGAGGAGGGAGGAAGGTGAATCTGGAGAGGGAGGGAGTCCTCGGAAAGAGAAAGGCCGGGGGCGCGGGTGGCCGAATCCCCCCCGGCTTCGGTCGCCACAGTGCGATCCTCCCCTCGAAACAGGCGATCCAGGTCGGCGGTGGCCGGAGGAGCGAAAAGGGAGTGGACTCCGCTTTCCCTTGCCGCCACTGGAGTTTCCAGCAGAAGGGAGAGGGCGTGGCAGGCATCGGGAGCCCTGCGGAAGCGGTGGCGGGGATCCTTCTCCAAGAGGCGCAGCAGAAAGGAGATGAAGCCATCGGGAACGGGAAAACGGGGGCGCAGCGGGGGAGGAGACCGGTGGATGTGAGCCACCCTCAGGGTGCTGCCGGTGAAGGCGGCGAAGGGGGGGAATCCCTCCGTCAGTTCCCAGGCCAGACACCCGAGGGCGTACAGGTCGGTCTCCGGCCCCTGATCCCGAATCCGACCGGAAAACTGCTCGGGG
>CAYRTW010000234.1:0-8897 GCA_964426935.1 uncultured Rickettsiales bacterium
CGCGGCCGGCCGGCCGAACGGCCGGTTGTCACGACCCTTGCCCCGGCAAGGGTCCTGCCAACCTATTTCGCGTGCGACTCTGAGAGTCTCACGCAAAATGCTGCTGCTCGACCGGGCCGCTACGTACCGAACCCTCGTGGCGCCATGATCGGCTCGCCGTGGAGCCCCGTCGTTCAGATGGGTATCCCACGGAACCCAAGGCGATGGCCGCATTTTTGGGTCCATCCGCTGTCTGTCCCTCCTGCCTCTCCATGGCCTGATCTCCGAAGCTGGATTCTCCTGATGGGAGTGATGGTGGGGATGGGGTGCCAGACCTCCCCGGAGCAGGACGACGATGCCGCAGTCGAAGATGACGACCTCACCATCACTCCGGATGATGACACCCCTCCTCCCGACGATGACACCACGGTGATTGCTGACGACGATACGACCCCCACCGACGATGACACAACCCCGGCTCCCGATGACGACACCACTCCGATTTCTGACGACGATACGACCTCGGCTCCCGATGACGACACCACTCCGTTTGATGACGATACAACCCCTGTTTCCGATGACGACAGCACGTCGGGAGAGGATGACACCGTCGCCCCCTCTTCCTGGCGCTCCCTCCTGTATCCCAGCGATTGGACCCCTGCCTTCACCGATCCCTCGGGGGCCTTTCTCCACGACTTCAGCTACGCCGGCTATCACCGCAGCGAGCTCCCCCTTCCCGAGCCCTCCTCCTTCCCTGGATCGCTGGTATCCGTAGTGGATTTTGGTGCCGATGCTTCCGGTGAAACCGACTCCACCGCCGCGTTCCAGGCGGCCATCGATGCCCTGTCTCCGGGAGGGGGTCGGGTCTGGGTGCCGCCGGGGACCTTCCGGATCGATGCCACCCTGGCGGTGGAAAGCAGTGGGGTGGTGATTCAAGGGGAGGGCCCCACCAGTCGGGTGTATTTCACCCAAGGAACGGGGGTGGACAGCATCGCCCACCTCACCTTTCGAGGGGCGGTGACCGAGGGGCCTGATCTCCTCCTGGCCGAGGACGCCGAACCCCGCAGCCTGCAAGTGAGCGTTGCTGATGCCAGCACCCTGGCTCCGGGAATGGATGTGCTGGTGGGCCACCTCATCACCGATGAGTTCATCGCCGATCACGACATGACCGGCACCTGGGTCACCTTCAACGGTCAGTGGAAGGCCTTCCTGCGCCGCACCATCGTGGCGGTGGACACCGGGGCGGAGCCGGATCGGGTCACCCTGGATGCCCCGGTGAGGGGTCCCCTGCTGATGAGAGATGGTGCCAGCCTGCGGGTGGAGAACGGGGCTCTGGAGGAGGTGGGGATCTTCGACCTCGCCCTCTCCAACAGCAATGACCACTCCCTGGCCTGGAGCAGCACCCGCAATCACATCCTGGCCTTCTTGAACGTCAAGGACGCCGTGGTGTCGGGAATCACCTCCTGGGAGAGCCCCCTTGCGGCGGCCACCGATCCCGGTCGGCATCTCCTCAGCAACGGGGTGCTGATCCAGGACAGCAAGAGGGTCACCGTGGCCCACTGTTGGTTGGGATACGCCCAGAACCGAGGTGGTGGCGGCAACGGATACCTCTACGAAATCATGCGCTCCGGCGAAATCCTGGTGCGGGATTCGTCGGGCATCGCCGGGCGTCACAACTTCATCCAGAACTGGGATTTTGGCACCTCGGGGTGCGTGTGGCTGAGGGTCACCAGCCAGGACGGTCGGGCCCTGCCTTTTGACAGCGAGTGGATCTGGACCACCGGCCTCTCCGAATATCATCACAGCCTGTCCACCGCCAACCTGGTGGACGGCGGGGTGGCCACCGATGGCTGGCAGGGGGTCAACCGCCATGATGAAAGCAGCGGGGCCGGGCACAGCGCCACCGAGTGCGTGTTCTGGAATCTCGGCGGCGGGGGAATGTTGAGGAGCTTGCAATGGGACTGGGGATACGTCATCGCTCCCAACGACATGGACCTTCACGTCGATCCCGAAGAATGGGCCTGGGATGATCCCGGGGAGGGAACGGAACCCCAGGACTGGGTGGAGGGAGAAGGGGAGAGCCTGCCGGTGGAGCCCGAGTCCCTGTTCGAGGATCAGTTGGCGAGGCGGCTGAAAGGAAGCTGAGGGCTCCTCGGAGGCCCGGGCGAATCCCCTACCGCCCGGCCTTCCATTGCTGCCAGGCGGCCGCTACCTCCCGGTTTCCGGGCATGGCGGCGATGGCCTCTTGGAACTCCCTCTCTGCCTCCCTTTCCTGTCCGCGAAAGCCCGCCCAGGCTTGGGCGTTGGCCAGGTGGGTGGAGGCCCGAATCTGCTGATGGAGGGCCAGGGCTCCGGCTCCCCGAGGAAGGGAGTGGAGGAGGGGATCGACTCCCTGGTGTTCGGCAAACCAGGCGCGATCCCAGAGGGGGTGAACGGTCGGAGGGGGAAGAGGTGAATCCTCTGTAGCAGGGCCATCCATCACCCGGAAAACTCGAAAGAACGCATTCTCCCAGAGCAACCGGAACCCGTGGAGGGAGGCGGGATCCCACTGGAGGTGGACCGCCACCTGCCCAGGAGATCCCACCAGGGCCGCCGCGACATAGCGGTAGCTCATTTCCTTGTCGTCCCGAAGGGTCTGGTGGGCCTGATGAATCAGGTAGCGAGCCCGGTGCTTTCGGGCAAATTGGAGCAGGGCTTCCTCGTCGCCGAACAGGGCTTCTGAATACTGGCGATAGGTTTCCACCATCCTCGATTCAAAGAAGCAGTGGAGGACGGTGGGGCGATCCACGTAGGTCAACAGGAAGGGGGAGATCACAAAATCCGCCAGCAGGATGTCGTCCCGGTGAGTGTGAGTCCTCAACCAATTGGCCAGCTCCCCCAAGGCTTCACCGGTATTCACCTGAGAGGGATCCCCGGCGGTCGCCGAGGGAGGATGGAGACCCACCCATCGCTGGGGTTCGGGGATGCGGGAGAAGGTCACCCCACCCATCAACAGCAGCAGCAGCAGGGTGACTCCCCTTCGTCCCCAGGAAAGAAGGGGACGGGCCGCCGTCACCGGAAACGCCAGGGAGCATCCCAGCAGGGCAGACAGGAGGAGGGCAGGAAAGGCCTGGAGTTTGTAGGCCAGGATCCAGGCAAACACAAAGGCAGCGGTCAGGTAGAGGAGCAGGGCCTCTGGGGAGGCGGATGGAGTCGCTCGGGCCCTTTTTCCCAGCCACCACGCGCCAGGAAGGGCCGCCAGGAGGGGGAGGGAGAAGTCCCGCAGGGCCCTGGCCAGGGAGGGGGAGTCGTAATTTCCCGACCAGAAATGTCGGGCGTGGAAGGATAGGAGGGAGGGATCGTCGGGTTTCTGTCCCCCGAATCGGGCCTTGGCAAAGAGGGTTTCCCAGGCGTGATCGTAGGAGGGAGGGTGGGGAAGGAGGACGAGGAGGAGGGCGGTGCCCAGGAGGGCCGAGGCGGCGAGAAGGGCCCCTCGAACCGGGGAGGGTTTGTCGCCGGGGTGGAGCATCCCCAGGATTCCCACTCCCAACCCCAGCAAGGCGGGAGCGCTGGTGGGGTAGCCGTCAAAGCGTAGATGAACGGGAAAGGCCAGGGCAGTGAATGTCGCCAGCGCCTGGGCTCCTAGAAGCAACGCCGCCTGGCGAGGTTGAAGCCTGCCCGTCCCCAGGGCAAGCAGGAAGAATCCGTCCAGGACAAGGGCATAGAACGTCATGACCTTCCAGGAAAGCAGGGCGAGAACGAAGAAGAGGGCTTGCAGGAGGCCCTCGGTCCATCGTGGTTTCTTCAATGCCTGAGCCAGAAAAAACAAATGGAAGGCGAGAAGGGGAATGCCCAGATGCTCCCGATACAGGACCGAGCCGACCTGTCTCTCCACAGCGGGCAGACAGATGGCGTAGGCCAGGCACCCCAGGACGGCGGCAACCCGGCTGCCGGTGAGCACTCCGATGAGCCCCAGCAGGGGAAAGAGGGCCAGAAGCCCCACGGCAGGGGTGAGACGGCGCACCAGCTTTTCTGGGGAGACCACGGCGGGATCCAGCCCGCTCAGACGAAACAACGCCCCGTAGAGATGCTCCTGAAGGAGGGTGTCGCTGCGGGGATCGTAGCCGTCCGGTGCCTCCATGCGGGTGTCGGGATTGGGAATCTCCTTTCCTTCTGCCAACATCCGCACGTAACGATACCGTTGGGCGGATTCCATCCAATAACTGCCGATGAGGGCGTCTCCACCCACTCCTGCGTAGCGAAACTGGCGGGCGCTGATGCCCACGCCGTACAGGGCAAGGATGGCAAGGGTGGTAGCCATGGCCTTGAAGATCACCGTCATTGAGGAGGGGGGGAAGGATTCATTCATGGCGACTCCCCCACTCCTCGTCCCCGTAGCTTGTCCATGCCTTGGAGGGCGGTGGGCCAGCCGGGTCGGGCCTCCAGGAGGCGTTTCCAGGCGGCGGCGGCAGCGGGAGCGTCCCCGAGGGCCAGGGAGGCCCGGGCCAGGGCATCGACGGCGATGGGATCATCGGGATGGGTGGTGGCCTCGGCGGTGAGGGAGGGAAGGGCCTCTTGGGGATGCCCGGCCTGGAGGAGGCGGAGGCCGGTCAGCAGGGGAGATGAGGGCCAGGGGTTGGGGTCGGGAGCGGTGTTCCACCACCCGGCGCGGGGGAGGGCGGCGGCGAGGAGGGCATCCCGAAGAGGGCTGGGAGGAAGGGAGGCCAGCTTGTGGAAGGCCGAGTCCTCTCCCAGGAGGAGGGAGGCCAGGAGGGAGGGAGGTTCAGAGCCTGCCGCCGCAGTGCTGGTGAGGCGGGACGCCACCTGTCCCACGGTGTAGGCCTCCAGATGGATCATGCGGCGAGGATCGGGGTCCCGGTCCGCAGCGAGGCGGAGGACCCGGGCGGCCTCGCTCATCTGCCCTCGGGCGATGTGCAGGGAGGCCCGGCCTCGGGCGGTGCGGGCGAGGAAGGCCCAGGCGGGGGACTCATTCCCAGAATCGGAGACAAAGACAGAGATCCAAAGGGACGAAAGTGCGTCAGAAACGGGATCCACCGGGCTTCTTTCCCCGATAGGATCGCAGAAGGATTCCGCCAGAAGCCCCGAGGGACGGAGGGCGAAGGGCCAGGGTCCGGGGATGTAGCGGGTGGTGGTGGGCTGGGAAAGGGCCAGAGGGGGCTCCACCCGGGGAAGGAACAGGTCGGGGCGGTAGCCTTCGGCCCGAGCCAGAGTGAGGAGGGGCAGGACCCAGGCGTCGCCTTCTCCCTCCAGACGGGCTCCGGTGGGAAGGGAGGCGAGGACGGCGCGTCCCAGGAGGCGAGAGCCCTGCCAGTTTCGTTGATCCGCCTTGGACCAGGCGCCGGGAAGGCTGAGGACCGCCGTCAGGAGGGCGAGGGGAAGGGCCATCACTCGGGCCACCCGCTGAAGGGGGAGTCCTTCGCCCGAGGAGGAGCCCAGAAGCATGGTCAGTCCCTGGCCCGCCAGCGCGGCGATGAGGCAGAACGGGGTGGCGTGGTAACCCAGGGCGTCGGGATTGTTATCGTCATAGACGCCCTGCAACAAGGTTGTAGCCAGCATCCCTGCCACCATCAGGAGCCATCCCAGTCCCCGAAGGGGGGAGGAACGGAATCGAACCCACAGCCCGAATGCTGCCAGGAGCAGGCCGGGACGGGACAGGGCTTCCACCAGGACGAAGAGGTGCCGGGCCCCGTTGCCGACCAGATCAGGAGAGGCAGAGAACGAGCGCCGGTACTCAGCGGCGGTGATCAGGTGCAGGAACCCCTTCCAGGTGGTGGGGTCCTCCCAGAGGAGGGCCGGGGAGGCGGCGCCCCGGATGGGCAGGAAGAGCCACAGGCCGGTGGTCAGGAGCAGGGCCACCCCGGCGGAAAGGGCAAAGGCCTGAAGGGGGAGTGGAGAATGGGTCCTTGACGGTGCTTTTGAGGAGTCTCCGTCCATTTCGGAAGGGGATCCCCCTGCATGGGCTATCGCCAGGAGCAGGAGTCCCGGGGAGGCAGCGATGGCCAGGGCGTGGTGATTGGCCACCGCCAGCCCCCAGGCCAGCACGGCCAGCCCCAGGCGAGAAGGAGAAAGGCGCTCCCTGCCCCCCAGCAGCAGGAGAGCCCCCAAGAGAAGGGCCGCCTGGAGGCTATAGAGTTCCACCCTGACCGATTGGAGGGCTAGGATTCCCGCCGCCAGGGCGGCAGCGAGAGCCCCTCCTCCCTCGGAAGCCAGGGTGGAACGAGAACCGCGGGCCAGGGCATGGACACATCCCACCGCGACCGCTCCTGCCCCTGCAGACAGCAGGGTCAGGCGAAACGAGAGATCCCCCCCAGGGAGGACGGTGGCCAGATGGCCGAGGAGGATCCACAGAGGCTCCCCAGGGGGGTGGGCAATCCCCAGGGAGCGGGCCCCCAGGATCAACTCGCCGCTGTCCTGCCAGCCGGGACCGGGGGAGGCCAGGAGAAGAAAAACGGCGAAGGCCAGGAGGGAAGAAGCCAGGGGGCCGGTGAGGAGAGAGGGAGGAGAGGGGGATGGAGAGGGAGCGCCGCTCATGGTCCGTTCCGGTCCACCCAGAAGGGAGATTCGGTGCAGCAGGAGGGATCCAACCCCCTCAATGCCTTCTGTTGAAGAAGGGCCAGGTCGGGGCGAGATCGAGCCAGGAAGAAGCCTCGCAACAGGTCATGGGCATATGCCGTGACCCCAGCGGCATGGACATCTCCTCCCAAGGAGGCGGGGTCCAGAGGGGGCAGGGCAGAACGGGCCCGCTCCTGATGAAGTTCCAAAGAGGCGGCAGAAAGGGGGACTTCTGGGCCGGGAACGAAGGCCATCAGGGAGCCCAGGGGGAGGCTGTGGGCCAGGGCGCGGCGATCCCTCTCCCTGAACTCGTAAAAGGCGGGGAGGTCCAGGGCATCAAGGGCGGCGGGGAGATCGGAGCGAAGGCGCTGGAGGTCCAATTCCTCAGGCAGGGGAGGACGGCTTCGGCTCAGGGCGGCGTCATAGAACGAATGCCCCAAGAGGAGGCGATGAACGACTCGGAGGTCGGGGCGCCATCCCTCCACCACCCGGCCATATCGGAGAAGAAAAGTGGCGTCCGTGCCGGCGGTAATGAGGAGGGAACCTCCCGGAAGCCCCTGTTGAAGCCCCCAACCGAACTGATGGGCCAGGTGGTTTCCTGCCCGATTGCCGCTGGTCATTCCCGGCAAGGCGGGGGCCAGAAGCACGGCAGCGGCCGCGAGCGACAGACCCTCCAGGAGGGAGGGGCGAACCCTCAACGCCAGGGAGGCAAACAGCCCGGCAAATCCCGCTCCCGCCAGCAGGCACACCGCCCCCACTCCCACCACCAGGTAGCCGTGCAGGTCGGGGTTGTCCGGGAACACCTTGTTCTGGGGGAGGATGGTGGCTGCGGTGCCCACCACCCACAGGAGGAGCCCCATTCCTTCGGCCACTGCCCCCCGCCGGAGCAGCATCACCCAGCCCACCCCCGCCAGGGCCAGCAGGGCGGCGCCGGTGTGCTGGAAGAACAAGGAGCCGAGGGAGGCCAGATTGGCGCCGTAAGAGGCCCCCTCTCCCACCGTGAAGTTCTGGGCGAAGGCCCTTCCCGTCAGCACCTCGATGAAGGTGTTCAGGTGATGGGGAAGTCCCCAACTGTCATCGGGCCGCACCGCAGATCGGATGGGCAGGAGCAGGTAGGGAGAGAGGCCAAGAACTCCCGCCAGTACCCCTTTGGATATCTCTTTTCCAAGTGTTTTCGATGAGATGGCCAATCCAAACAGCAGCAGGGCTGGAGCATGGGCCAGGAGAAGAAGGGGATGATTGGCGGAGGCCAGGCCGGCCAGGAATCCCCCCAGGGTCCACCGCGCCGAGGCGGGAAGGCGGCCCCAACCGAGGAGCACCGCCGCCGCCGTCCAGGTCAACAGGGCCTCCAGGGAGTAGACCTCCGCTCGAACCGCCTGAAGCCAGGCGGCGCCATTCAGGGTCGCCCCCAAGGCCGCCGCTGTTCCCAGCCACCGTCCCCGCTCTCCCCAGAGCCGCACCGACACCCGTCTCCCCAACCACGCCGCCGGCAGGAAGGACAGGGCCGCCGCCGCCGCTGAAAACAGATTGGCGCGGAAGGCGATGTCCCCCAGGGGAAGGGTCAGGAAGGGACGGACCAGGAGGATGAACAGGGGCTCCCCGGGGGGATGGGCGTTGGCAACCACCCAGGCCGAGGCGGTGAGCTCACCCCCGTCCAGCCAATGGACCCCAGGACATGCGGTGGCCAGGAATGCGGCGAAGAGGAGGAGGGCCAGGGCCAGATCCACCTCTTCAGCACGGCGACCCTTCTCCGGTGATGGCGGCGGGAGGGTCAGGGCCTTGCCTTGGGGGCGGTGGGGACGGCGGGACCCTGCACCGGGGCAGCGGAGCCCAGGCCGGTGTGGACGGCGGTTTCATGACGCCATTCCAGATAGCGATCACTGGCCACCTTGCCCGTCCCCCGATCCAAATACAGCTCTCCTCCCAAGGGATCGGAGGGGAGTTTGGGGATCCAGGTGGGAACCAACTCCCGCAGCGAGCTGGGATCTCTCCCTTTGTCCGTGTGAAACCGGCTGCGGGCGGCTTCCACATCGCGCAGAGCGATGAGGTAGCGGATCTCCGTCTCCTTGACCTCCAGGGCCTTGCGGGTGTGGGGCTCTACCTGGGCCTTCATCTCCTCTCGGACAAAGGTCAGAGCCGTGTCCAGTTGCTTGGATTCATCCAGCATGGAGGCGACCAGATTCCGCAGATAGAATGGACTGCCGGGGAGGACCGCCGCCTGTCTCATGTAACGGGCGGCCTCGGCGGTGTCCTGGACGGTCACGTAGTAATTCATGGCGATGTGAAACGGGAACACCCAATCCTCGGGCAGCTGCTTCCTTCCTTTGTCGAAGATCAGGGTGCTCTGGGTCACCCAGGTAGGGTCC
>CAYRTW010000235.1:0-8754 GCA_964426935.1 uncultured Rickettsiales bacterium
CCGCAGGGAACCAGGTTTCACCAAGTGGATAAACCCGCTCTGGGGCCCGGGCCGGTAGTAGTAGTCGGTCGCCTCGGCAGCTGGAGGGGGAGGTGGGGAGGGAAGGCGAAAAGTGACCGGGCCCAGGAGGGGAGCGATCAGACGGGGCAGGGCCGCAGAGATTCCCAGGGCGGGAGGGGCGGGGCAGGAGGGGGAGGGCGTCGGGGTAAACACCGCCTCCAGGTTGTTTCGCCAAGGGCGGAGGGTGAAGGCGCGGGGATCCCAGGCGAGGCAACGAGGATCGCCGGCGGCTTTCTCCCCTTGCTCTCTGAGATCGGCAGCTTCTCCACCCGGCAGCAGATCTTCCAGGGAAATGGGGAGCCCCCGGATCAGGGTACGGCGAACGACCCTAGCGGGGGGACCACCGTTCTTTGGCCGGGCCTCAATGGAAACGGCTTCTCCTACCACCGCCACGGGCTGGATTTCCCATGCTTCCTGGCAAAGAGGAGTGGAGCAGAGGGAGGGATCCCTCAGGAACTCCACCTTTCCGGTGAGGAGATGGGTGACGGTCAGCCCCAGAAAGCCGGGAGGAAGAGGAGGGGAAACCTGGGCTGGAGAAGAGGAGGGTGCGGTTGCCTTCGATATTTCCAGCAGGTGCTCTCCATCAAAAGCCACCAGCCCTGGAACCACCGACACCCGGGCGGGAACACCGGGCTGGTCCAACTCGATGAAAAAGCTGGCCAGGGGGAGAGAGGGGTCCTCCTGAGCCACGACCACGACAGCTCCACGAGGGAGCCCTTGCCGGGCATCGGTCTCCTGACCGGCCTGGGGCCTTCCGGCGTCCCGCGCTTCCTTCTGGGTAATCCGAGTCTCCACGGAAGGAGAGTCGCTGGGGCCCTTTCCGCAACCGAGCCATCCCCCTTCAAGCAGGATCATTCCCCCCAGCGCCAGGGCCAGGGGCAAATGGGAAAGGGGGGTCTCCGCCATCAGCGTCGCTCTCGCCGGCAGTAGAAGCCCATGAGAAGGAGAAGCAGGGGCACGATGCGGCCAGGAGCCGTCCTTGGAGAGGCGTTGGTACACCCGCATTCGATGGTGGCGCGTTGAAGATCGACGGTACCTCCATCCCCCTCCACCCAGAAACCTTCCGTTTCATCCACAGGCCCCAAGACTTCCGAGTCATACACCGCCATGGCCGCCAGCACGGCCAGGGAGGCCGTCCACAAGTGGGGGGTGGCGGTGTGGTTCTGGAACGCATCGGCCACTCCATCTTCATCAGTGTCGATGGAGCACCAGGTCTCCCCCAGGTGGCGAGTCCCCGAAGTGGGCATCTCCTCCACCAGGACATCCACCAGAGGGGAGATGTCCTCGACGAGGCGTTCTGAATCCGCAGCCAGGATGCGGGCCAGGGTCAGCACCCCCTTCTGTACGTAGGAGCCCCCCGAACTGAGGAGGTTCAGGTCCTCCTGAGCAGAGGCAAGGGTCTCTTCCACCAAGGCCAGGGCGCGGGGATCATCCGCCGGATAGGGTGGAGAGGGCCACAGCATCCAGTCCCTCCGCCCTCCCTCAGGGTCCCAGGCGCCTTGCGGCTCATCCCACCACAAGCCCGACATGGCCTCCGCCAGTTCCTCCGCCCGACTGCGGTACCAGGTGGCCCTGGCCGTCTCCTGTCCCATGTCTTCCAGCATTTCCGCTGCCGCCACCAGCCCAAGGCGCACCGTGTGGGCCCCATATAGGGTCTGCTTCTCCTCCAGATCATCGTCCTCGTTGGCCAGGCAGGGCAGGAAGTCCTGGTAGTTGCCCGCCTCCAGGGAGGCGATTCGTTCCTCGTCATTGGTGGGGACGGCTCCCTGATCCAACAGGGCTCGAATGGCTTCCTGGGGAGTTCCACTTCCCTCTGAATACGGGTAGGTGTCGGGTACGCAGGAGGAGAGGAGGTCCGCAGCCAACACCACCGAGTCCCGAGCCTCCAGCATCCAAGTCCGCCTTCCTGAGTCGGTGGGAAGAAACCGGGCGGTGGTCCACAGTGACCAGGTCGCCAGAGCGGTCTGATCGATTTCGAAGGGAATGATCCCCCCAGGAATGCCGTCGGCGTAGTAATTCATGGCCCAGGCTCCTCGGGGGGTCACCTGGCCGAATTCGTCGGTAAACCCTTCCTGGAACTGGGTGCGAATCAGGAAGCGACCGTGAGCCTCCGCTTCCGCGCTGAACCCCGCCGCTCCCAAGGCCAGGGCGATGAAGGCGCTGTCCCGGGGCCAGTCCTGTCGGTAGGGGGGCTGGGTGGAGATGGAGGCGACGATGGCTCCCGTCTCCCGATCCATGCCCTGGAGGGTGGACACCAGCCAGCGCTGAGAAAAGGGAAGGACGTCGGGGTGATCCGGGGACTCGGGAAGGCGGGCCACCGCCAGCTTCTCTGTCCAGACGGCATCGGTCTCCTCGGCCAGGGTGGCAAAGGAGGTGAGGCGAGCCGCTTCAAGGGTGGTCCGAGCGCTGTCGTAGGAGCTGCCAGCCGCCAGGAAGAGGGAAAATTCGGCTGAGTCGCTCCCCGAGGTGGCAAAGGACCAGGTAAACCCCAGGGCTCCGTTGGCCTGGCATCCTGCTGCCGCCCATCCCGAAAGCTGACCGTCTCCAGCGTCGGCGTAGGCATCCTCAGGAGTGGTATCCCACAGGGTCGACTCCCGGCAAGGCTCTTCAGCATCGGCTCCCACCTGGAACTGATCGGGGGAGCCTCCTCCTCCCACCAGGATCCACACTCCTTCTCCTACTTTCTGACGCACTCCCGGCCATCCCTCCGCCACCACGTTCTGGTGCTCTTGGGGCGTCTCCGGGGCCCCGGTCAGGAGGGGATCCAGCAGGGTCAGCGAACCTTCCTGCGGGCGGAACGCCGCCAGGGCCTCCAACTCGGCGTCGTAAACCAGACCAAAGTCGTTGGCCCCATCGTCGTACCAGTCATCCAGGGGATAACGGGGGGTCTTGTTCAAAGAGGGGGCGAGGTTCAGGTAATGGATCAGGCGAATGGTGAGCACATCTGAACCCTCGTCCCGCTCCACAGCGAACTGCCGAGCCAGCACGTCGGCGCTCATCCCCACCACATCCCGTTGGGTCACCGAAAGGCCCAACTCGTCATTCCGGAACACGGTCTCCACCACCGCAGACGTGTCGGACTGGTAGCTCTGGCGGTTCTCCCAAGGAGAATCCCGAAACCAGGTCATCCCCGATTCCCCGGTGGCCCGGGCGTACCACAACCCGGCAAAGACCCCGTCATTTTCGGCAGCTCCCATCCGGGGAAGCAGCGAGGCCCCCTCTCCCGAGGCGGTGCGGTAGTCCAACTGGTCGTAGTAGGACGGGGAAGGCCAGGAGAAGGTGGTCAGGTCTCCCGTCTCCGCCACCCCGACGGTGAGTCCTCCATTCCCCGTCTGGGCATGGGTGGCAGTGGCTCCAAACAACTCCTCATTGACCAGATCCTCGCAGGACCAGACGGGCTGGGGCAAAGCGAGAAGAGCCAGGGGGGAAGCCATCAGAAGGGAAGCAAAAAAGGAGAAAAAGCGCATCCGACCTCAGAAAGCGAAAAAAACGGAGGAAGCATGTCCGGCGAAAATCATCAGCGGGAGGTGTCATCCAAAGCCATCTGGCGGATGGCGGAGACCAGGGTCAGGCCTTCGGGATCCACTTCGATCTTCACCGGTCGGGCAGGAAGTCCGGTGATGACGAAGGGGGTCTCAGGGCCAGTAATCTCCACCATCTCATGGCGTATCTGCTTCTTGGGCAGGCGAACGACCACGGGAATCTTGAGGCCCGGAGGAACCGGCTCCACGGTCAGGGAACCGGTCACTTCAAAGGCTCCCCCCGCATCGGGACGAGCCTCCGCCTGCCACTCCACTCGGGGAAGGGCAGTGGTGCGGGCCCAGAAGTTGAAGAAGCCGGAATAGTCTCTTCCCGAATTCTTTGCCACGCTCTCCAGCACTGAGGTCAAGGTCAGACCCAGGCGGGCGGGACGATTGAGAGCATCCTGCAAGGAGGAGATGAATCCCGCAGCTCCGATGGCCTCCTCCATCATGGTGAGCACCGCTGGGCCCCGGCCCCAACCCACACCGGTGAAGTTGCGCCCTGTCGTCTCTCCCTCCACCAGAGTGGTGTTGCTCTTGTCGGCGGTGGCCAGATCCTGCCACAGCTTGAGGCGATCCCCGTAGGCGGCATCCCCCTTGAACCGTCGCACCACCTGCGCCGCTGACCAGGAGACGAGCCCCTCGGTCAGCCATTCTTCACGATAAGAGGCGGGAAAAACGTACTGCCCCCACCACTGGCGAGCGAGGGCACTGGCCTGAAGGTAAAGGACGGCGGAGGGGGTCTTCACAAACATCTTGTCCAGGGCGTTGGCCTCCAGGTAGTCCCGGGTCGGGGCGGTGGCGGGCAGGTTCAGGGACAGGACTCCAGCCCAGGAGTGGGAAAATCCTTCCCAGGCCCACAGATCCCCGTGGGGGGAGCAGGTCCATCCCCCCTCGGTGTTCCCGGTCAGGCCGGAGCGGGCGTCATACGCCCAGTTCCCCGCCGGCATGGGCATCAGGTCCACCAGGTTGAGAGAGGAATAGGGGAATCGCCCCCACTGCTTCTCCAAAACGGCGATGGTGGCGCGGGCCTGCTCGATATTGGATTTGGCGGTTTGGCGGCCTTCATCCGTGGTGAACAGGCGAATGCGGGGAGCTCCGGCTTCAGGCTCGCTTTCAAACACGATGTACTCGCCAAAGAGGGCGGCAGCGTCGGTCACCCCTCCCTTCTCCTCGTAGCGCATGACCCTGCCCTTGGAGACCGGATCCTCTACGTCAGAGACAAGGTTTCCGGTCGCCGCCCCCCTTACAAAACGGTCGGTGTGGAAAGTGGCCGAAAAGGCATGTCGATCCGGGCGGATGAGTCGGGGGTACCAGGGATAACCTCCCAAGGGGGTGAACCACACATTGCTGCCGCTGCCGGTGTTGACCGGTTGCACCAGATCCCCCCCGTATTCCAGCTTCAGAATCTCCAACTCGTTCTTCTGTATGGGAGCATTCAGGGCAATGAACAGCCGTCCTCGGCGGTGGAGGGAAGCCGGTTCCTTGTCGGCATAATCCCGCAGGCGGGTGACCCTGAGAACTCCCAGGTCTTCGTCTCCAACACAGCGCCTTACCCCGGAGGCCAGGAGCAATTGCAGGGCCTTGCGAGGTGTGTCCGACAGGTTGGCCACCTTGATTTCCACCTTCAGGGCCACCGTAGAGAGGTCCCGGTCCAGCCCCTGAGCGCGGGCGGTCAGATCCACGTCAACGGCCACCAGATCGGTGCCATCGTCGGTTGCCAGGGCATCGGAACTGGCAAAACTGGTGAGGACCTCCACGTCATGGGGGCCATCTCCCTGGGGGGCATGGGTGAACACGGCAGTCGATTCTCCGGGATGGAGGGCTCCTCGGGGATTGTGCAGCCAGGAGACCCATCCTCCGGTGGTCAGTTGAAATTCAGCCAGGAGATGCCCACCGGCGTACCCCGTGCCGTACAGATCCTCCAGCACGTCGAACTCCAAGGAGGGATTCAGGCGTTCCCACAGAGGATCCAGGAGGGAATTGTTCCGGGAATCCACCATGCTGGCGGCGACGGCGCCCTCGGGGGAAGAAGAGGCTGGGGTGAAGGAATCGGTGGGGGCCAGATCGTCCAGGGTGGTGTCGGTGGCCAGGAGGAACGCAGCGGTGAAGGGGAGGGGCTCGCCGCTTCCGGGCAGCCGCCGTGCCTCCTTGCCATCGGGGGTGTGAAACGCCGTCGTTCCCTCTCCCCGGAACAGAAGCCCCACCATTCGACCATCCCCCCTCAGAATGGGGCGGAACTCTCCCTTTCCGAATCGCGCCTCCAACCCAGGGCGAGACAGAACGCGGCCGGTCGCATCGGCGATCCGCGTGGAGTCCAGGGCTCTCTCCGCGAGACGCGCGTACAGGTCCACCAGATCCTTGGAGGTCACCGCAAAGGCGGAAGGACTCCCCAACAACAGGGAGGCGAGGGCGAGGAAAAAAGTGAGGGGGCGAAGAGTCATGAAACGTGTTCCGAGGCCCGATATGCCACTGCGTATGGTCGCAGAAAGCGGCGGATGATATCACAGGGACCGGGGTGGGGCGGGAGGACCGGTAGGGCCCCGACGAGGGGCTTCTCGACACGAACCGATTCGCACCGAGGCACACGATGACCCGCACCACCTCTCCACGAGAAGCCCTGCTGGCCCCTGAAACCCGCGTCACCGGCCCGGGATTCCACGACCGGGTGTGGAACAGGGTGATGGAGGTGCCCAAGGGCAGGGTGACCACCTACGGGGCCATTGCCGCCTCCCTGGGATCCCCTCGGGTAGCTCGTCAAGTGGGATGGGCCTTGGCGGCGATTCCCGAAGAGAAAGAGGGAATGCCGGAAATCCCCTGGCATCGGGTGATCAATGCCCAGGGAGCCATTTCTCATCGAGGAGACTTCATCCGGGCGGAATTCCAGAGGCGGCGGTTGGAGGCGGAGGGAGTGGAGTTCAATGCGGAGGGGCGCTGTGATCTCAAGAGGTTCGGGTGGGCGCCCGATCCTCAGGAATGACCATCAGCGAGAAGGAGAGGGGCGGGTGGGTTGCCCCGCGACCCTCCCCATGATCAGTTCGTCCACATACGCACCGTCCCGAAAGGCGGCCATGCGTCGGGTGCCCTCGGCGGTAAATCCGTGCCTCTCATAGAGGTGAATGGCCCGGGAGTTGTCGCTGAATACTTCCAACTCCAGCCGGTGCAGGCCCAGCCAAGAATCGCCGCACTCCACCAGGGCCTCCATCAATCGGTGGCCCACGCCCATGCCCTGAAAGGTCGTGGATACGCTCATTCCCAGGCGGGCGGTGTGACGACGCCGGGGCAAGGGAGAAACAAACAGTCCGGCGTTCCCTGCCATCTGCCCTCCCACTTCGGCCACCAGGGTCACCAGGTCTCGGGGGGGATTGTTGGCAAAGCGGTTTCGCCAGAATTCGGAATGGGTGTAGGGAACCTGGAGTGTCCCCCATAAGACGGATTCGTGGGCCATGACCCTCACCCAGGCCGGGGCGTCGGTCGGGCTCAGGGGACGGACTTGAATCTCTCCCGGGGCGTTCTGCCGGGGCGGGGGCCAGTCAGGAGGCGGTCGGATCTGGCTGGGATCTTGCTGGAAGCCAGGGCGGATTCGCCCCAGGAACACGGTATCGACCTTTTGCCCGAATCGCATCAGGTCGTTCCGGCGAGTTCCTTCAGAGAGGAATCCATGGGTGTGGAGAAGGCGCAGGGCAGAAGCGTTGTCTGAGGGCACTTCGATGTCAATTCGCACGACGTTGTACCAGCGATCCGCTGCGTCCAGAACGGATTTCAGGAGGGAATGACCAACTCCTTCTTTCTGGAAATCGGGGTGGACCGCCAGGAACAGGGAGCCCACGTGTTGGAGCCTCCGCACTGGGGACAAACTGATCACTGCCAACCCCGCCAACCTCTCCCCTCGCCAGGCCGCGACCCGGATCCCGGTGCTCGGGCTGGGATCGGCGAAGCGATCCTTCCAGGACTCGGGGGACTCGGTGGGAAGGTTGGTCAGCCAGGGGACCACCTGGGGGTGGATGCAAAGGGCGTGGAGAGCCGCGAACCGGGAGGGATCCCAGGTCTCCAGCCGCAGGGGAAGGGTCATGGGACCTCCGAAGGCAGTGGGGGCAGCGTACTATGAGGGACCTGAGGTTGTCATGAGAGCCCAGGGAGGAGAAGAGGGACGTGGTGGCCAATGTAGATCCCAATGAAATTCTTGTTACTGGAGGGTGTGGGTTCATCGGCAGCCACCTGGTTCCCCTTCTTCTGGAGACCTTTCCCCAAACCCGGATCGTGAATCTGGACCTTTGTACCTATGCAGGTCCTCCCGAGAATCTCCAGTCGGTGGCCGATCACCCCCGCTACCGCTTTGTGAAGGGAGATGTGGCCGATCCGGAAGCGGTTGCCTTGAGCCTGGGGGGACGTCCTCGGTGGGTGGTGCATGGGGCCGCCGAGAGCCATGTGGATCGCTCCATTGTGGACCCGGGGCCCTTCTTGAGGACCAATGTGCTGGGGACCGAGGTGTTGCTCCGAGGATGCCGGGAGGTGGGGGTAGAGAAGGTGCTGGTGGTGTCCACCGACGAGGTGTACGGGTCCGTTCCCCCGGATGCCCCCGGGGCGGAGCCTGGAGACCCTCTTTGCCCCTCCTCTCCCTATGCGGCCTCCAAAGCGGGGGGGGATCTTCTCGCCCTGGCCCACCACCGCACATACCGGCTTCCGGTGCTGATCTCTCGCTGCGTCAACAACTACGGCCCCCGTCAGTTTCCCGAGAAGTTCCTACCCGTGGCTCTCGGTGAGGCGGTTCGGGGGCGGGAGATCCCCCTGTATGGGGACGGCCTGCACCAGCGGGATTGGCTTCATGTTGCGGATCATTGCCGCGGCCTCCTGGCAGCCCTTCTCCATGGGGAGGCTGGGAGGGTCTACCACTTCGCCCACGGCAGACCCCGCACCAACCGAGAAGTGGCCGAGCTTCTCTTGGAGGAGATGAGAATGCCCCCGGGGCGGTGGAGGTCGGTGCCCGACCGTCTTGGCCACGACCGGCGGTACTTTTTGAACGACGAGGCCACCCGGAAGGCCCTGAATTGGGCTCCACAGGTCACGTTCCAGGAAGGGCTGGCCCAGACCGTTGCCTGGTATCGAGGTCACCAGGATTGGTGCACGAGGGTGCTGAAGAGGGCGGAGGGGATGAAGGTGTAGAGGGGGGACC
>CAYRTW010000236.1:0-8727 GCA_964426935.1 uncultured Rickettsiales bacterium
TGCTGCTGGTGCCCCTGATGGCCCTGGTGGGAGAGGTGGCCGGGCACCCCGCCGAGGTGGCCGGGGCCCTGGTGACTCCCGAAGCGCTTCATGCCTTGGGGCTGTCCATGGTGCTGGCCGTCTTGTCTCTGGTTCTGAACACGGTGTTTGGAATCACCTGTGCCCTGGTGCTGACCCGGCAATCTTTCCCGGGTCGGCGGATCCTGGATGCCCTGGTGGACCTTCCCCTGGCCCTCTCCCCGGTAATGATCGGGCTGGCCTTTTTCCTACTGTTTGGAAGGACGGGGTACCTGCGTCCCCTCCTGGAGGGCACCGGAATCCAGGTGGCCTTTGCCTTTCCGGGTCTCCTGCTGGCCACCCTGTTCGTCACTCTGCCCTTCACCGTGCGGGAGGTGGCCCTGGTTCTGGAAGAGTTGGGCACTCAGGAGGAGGACGCCGCCGCCACGTTGGGGGCCTCCGCCTGGCAGGGATTCTGGCGCATCACCCTCCCCAACATCCGCCATGGCCTCACCTTGGGCTCGGTGCTGACGGTGGCCCGCTCCCTGGGGGAGTTTGGAGCGGTGTTGGTGCTGGGAGGGGCCATCGCCCGCAGGACCCAGACCGCCACCACCTACATCCACACCGCCGTGGAGGAGCGCCAGGAACCGGCGGCCTACGGCATGGCCCTGGTGCTGGCGGCGGTGGCCATTCTCCTCCTCATCACCCTGGAACAGAGAAAGGCCTCCCATGGGCATTCGCGTTGAGAACCTGACCCGAGCCTATGGTTCCCACAGGGTCCTGGACAAGGTGAGCTTCGAGGTGCGCCCCGGGGAGCTGGTGGCCCTCCTGGGCCCTTCGGGAGGGGGCAAGAGCACCGTCCTTCGCATCATCTCCGGCCTGGACTCGGCCGATTCCGGCGAGGTGTGGCTGGACGGCGACCGGGTGGATCACCTCCACTCCCGGGATCGCCAGGTGGGGTTCGTGTTTCAACACTACGCCCTGTTTCGTCACATGACCGTGGGAGAGAACATCGCCTTTGGCCTGTCGGTGCGAAAGGTGCCCCTGCCCAGGCAGGCCAGGAGGGTGGATGAGCTGCTGGCCCTGATGGGGCTGCGGGGGCTCAAGGATCGCTATCCCTCCCAACTCAGCGGCGGGCAGAGGCAGAGGGTGGCCCTGGCCCGGGCCCTGGCCCCCGAACCTCGGCTGCTCCTGCTGGATGAACCCTTTGGAGCGGTGGACGCCAAGGTGAGGGAAGAGTTGCGGCGCTGGCTGCGGCGTCTTCATGACGAGGTCCACACCACGTCCATTTTCGTGACCCACGATCAGGAGGAGGCCTTTGCGGTCTCCGACCGGGTGCTGATCATCGAGGCCGGGCGCCTGGTGCAGGCGGGAACCCCCCTGGAGATCCTGGAGGAGCCGGCCACCGAGTTCGTGGCCCGGTTCGTGGGAGAGGTCAACGTGTTTGAAAGCCGGGTGAAGGACGGTCGGGCCTGGGTGGGGGGATTGGGAGTGCCGGTGTCGGGCATGGTGGAGGGGCAGGCGCTGAGGCTGGTGGTGAGGTCTTATGATCTGAAGTTCTGGAGGGATGACGCCGGGTTGGCCAAAGTGGAGAGGTTGATTCCCTTGGGGGACAGGGTCCGGGTGGAGGCCCGCCTGGCCGAGGACATCCCCATCTTTGCCCACTTTCCCCGCCGCTCCAGCCTGCTCCTGGGGATCGAGCCAGGGTGCAGGGTGGCGGTGGAGGTCACCCTGGCTCGGACCTTCGCGGCCGCTTGAAAGCATGAAACCTCCCATGACCCCTCCCCCTCTGGACTCCTCCTCCTCTCCTGTTGCCCTGATGCACGTTCTGTGGCGGGAGGTGTGTCGACATCTGGACATCACCGAGTCCGTCTCCTCCCTGTTCATACCGATTTCCAATTCCATGCCGGTGGATTGCCTGTTGGTGAGGCGACTGGATGAAGGTGGCAGCCGATTGGACACGGTAGCCCTGGCGGGGGAGCTCCCGGGTGGAGAGTTCGTTGCCGCTCGAACCCTCCTGGGGGAGAGGGGAGGGGAGATGGTTTCCCCCTGGCTGGCGACGGGGGAGGCCCTGTCCTTTTTCCCCGGAGAGGCTCATCCGGTGCGGGAGTATTGTGTTCCTGACGGCTTGCCTGGGTGGGCGGCGGTGGTACCCCTGCAGGTGGGGAGTCGGGCAGAGGGGGTGCTGGTTCTAGCGGGAATGGAGGCTCTGAAGGGGCATCTTCCCACGGTGAAGGCCCTGGCCGAGCCCCTTTCCATCGCCCTGGCCAACGATCATCGCTTGCACGAGCTGGCTCGACTGAGGGAGGCGGCGGAGGCGGATCGGCGGGCCCTCCTCACTCGCCTTCAGCGCCAGGACATCAGCGATTCCATTGTGGGGGCGGAGACCGGTCTGCGAGAGGTGATGGAGAGGGTGGAGCAGGTGGCCCGCACCGATGCTCCGGTGTTGATCCTGGGGGAGACCGGATCGGGGAAGGAGGTGGTGGCCCGGTCCATTCATGCCCGCTCCCGGCGAGGGTCCGGACCCTTCCTGCGGATCAACTGCGGGGCCATTCCTCCTGAGCTGGTGGATTCGGAGCTGTTTGGCCACGAGAGGGGGAGCTTCACCGGCGCCGTCAACACCCGCAAGGGGTGGTTCGAGCGCTCCGACGGGGGCACCCTGTTCCTGGATGAGCTGGGGGAGCTTCCCGCCGCTGCCCAGGTGCGTCTGCTGAGGGTCCTCCAGGACGGCACCTTCCAGCGAGTGGGAGGTCAGCAGGTGCTCACCGTGGACGTTCGCATCATCGCCGCCACCCACCGGGACATCCAGGCTCGGGTGAGGGAGGGGATGTTTCGGGAAGACCTGTGGTACCGCATCAGCGTGTTCCCGATCCGCCTTCCTCCCCTGCGAGAGAGGCGAGGGGACGTGACCGCCCTGGCTCGCCACTTTGCCAGCCGCACCGGAGAGAGGTTGTATGGGGTTTCCCTCCAACCGACCGAGGGGGATCTGCGACTCCTGGCCACCTATTCCTGGCCGGGGAACGTGAGGGAGCTGGCGTCGGTGATCGAGAGGGCCGCCATTCTGGGGGACGGCAGGAGGCTGGAGGTGACCTCTGCCCTGGGGGTGTTGCCGGCGCCTTCCCCTCTGGCGACCTCCCCTCGGGATCCCATGGAGGTGGAGTCTGTACTGGACGCACTTAAACGTTCCCGCGGCCGGATTGAAGGTCCCTTCGGCGCCGCCCGGACCTTGGGGGTCAACCCCCACACCCTGCGGTCGCGGCTGAGAAAGCTGGGGATTCCCTGGGCGGTGTATCGGCGTGAGGAGAGGGGGTAGGAGCGAGGGCCGGAGCGGGTTCGCGGCCCAAAGGCGGGGATGGGGTGAAGGGGGGCCGAACGCCGGGGTGATTCATGGGTGGCCCGGTACCTTCCCCCGAGCCCTCCTCTCTGCCGGGCCCGAATCTGCCCGCACGGGCAGGGGCTGTTCCTGCGAAGATGCCCTGGCGGGATGGGAGACCCGGGAGTCCTCCCCTCTCTCTCCGGCGCGTTCCTGGTTCCCCTCCCGGGAGGCTTCCATGCTTCGTCCACCCCCCCCTGCCCTCTTCCTCCTTCTCCCCCTGGTCGGAGCCGGTTGCACCGATCCCCCCATGACCTCGGGGGACGACGACAACGACGCCACCGCCGATGATGATGTCACCGCCGACGACGACACCGCTGACGACGACACTCCCCCTCCCGATGACGACACATCTCCTCCCCTCCTTCTCTGCCCCTCCTCGGGAAGCGGGGTTCCGGAGGAGCTGGCCTTGTGGACCGCCAACGGCAATGATTTGGGGGCCGTTCGCCAGGATGGTTCGGAGCTCCTCCTGCACACCTTCTTTTCCGAGGGGAAATGGGAAGATGGAGAAATTGGAGTCACCTCGGGCGTCAGTTCGGTGGTGGCGGCAGGGGAATACATCGCGGCGGTGGCCACTCGCTACGTCAGCGGCGAAGAAGATCCCGAGGTGCAGTTCGGGGTGGAGCTCGTCTTGTTTGACCGGTCGGGAAAGAGGCTCTGGCTCTGGCAGCAGAGGGGGATCCTGTCGGGGGCCCTGTACATGAACGAGCAGGGATTCGTCACCTATGATCGAGGTTACCAGGAGTTCGACGCCCAGAACCCCCACCTCCCAGGGGTCATCATCGACCCTCTCGGCACCGTGCTGGAGCTCCCTGGAGTCTGGCCTCTGGCGGATGCCGACGTGTACGGCCGCATCCCTGCGTGCAGCGAGGAGAAATGCGGATGGGTGGAGGAATGGGGAGCCGGGGAGTGGGACGATCTCCTGTATCCAGCGGCAACCTGGCCCCGGATGGCGGAGGGGGGATTCTTCCTGCTTTATCTGTCCACCGAAGGAGAAGAAGCGGCCCTCGTGGCGGAATACGCGGGAATGGCCAGGGTGATGCCCCTCTCGGGGGTGCCGGCAGGGGAGGTCTCGTCGTTGAAGGTGGTGGCCTCGGATCCCCAGGGGTGGGCCCTCGTGGAGGGACCCTCCCCCGGTCAATGGTGGCGGGCCAATCTGCTGGAGGGGACGATGGATGCCTTCACCGCCCCCTGGCCCGAAGGTCTTCTGCCCTTTGAAGACGCCGATTACTGCGAGGCTCCCCCTCCCACTGTCGATGACCAGGGAAACCTGGTGATTCCCCTCCAGGATGGAACCCTGGCCTCCCCCTGGCGCACCGATCCGGTCGGGTCCACCTGGGAACCTCTGGGCCAACCCCTCACCGGCCTCCTTCAGGTGGAAACCCAGGACGTGGGCGGGACTTACGTGGTGGTGGGAGTGAGCGGCAACAACACCTTCTGCCCGTCTCGATCGTGGGGAGAGGTCCCCATGGAGGTCACCGCCCTGGCGGGAGACTCCTTGCAGATCCTTCGCCCCGACGAGGAGGTCGCCTGGACCCTGTCCTCCTACGGGGTGGCCCTCAACTGGCCGGTGATGCTGAGCGAGGAGGGGCACTGCGCCGTCTATTTCGCCAAACGGGAGGAGGAGGATCCGGAGGTGACGGTGCTGGATGTGTCGTCAGGGACGGAGTTTGTCGTCCCGGCAACCGGAGGGATCGGCGGCTGGCTGTTGCAGACGTTTTGACGTTGAAGGGCCCATGGTGAGGGGCCCTCCCCTTCGTCTCCTCGCCCACCCCAGCGATCCCAGAAGAGCAAGCAGGGCTCCCGTGGAGACCTCCGGTGTCCCGCTGTCACAGGAGCAGGATCCCTCCCACTCCCCGTCGTCGATGGGGGCGCTGTCGTCGTCATCACCTGCCGAGACCGTGTCGTCATCGTCGCCGGGAGCGGTGTCGTCATCGCCGGGGAGGGTGTCGTCATCGGTGGGAGGGGTGGTGTCGTCGTCTCCCGAGCTCCCCGGGGTGTATTCCAGGTGCAGGATGGGGGGATGGGCTCCTCCCTGGTCTTCCTTGGAGCAGAAGTGGGAGCCATCGCCGCCGCTGCCCAGGAGGGCGAGGGAAACCAGACCCCCCAGGCCCACCACCGAGGTCACGTCCACCGAGTAGTCCTGGTCGGAGCCGGTGGGGCCAGTGACCACGACGGTGGAGCCTCCCCAGTCGGGGGCATTGTTCCAGGTCAAGGTCTCCTCGCTCCAGGTGGAGTCGGTCACCCCGCGGACCTCGGCGCCGTCTCCTCCCGCCGATCCATCGGAGCGGGAGCGCAGGCGCAGCACTGCCTGAGTGAGGGTGCCTTGGATGGCGCTGGCGTCGAACTTCAGGAAGGTGACCTCCGATGGGCTGCCGACGGTCTCGCAGGACAGATCATCCTGGGGTCCTATCGTGTCGGGAGCTCCCGCAAACACGCTGCCGTCGTCCACCGGGGTCAGATCATGGGCAGGATCCAGCTCGGGGGGATCCACGATCTCGCCATCGCTCCATCCCACCATGATGAGATCCCGGATCTCCGAGCCCACCGGTCCCGAGTACCCACTGACCCACTCTTGAGAGGGGAGATCCATCTGGAGGGCGTGCCACCCCTCGAAGCCCATCTCCAGCTCGATCATCAGCACCCCATCCCGGTAGAGGCGCCCCATCTCTCCCCACTCCAGGCGGAAGTGATAGGGGGCTCCGGTCCACCCCGGATTGGGAAGACGCACCTCATTGGATTCAGTGGGGGCCCAGAACTTGAGCTTCAGGTTGCCGAAGCTCCCCTCGCCGCTGTCGGGCCCGTAGGTGCGGACCTCCAGCCCGTAGGTGGAGCCCCAGTGGCCGCCGGTGTCGTAGAGCTGGAGGAGGAAGACGTTGTCCCCGGTGAGGACGGCCTCGGTCACTCCTTCGGTGGTCCACTCCGCATACCCCGAGGCAGCCTCGGCGGGAAAGTTGTAGTGGATGTGGGAGCCCCAATCGGTCACCTGGTAGCCGGTGCCGGTGAAGGTGCCGCCGTAGACCTCCGCCTCCGCCGAACCCGTCGCCAGATCTTCGCAGATCACCACGTCGGCAGCCGGGAGGGAGCCGCAATCGACCGACGCCCGGGGAGAAGAGGGAACCAGCCCCAAGGCCAGTCCCAGAGTGAACACGAACCTTTGGCTCATGACGTTGCCCTCGGGGAGATGCGGAGTCACTGTCCCGCGCTGGGGAGAGGGTGTCAACGAGAGAAGATCCCCGGGGCCGCCGAATTGGGGAGGAAGGGAGGGATCGGAGAAGGTCGGCGGGAGAGGGTCGCCTCTGGACAAGGGTGGCGGGAGAGGCGCTCCCTGGCGCAGATCGCCCGTTGGGGTCGGGGAATTCCTTCGCGGCCCGGGGAGCCTCGGTCCTCTACGGCTCCCGGTCGCCGGGTAGCCCATCCGGTGCCCTTCCCAGGGCCGGTCATCGGACCTCGACGGCCCCGGCATGGCCCCCACCCAAGCTCGCCCCCTTGGCGGAACCCGCATCGGATTTCGGAACCTGCCCCGTTGCACCCCACTGGCCGCCGGGCTAGAACCGGGGCCGACAGACTTCAGCAGGTGGCGTGGAGGACGGAGTTGACGGCGTATTTCAGGATGAGCGAGCAGGGCTGCGCTTCCCGGAAGCTCACCGAATGGGCCGCCGGTGACCGCGACGTGGCGGACGCCCCCAAGAAATGACGACGGCCTACCACGCGCAGTTCTGGGCCTGGTCGCTCACGGTGCAGGGCGCTCCCGACTCGGTGGAGCACCTGGCCCGGACGATCTCGAACGCCCGCGTGGACCTGAACCCCCACCAGGTCGATGGCGCCCTCTTCGCCCTGCGCTCGCCCCTGTCGAAGGGGGCCATCCTGGCCGACGAGGTGGGCCTGGGCAAGACCATCGAGGCGGCCCTGGTCATCTCCCAGCGTTGGGCCGAGCGGCGCCGCCACATCGTGGTGGTCGTGCCGGCCTCGCTGCGGAAGCAGTGGCAGGCGGAGCTGTGGGAGAAGTTCTTCCTGCCCTCGGTGCTCCTGGAGGGGCGCTCGTGGACACGCCTCGTGGCCGAGGGAAAGCCGAACCCCTTCGACCTCGGGGGCCACCACAACGAACAGATCGTCATCTGCTCCTACAACTTCGCCGCCCAGAACGCCCAAGCCCTGGCGGCCGTGCCCTGGGACCTCGCGGTGATCGACGAGGCCCACCGGCTGCGAAACGTCTACAAGAAGGGCAACAAGACGGCCAAGGCCCTGACCACGGCCCTCGGGGCGGCGCCGAAGCTCCTCCTGACGGCGACGCCCCTCCAGAACTCGCTGATGGAGTTGTACGGCCTCGCCAGCGTCGTCGACCCCCACCTGTTCGGCGACCCCACGTCGTTCCGGGAGCAGTTCGTTCGGGAGGGGGACGAGGCGGTTCGCAACCGACTCCTCAAGGAGCGCCTGGCCGAGGTCTGCCAGCGGACCCTCCGCAAGCAGGTGCTGGAGTACGTCCGGTTCACCCAGCGCATCCCGGTGACCCAGGAGTTCTACCCGAACGACGCCGAGCACCAGTTGTACGAGCAGGTGTCGGAGTACCTGCGCCGGGAAGACCTTTACGGCGTCCCCACGGCCCAGCGGACGCTGATGACGATGGTGCTGCGGAAGCTGCTCGCCTCGTCCTCTTTCGCCATCGCGGCCACCCTGGAGACGTTGCTGTCGCGCCTCCGCCAGATGGCCATCGACGCCAAGGCCGAGGCCGCGACGGCCGCCGAGCGGTTGAGCGAGGACTTCGAGGCCCTGGACGAGGTCGCCGACGACTGGGCGGCCGAGGACGCGGCCGGCACCAGCTCGGCCAGCGCCGACTCGGACGCCATCGACCCCGCCCTGCTCGCCGACGAGATCCGGTTCATCGAGGGCTGCCTCGACCTCGCCGGGGGCATCCGCTCCAACGCCAAGGGGGACGCCCTGGTGCGAGCCCTGGCCCAGGCGTTCGAGCAGGCCGCGACGGTGGGGGCGCCGCGCAAGGCGGTGGTCTTCACCGAGTCGCGCCGCACGCAGGACTACCTGTACGGGCTCCTGTCGGCCAACGGCTATGCCGGCCAGGTCGTGATGCTCAACGGCACCAACGGGGACGAGAAGGCCCGGCAGGTCCATGCGGACTGGCTCGCCCGCCACGAGGGCGACGGCACCGCCACCGGAGCGCGGGCCGTCGATGTCCGAGCGGCGCTCACCGAGGCGTTCAAGGAGCAGGCGACGATCCTCCTGGCCACCGAGGCGGCGGCCGAGGGCGTGAACCTCCAGTTCTGCTCCCTGGTGTTCAACTACGACCTGCCCTGGAACCCCCAGCGGGTGGAGCAGCGCATCGGCCGCTGCCACCGCTACGG
>CAYRTW010000237.1:0-8691 GCA_964426935.1 uncultured Rickettsiales bacterium
ACATCTCAAGCACGGCCAACCCCTGATCTTTGGGGGCGGTACCAAGGGAATCCGCCTGCGGGGCCTGGAACTGGAAGTGGTGGAGTTGGGCAACGGCATCACCGAGGCCGATCTGCTGGTGCATGACGAATCCACCCCCAACCCCGCCCTGGCCTTTCTTCTCAGCCGGATGGAAGCTCCCCATTTCCCCATACCGTTGGGAGTGTTCCGCAGCGTGTCCCGCCCCACCTTTGATGACGACATGAACGCCCAGTTGAACCGGGCGGAGTCCAGGGGCAAGGGCAGCCTCCATAAGTTGCTCCACTCTGGAGAGACCTTCACCGTGGCCTGACGGCCGACTTCTCGCCTCCTCCCTCCCTTCTCCACCTCCTTTCCCCAGGGAGCGATGCCTTGGGAGTCGCCTCCGTGGTACCGTGGAGGCACCTGTCGCATCTGGCGCTCTCTCCTCGGCCTGGGAATTTTTGTCCCCGGGGCCAATCAAGAGGAAGACCTGGGCGAGGCTGGCCTGTTGGAAAGGGAATCGAGCACCTATGACCGATCACCGTGAGCAGCGAGAACCTGTGGATGTCATTTTCTCCCACCGGGAGTCCCAGGTGCGTGCCTCCGTCAGCCGACGGATGTCAGAGGCCCTGGCCATCCTCAAGGACCTCCGCAATCTGGGTGACGTCCCCCTTTCCCCATCCCGGGCCACCCGCGTGGCCACCTTGCGGGACTGGGCTCTGGAGGAGATCGCCCGAGGTGCACGGGATTGGGTGCGTCTGGGAGGAGATTTCCGGTTGATGATGCCCTCCGATCTGGTGCCACAGCCAGCGGGTTCTCCTCTTGCCCATGTCCCCTCCTCTCCCACTCCTTCCCTGGATGGCTCCCCTCCCATGGACGCGGTGGTCACCGCCACCATGCCTCCCTTGGAGAGACTGGCCTCCTCTCCCAGCATCCCCCCCGCATTCTCCTCCTCGGGAACCCGACCTCCCCTCGATTCCTCCCTTCCTGGAACGACGACTGGAGAAGCCCTACTCGCCCGCCCCACTCCCCTGTCCTTCGGCAGCCTGACCGCTCGGGGATCGAGCGAACATCGGGATGCGGAATTTCGAGCCATGCTGAGCCAGACAGGCAGCCGGGCGCGGATGACCAGTGAGGACGAAATCCACCAAACCCGCATCGATCCTGCCGCCCTGGCGGGGTTGGTGGATCTCCTGGGGGAGGTTCCCATTCCCACCGGGGAAGCCATGGACAAGAACTCCGTCAAAAATGAGATTGACATGCTCCTCCTGGCCACGGCGGAAGGGTCCTTGCTCAGGTGGGTGGGCCTCCCCCAGCGCGTGCAACGGTCCATGGTGGGTCTGTTCGCCTGCCGGGCCCGCCGGGTGCAGGATCAGGAAATGGGAGCGGTGCGATTGGCAGGACTGGAGGATCGGCTGGATCCCATTTTTTCGCGTCTCTCCTCTTATTCCAAGCGATATCAACCCGGCTGGGTCAAGGGATTGAGTTTCAATCACACACCGGATCGGGGAAGCTGGTACGAAGACAGCGTTTTCTGGTGGAACGAGTTGCAACGCGCAATTGGAGGGGACGAAAAAAAAACCACAGCCAACGCCGAGCGACTCATTGCCAAGGTGGAAAAAGCCATTCTCTCCTCCACCGAGGAAGAAGACACCGAAGCGATCCTCGCCGCCTTCCGAGAGGCCCTGGAGGGGGGCATCAAGGCCGACGATCCCCGCCTCATTCGCCTGGCCTCCCCCTACCTGGAAGCCATGCTCTCCGAAGGACCGATCTTCAAGGATCTACGCCGCTTTGCCCGCAAGGGAGCGGGACTGGACAGTGTGGATTCCGGGGAGTTTCCCCCTGACGCCACCCAGGATCTCGGACCTCCCCCCGACTGGGCGTGGTGGTCCCTGGTCAGGGGCAAGAGGGCGGTGATCGTGGGTGGGGACCGACGCGAGGAGGCTCGGCGACGATTGGCCAGAGCCTTTGAGTTTGCGTCCCTGGAGTGGATCCCCCTTCAACACGAAAACAACACCCTTCGATCCCTGGCTCATTCGGTGACCGCTGGGGGAATCGATCTCGTGATCCTGCTGCGGCGCTTCGTCCCCCACCAGGCCGATGAGGTGGTCATCCCCGCTTGCAAGGCAGCCGGGGTTCCGTTCGTGTCAGTAGAAACCGGCTATGGGGTGGAGAGGGTGAAGCAGGCGGTGGAGAGGTTCGTTCACCTGCCCGAAATGACAGAACCGGCCTGACCCCGCTGGCGTTTCAGGGGTTCTGACCCCCCTCTCCAGATGGAGGGGGAGGCGTCTCCGTCGGGGAGCCATCGATCTCCATGGGGACGGACTCTGAAGCCACAGCAGGATCCGGCTCCGGCCCAAGGGGGGCGGGAGGGGTGCCCTCGGGTTTGGACGGGGACGAGACGGGAGCCGGGGGAAGGTCGCCAGGTTCTTCCGTCTTCTTTTTCGCCGGGGATTTTTCGTTTTCCAGATCGGCCATTGCCCCCATCCGCCTGAGGATCAAAGCCTGTCGCCTTTTGACCTTCCGGGAAGGAGACGCTGCCGACCAGGTACGGGGAGCGGGGAGGATCGCTGCCAGGAGCGCCGCTTCTTCGGCATTCAGGGAGTCTGCACCGTGGCCAAATACCCGGGTGGACGCCGCTTCGGCCCCGAAAACACCATCCCCCCATTCCACATGGTTGAGATACAACTCCAGGATGCGATCCTTGGAAAGGAGAGCCTCCATCCACACGGTGTACCAGGCTTCCAACCCCTTGCGGATCCAGGAGCGATGAGGCCAAAGGAACAGGGTGCGAGCGCATTGCTGGGTCAAGGTAGAGGCTCCCCGCAGTTCCTTTCCCTTCTCCTGATGGTCCTCCACCGAGTCCCGGATGCTGTCCCAATCGAATCCCTGGTGCGTGAAGAAGTGATCGTCTTCGGCGGCCACCACCGCCTTGCGAATGGCGGGAGAAAACCCGGACAGGGGACGGGACTCCCTCCTCACCGTCAACCACCGCCCTCCCAGCCCCGCCTCCAATCGCCGCAACCCCCGGAGAGGGGTGGCCAGGGGATCAAACCCTCGCAATGCCAACACTTGAACAGGGGGGAGGAACAGGAGGGCGAGGAGGAGCCCCAGCACCCCCTTTCTCAACGCCTCCTTCCAACGCCCTCGGGGAGAAGGCTTGTTTTTGCGCCCCTTCTCCTCCCGCCTCTTTCCCTTCTTCCCCGGGCGGCTTCCCGCTTCGGATGAGGATTTCACGGCGAAGACGAGGAGGGCTTGACCCGGAAGTGGCTGCGGGTGTTGCGCCCTCGATCCTGATGAACCCGCGCTTCCGTGGCCTTGACCAGTTCCACCTGGGCGTGGCGCTGGGTGTCGCCAGGCTGAAGCTCCACCCGATGGTAGCTACCGTCTGGATTCAGCACCCGAGCCTTGGTGTTCCCCGCCAGGTACACTTCCAGAATCTCATCCACAACGCGACGGCGGAGACGGGGATCCTCCACCGGAAACATCAACTCCACCCGGCGCTGGAAGTTGCGATTCATCCAATCTGCTGAGGAAAGATACAAGGCGGGTTCCCCGTCGTTGCCACTCTGAAAATAGAAAATGCGACTGTGTTCCAGGAAGCGGCCCACCACACTCCTCACCCGAATTCGCTCGGAGATTCCCGGGATTCCCGGACGCAGGCAGCAGATTCCCCGCACAATCAGATCGATCTCCACCCCCGCCTGGGAGGCCCGATACAAGGAGCGGATGACCTCGGGGTCCGAAAGAGAATTGAGCTTGGCAATGATCCGGGCAGGCTTCCCCTTGCGCGCGGCTTCGGTCTCCCCGTCAATTCTCTCCATCACCTGCTTGTGGAGGTTCAGGGGGGCCACCACGAACCGGTTCCAGCGAGGCACCCGAGCATAGCCGGTGAGCATGTTGAATAAAGCGGAGGCGTCCTCTCCAAACTCCGGGTTGGCGGTGAAGAGGCCGAGGTCGGTATAGATGCGGGCAGTGGAAGGATTGTAGTTTCCGGTGGCCAGGTGAAGATAGCGCCTCAGACCGTCTCCTTCACGCCGCACCACCATGCAGATCTTGCAGTGGGTCTTGAGGCCCAAGAGGCCATACACGACGTGCACTCCTGCGGCCTCCAACCGCCGGGCCCAGGTGATGTTGGCCTCTTCGTCAAAGCGAGCCTTCAATTCCACCAGGGCGGTGACCTGCTTGCCCTTCTCCGCCGCTCGGGCCAAGGCGCGCACGATGGGAGAGTCGCCGCTGGTCCGATACAAGGTCTGCTTGATGGCCAGAACCTGGGGATCCTCGGCGGCCCGGGTCAGAAACTCGATGACCGGGGAGAAGCTGTCAAAGGGATGGTGAAGAAGGTGATCCTGAAGCCGAATGGCGTCGAACATGGACGCCCCATCCACCAGCTCGGGGGCGACCCGAGGAACGAAGGGGGTCTCCCTGAGGGCATCCTGGCCCGGCAGATCGCAGAGGGTCCGAAAGGATTCCAGATCCAGTGGTCCGTCAATGCGATACACGTCGGGGGAAGTCAGCTCCAGGGCTTCCTGAAGAAACTGAACCAGCCCATCGGGTGCCCCGGCTGCCACCTCCAGCCTCACCGCAAATCCCCATTGACGTCGTCGAACTTCCCTCTCGATGACGTCCAGGAGATCTTCGACCTCGTCCTCATCAATGGAGAAATCGCCATTGCGGGTCAGCCGGAAGGGCCATGACCCCAGGATGGTGACTCCTGGAAACAACTCCCCCACGTTCAAGGCAATGACATCGTCCAGAAGGATGAATTCGTTTCGCCGCCTCTCCCCAGGCACTTCGATGAACCGGGACAGGACGGTGGGCACCGGCACCACTGCGAAGTAGGGAGCCTGATCCTCCTCGCCCTCGGGAGCGAGCTGCACCGCCAGGTTCAAGGTGTGGTTGCGGAGATGAGGGAAGGGATGACCGGGATCCACCGCCAGGGGAGTGAGCACCGGGGCGACTTCCTTGTGGTAGTAGGTGGAGAGGCGCCTCTTCTGGGCTGAAGAGAGTTCCCCCGGAGGTACGACCCGGATGCCCTGCTGAGCCAGGGCTGGCATCACCACATCCCGGTAACAATCGTACTGCATGTCCACCAGCCGATGGACCCTCTCGGAAATGGCATGAAGCTGCTGGGCCGGGGACATGCCGTCAGCGGGTCTTTCCTGGACCTCCCCCACCAGTTGCTCATACAAGCCCCCCACCCTCACCATGAAGAACTCATCCAGGTTGTCGGCGGCGATGGCCAGGAACTTCAGCCTCTCCAGCACGGGAGTGGTTGCATCGAAGGCCTCTTCCACGACTCTGTGATTGAACTCCAACCAGGAAAGCTCTCGGTTGATATACAGTCGGGGATCCCGCAGGTCCGAGGGCCACACTCCGTCCACCACCTTGCGGGACTCGCCCCGCCGAGACGAAACCATGCCATCCTCCATGGAAGGCACCGAAAGTCACTTCGGGGTCGAGCCGAAGGCCACCGCCACAGCGAGCCGGAATGGACATCGCCCTTGCGGACCAGGGTGCCGCTGACTATACTTCGCGCCGCTCGCGTCCCCCCACCCAATCGGGGGGTGGGACTCCGGGCCCGTCGCTCCCCATATCCCTTCCCTCGGGGAAGGCCTCCAACGAGGATGGGCAGCGCGCATTCCCATCTTATCCCGATCTGGAGTTTCTGAACATGAAGAAGGGCATCCATCCCGAGTATCGCGCCGCCAACGTCTCCTGCGTTTGCGGGAACGTCTTCCAGACCCGCTCCACCATCGGAGACTTCCGGGTTGAGATCTGCTCGGCGTGTCACCCCTTCTTCACCGGCAGCCAGAAGATTCTGGACACCGCCGGTCGGGTGGAGCGGTTCATGCGAAAGTACGCCAAGAAGGAAACCCCGGCGGGCACCTGAGCCATCATCGGGAGATTCCTGGGAGGGCGCTGTGCTTTTGCAGGACAGTTTCTGGAAGCTCCCCCTGGCCCCCCTCGCCTCCAGTGATGAGAGAAGACGCGGGCGGCATTCCTTTTCCCACTCCTCGCGCGCCGCCTCCATGTCGATGCCAGGAGGCCCAGGACCCATGTCATGTCCAACTTGATGAATGTCGGCGGGCAAGCGGTGATCGAGGGGGTCATGATGCGCGGACCCAGCACCATGATCGTGGCGGTACGTCGCCCCGACGGCTCCATCGTCGTCAAGGATGACGACTGGGTACCTCTAATGACCCGCCATCGGGTGCTCCGCCTTCCTATTCTCCGTGGAGCAGCGGTGATGGTAGAGTCCATGGTCAACGGGATCAGCGCCCTCTCCTTTGCGGCCCAGGCGGCCGGCGTGGAAGAAGGGGGAGGCAAGGACGGGTCCCCTTCCGATGCTCCTCTCTCCTCGGCGGCGGTGGCCGTGTCCATGGGGAGTGCCATGCTCATGGCGGCAGGGCTGTTCATCTATACCCCTCACCTGGCCGCTACGATGGCTCTCAACCTCGCCAGTTCCCAACCCCTCCTGGCGGATGCCGATGTGGGTCACCCCGCCTTCCACGCTGTGGCCGGCCTGGTGAAGATGACCCTGTTCGTAAGCTACATCCTGTTGATTTCTCGGATGAAGGAGATTCGTCGAGTCTTCCAGTATCACGGCGCTGAGCACAAATCCATCTATACCTGGGAAGCTGGCCAGGCACTTACTGTGGAAAACGCCCGTCGTCAGTCCACCCTGCATCCCCGCTGCGGCACCAGCTTCCTGATCTTCGTCATTCTCATCTCCATCGGGGTGTTCACCGCCCTGTTCCCCTTGATTCCCATGCCCGAGGGGTTACACGGAATGGGTCTCAGCCTGTTCCAGGCCTCCCTGAAACTCCCGCTCATGCTTCCCATTGCCGGTCTTTCCTACGAGTTCATCCGCTGGGCGGGGAAGAAGAAGGAGAACCCTTTTCTCAGGGCCATCTCCTGGCCGGGCTTGATGATGCAGCGACTGACCACTCGCGAGCCAGACGACGACCAGTTGGAAGTGGCACTGGTCTCCCTCAAGCGCACTCTGGAGATGGAGGGAATCCTCAAAGATCCTCAGTACGTCAACTGTAGCTTCCTGCCGCGTGCCGCCGCTCCTGCGTAGGGCCCCCAAACGGCACCCCTCCCCGCTTCCATTTGCTGCTCTGCTCCCTTTTGCCCCGCCGGCCCCCGAGGTCTCATGTTCGACAAGCTGGAACAAGTGGTCAGCCGTTATGACGAGTTGACCCGTCGCCTCAGCGATCCTGAGACCGCCGCCGATCCCCGCAGGTTTCGGGATCTGGCCAAGGAGCACTCGGACCTGAAGGATCTGGTGGAGGCCTTCCAGACCTTTCGTCAGGTGGAGGGGGATCTGGTCGAGTCCCGCGAGCTGCTGCGGGATGGAGACCCGGACATTCGGGCCATGGCCAAGGACGATGTGGACCGGCTGGACCTTGAGAGGGAGGCACTGGAGGCCCGGATCCGGCATCTCCTTCTGCCCAAGGATCCCAACGATGGGCGTAACGTCATCCTGGAGATTCGCGCCGGCACAGGAGGCGATGAGGCCGCCTTGTTTTCTGCAGACCTCTACCGCATGTACAGCAAATATGGAGAGAAATTTCGCTGGAAATTCGAGGTGTTATCTTCCTCGGAGACCGGAATTGGTGGGTTCAGGGAGATCATCGCCTCCATCGAGGGCAAGGACGTGTACGCCCGCCTCAAGTATGAATCGGGGGTTCATCGGGTCCAGAGGGTACCGGCCACCGAAAGCCAGGGGCGCATTCACACCTCCACCTGCACGGTTGCCATCCTTCCCGAGGCTGAGGAAGTGGATGTGGCCATCTCTGATTCCGAGATCCGCATCGACGTGTTCCGCTCCGGAGGCCCCGGTGGACAGAGCGTCAACACCACCGACTCCGCCGTGCGGATCACTCATCTCCCCACCGGGTTGACGGTGGTGTGCCAGGACGAGAAGAGCCAACACAAGAACAAGTCCAAGGCCATGAAGATCCTGCGCTCCCGCCTCTTGGAGCAGGAGCAACAGAAGCAGGCCCAACAGGAAAGCGCCCTGCGTCGCTCCCAGGTGGGTACCGGAGACCGTTCAGAACGTATTCGCACCTACAACTTCCCACAGAGCCGTCTCACCGATCATCGCATCGGTCTCACCGTTCACAACCTGGACTCGGTGATGCTCGGGGAGTTGGAGGAAGTCATGACCTCCCTGGCCACCTCCTTTGAGGCCCAGGCTCTGCAAGGGGCAGAGCAAGGCGCTGGCCAGGAATAAAGGCGCGGAGATGAGCAACTCCTGGACGGTCCTCTCCCTTCTGAAAACCACCACCGAGTTCCTGAAGGGGCGGGGCATACCTACCGCCCGCCTGGACGCAGAAATCCTCCTGGCTCGCCTCCTCGGCACCGACCGGATCACCCTGTACACCCGCTTCGACCAGCCCCTCCAGCCTGAGGAGTTGGACGCCTTCCGCCAGCAGGTTCGGCGGCGAGGGGAGAGGGAACCCATTGCCTACATCGTGGGAGAGAAAGAGTTCTGGTCCCTCCCCTTCCTGGTGGGCCCGGGGTGCCTGATCCCCCGGCCTGACACCGAGACCCTCGTGGAGGAATGTCTCTCCCTCCTTCCCGCCCCACCCCCCCCCCGCGGGTGGGCCCGGCCCCCGGGGGGGGGTGGGGGCCCCCGGACTGGCACCCAGGGGCAGGCCCAGGGCCGGGGGTGGGCGGGGC
>CAYRTW010000238.1:0-8690 GCA_964426935.1 uncultured Rickettsiales bacterium
ACTGCTATCCCGGGTGGAACACTCTGTCGACGACGGCCGAACCCGCTCCTGCAACCTTCCTGATTTATTGAAGAATCTGGCAAACCCAAGCGGATGAGGGCGAAAAGACGCCCTCATTCTCAGGGCCCATCCCCCGATCCGTTGTGCCTCACTCGGCAAACAGGGCCCGGGACTTTTCAGCGGCCCCTTCGGTGATGGGATTGCCGTGGGCAGGGAGGATGACCTGGGTGGACGCATCTCCCAGGCGGGGCGCCACCGAGGCATTCCAGGCTTTGCGATCGCGGAGATATACCAACGCAGGAACCTTGTTGAATCGGTACCCACCCCCTCCTCCCAACAGCCCCAGGATGAACCGGGGGATGGCGTTCATGTCCTCGGGAACGGTGTTGGAGACCAGATCTCCCGAGAACCACACATCCCCCGCCGGAGTAGTGGCCCGCACCAGCAGGTCGGCGACCTTCAACCCCCCGGGAACCAACAGCTCGATCCCGGAGCCCAGTTGCTTCGCCAGGTCCTCGGTAGGCAGAAAGGGGATCCCGGGGGCCTTCTTTCCCAGCCTGGCCAGGGATCCTGAGGGAGCGTAGCTCACCGCCTGGGGAAAGCGGGCCCGCCAGACGGCCTGCCCCATGTGATGATAGCCGTTGGGGGCGACCAGGGCCGACACCTCCCCATCACGGGCCAGCTCCTCGAGCAACTCCGGTGGCATCCCCATGGCTGGGCTCACCACCAACCAGGTTCCATCCTCCCGCCGCACCGCCATGGTGTTGGCCGTCGCCACTCCAAACGAATACTTGATGGCCCGCACGCTGCCGTCCGGCACCAGATTCATCCACTTGTGCAATTCCATGATTTCCAGTTCTCCATCCCATCACCCGATGGACGGGGCATTGTATTCCCATGAGAGTAACTACTCCCCCACCTCACCCATTCTTCCCCCTCCTGCGCGAAGTTCAAGAAAGTCTGCCACCCGGGATGGAAACCCCGTCTTCTCCCTCACCCTCCATCAATAGGGATGATGTAGGGGCTGAATCCTGCCGGAAAATAGGGACGCGAGGTAATTTTGTAACTCCTGCCCAGGCCAAAGACATCCCCGTCGTTGCGATACTCCGCTTCCGCAAAATACACCAACTGCCCCCAGTCCACCGCGTAGGGATCCACCAGCACCGTTCCCTGCCAGATTCCCCCTCCCACATCCTCCAGTTCAACGGAATAGAAGGAAAACGCTGAATCTGCGCTCACCCACAGCCTCACCCCATCCACCTCATAATCGCTGCCGCCGGGGAGGGAGACCTGCAGGGCGGTACACCACCAGATGATGCCCCCGCCGTAGTCGCAATACCACGGTGAAACACCCTCCACCTGGGGCATGGGAAGCTCATCCGTCAGGGCGGCGTCCAGGCCGAAGTGGTGGTCCACCCAGTAATGCACCACGTCGTCGATGTCTTCAGCCGCCTCTTCCCCGGTATACAAGGCCCACCAGCCATGATCCCAGTTGGCCACTTCAAACACGCGGTGATTTCCCCCTGAAAGGGCCAATCCATCCCAGGTGGCCACAGCGGAGGTCAATGGAAAAAATCCGTCCTGGGACCCCACCGCCATCAGCACATCGCCATGGGCGGAGGCCAGGAAATTTTGGGGGTCCATCCACGCCTGGAAATCCACCCATTCGGGGGAGGCCGTGGTGAGGCCCGCTTCGGTCAGCAGATCCACCTCCCAGCCGGGATTGGGAGTGGCGGCGGCGGCCAGGCCCAGGTACCCGGAAGAGGCGATGGCGGCGGCGGCATGGATGCGGGAATCCACCCCGTTGGCGATGAGGGTGGCCACCCCCCCTCCTGAATATCCGGCCATGCCCATGCGAGACCCGTCCACTCCCCAGGTCGTTTCCAACACCGTCAACGCCCTCATCCCCGCCACCGCGTGGCCCCAGAACCAGGAACCCCTGGGATCGGGCACCGTGTCAAACAGGCGAGACGCCACCGAACCGGTTCCTTCCGAGGCGTTTTCCCCCTCCGGGTCAGCGTTTCCTGGCCCGGTGTAGGCCAAAGCGGCGATACCCATTTCTGCCGCCGGACCCAGTGAGTTTTCCGCTTCCGCCCATCCCCCCAGGCCGTGGGCTACCGCCACTCCAGGGAGTCCATCCTCTCCCGCCGGCATGGACCGCCACCCGTGGATGCGGATGGGGGTGAGAACACATTCGTTCACCTCCCAGGAGGTGTATTCCACTTCATCGGTGCGAATCTCCACCAGCCCTCCCTCCAGGGTGGCTTCCCAGGAGGTTTCCGATGACAGGATGGTCAGCTCCAGGGTGGAGGAATCCTGGATGGCGCCGACGTCAAACAGAGAGAGGGGAGTGTCACCGGGTCCATTGTTGAGGCACGAGTCGGTGGGTTCATCACAGGAATCCACGGAGCAGGGATTCAGGTCGTCACAGGATCGGGTGAGTTCGACTACACAGGATCCCCCCCCATCACAGGATTCGGTCTCCGAGCAGAAGTTCCCGTCATCGCAGGGATTTCCGGCGGCGGGGAGGGCACATTCCTCGGTGCATCCGCACGGGGAAGACCCGTTGCTCTCCCCGTCGTCACAGATCTCCCCCTCTTCTTGGAGGCCGTTTCCACAAACCGGATTGGCAGTGTCGTCATCGCCGGGGGATGTATCATCGTCTCCCGGGCTCGTGGTGTCGTCATCTGCAGGGGAGCTGTCATCGTCGGGGAGGGCGCTGTCGTCATCCACGGCGGACGTGTCATCGTCAGAGAGAGACGTGTCATCGTCAGCGGCGGACGCGTCATCATCGCTGGTGAGGGGAGGGTCGGTGCATCCCAGCAGAGCGCTCAACAAGATATAGCGAGTCCAAGAGTTCATGGAGGATTCCCAACTGCTCAGGCGTCTCTCCCCTATATACACTTTGATGGTTGAGTGAGGGGAAGTGGGGGGCTCGATGCGTCCTGCCGTCCGGGCAGGCTACCCTGCAAAGGTCCTCCCCATGCACAAACCGGGGCCAGACATGTCGCTTGATGGGAGGGCCCGACACTCCGGAGATAGGAGCGATGCCTTGTCTGCCTTTTTGAAACGGAGGGACGGAGAAGCAGAGGGAACGGAGGGAATGGCGGACTTTCATGAAAAAAGCTCAAAAAAAATTCTCCGTACTCCGCCTCTCACCGTCCCCTCTCCGGCCCCTTTGCGCCTTGGCGTCAAAAATGCATTCGGTTTGCACTGATTTCATGGCCGAAGTAATGACAGAAGTAATGAACTGGAGCACCTGAGATGAAAACAGTAACATTTTCGGTGTCATCAATGGATGAAACCAGGGAGCGGTTCCTGGCGGCCTTCAAAGGCGAACCGCAGGGCGCGTATATCTCGTTCCCAACGGTAGAACTGCTGTGGAAGGTGTTGGCACCCAATCGCATGGCGCTGATCCGTGCCCTGACCGGCGCGGGGGTGGTGTCCATCCGGGAAGCGGCGCGGCGCGTCAACCGCGATGTGCGGGCGGTGCATTCCGACGTGACCATGCTTATCAACGCAGGAATATTCAACCACACCGAAGGCGGCATTGAGTTTCCGTATGAAGCGATGCATGTGGATTTCATGCTGAAGGCGGCGTAGCTCGGTCTCTGCTCCGAATCCCCATGGAAAGACTACAGGCCATGTCCATCATCCAGATTCATATCCAAGAATCCGTCAACGCTCAAGACCAGGAGTGGAAAGACATAGGCTGCGCCGTCATTTACCGGCATGGTCTGGAGCCATGGTCCGGAACCGGAAATCCGTTCACTCACAGGACTGGCGCTGTCATCAGTGCAGTCGTACCTGACGGCATGACCGAGGAGAATTTGGCGACTCTGACCGAGACTCTCTCTCGGGAATGCAGTGAAAAAATCCGAATGGCGTGGCGCACCCAGGCACTGCGAACCTTGGAAGGGGGATCGAGGCCCTGCAACGTCAGATCGAGACGTCGGCTTCTGCGACACACCAGGCCTTGGAAGGTTTGCAGCACATGGTTACCCCTGGGAAGACAATTGCCGAGGTCAGTGATCAAATGGTGCGGCTCGCGAACCTCATTCCGAAATTTCAAGCACTGCTCGCCTTGTTCAATAAGTTCCTGTAGCAGCCAGGCGGAGCCACCTTGATGTCTCTGCCCCTCGTTCCCACCCCCGGCACTTCCCCTGGGTCCCCCCAACATTCTTCCTTCTCCGTTCGTATTTTGTATTGACAGGAAAATCCCCCGTTCCCATACTCCCCCCGTGCCTCTCAACACCTTCCATCCTGCCGTCTCCACCTGGTTTCGGGACCGCTTTGCCCACCCCTCCGAGGCCCAGCTCCTGGGGTGGCCCGCCATCGCTCAGGGGCAGGACACCCTGATCGCTGCCCCCACCGGTTCGGGCAAGACCCTGGCCGCCTTCCTCACCTGCATCGACTCCCTGGTGAAGAGGGGGCTGGCCGGCGAGCTGCCTGAGGGGGTGGACATCCTCTATATCTCCCCCCTGAAGGCCCTGGGAAACGACATCGAGAAGAACCTGGAGATTCCCCTGCGAGGCATTGGAGAAGTGGCCACCTCCATGGGCCTTTACCTTCCCCCCATCCAGACTGCGGTGCGCTCCGGGGACACCCCTGCCGGCCAGCGTTCCCGCATGGTGCGGAAGCCTCCCCACATCCTCATCACCACCCCCGAATCTTTGTACATCCTGCTGACCACGGTGAAGGGGCGGAAGATCCTGGCCACCACCCGAACGGTCATCGTTGACGAGATCCACGCGGTGGCCGGCTCCAAGAGGGGCTCTCACCTGGCCCTTTCCCTGGAGAGGCTGGATGCCCTGATCGCTGCTGAAGGGCGGCCTCGCCCGGTGCGGGTGGGCCTGTCCGCCACCCAGAAGCCCATCGACCGTATCGCCAGGCTGCTGGTGGGGACCCATCGCCCCATGCCTCTCCTGGTGGACACCGGGTTTGCCCCCCGCCTGGACCTGGGCATCGAGGTCCCCGACGAGGAGCTGTCCGCCGTCGCCTCCAAGGAGATGATGGGTGGGGTGTACGACCGCATCGCCGCCCTGGTGAAGGAGCATCGCTCCACCCTGGTGTTCGCCAACACCCGGCGCATGGTGGAGAGGGTGGCCTTTGCCCTGGAGGAGAGGCTGGGAGCCGGGCAGGTGGCCGCTCACCACGGCAGCCTGTCCCGCATCACCCGCCTTCAAGCGGAGCAGAAGCTGAAGAACTCCGAGGTCCCCTGCGTGGTGGCTACGGCGTCGCTGGAGCTGGGGATCGATGTGGGGGACGTGGATCTGGTGGTGCAGGTGGGTTCGCCTCGGTCCATCGCCGTCTTTCTGCAGCGGGTGGGTCGATCCGGGCATTTCCAGGGAGGGACCCCCAAGGGCAGGATGTTCGTGGTGACCCGGGATCAACTGGTGGAGTGCGCCTCGCTGGTGAGGGCGGTGAGGAGAAAGATCCTGGATGCGGTCATCCTCCCCGAGGCCCCTTTGGACATCCTCGCCCAGCAGATGGTGGCCATGACCGCCTGTGAGCCCTGGGAAGAGGAGGCCCTGTACGCTCTGGTGACCCAAGCGTCTCCCTACGCCCACCTCACCCGGGAGCGGTTTGACCAGGTGGTGGAGCAATTGGCGGTGGGCACGGCATCCTCCCGGGGAAGGTCCCTGGCCCATGTCCACCGGGACCAGGTGGGGGGCATTCTCAAGGGGCGGAGGGGCTCTCGCATCGCCGCCATCACCTCCGGCGGAGCCATTCCCGACAAGGCGGATTACGCGGTGCTCGCCGAGCCTGATGAGACCCGGGTGGGCACCTTGGACGAGGATTTCGCCATCGAGGCCATGGCGGGAGACATCTTCCTCCTCGGCAACACCTCCTGGCGGATCAAGAGGGTGGAGTCGGGAGCGGTGCGGGTGGAGGACGCCCGAGGCCAGCCGCCTACCATTCCCTTCTGGCTGGGGGAGGCACCCGCCCGCACGGCAGAGCTTTCCCAGCAGGTGGGGGAGCTTCGGGAAGAGGTGGAACAGCGATTGCTGCGGGGAGACGGCCTGTCCTCCATCGCCGCCTGGGTGGGGGAAGAAACCTGCCTGCCTTCCTCGGGGGCCACCTTCCTGGTGGAATACCTGGACGCCGGACGGAGAGCCCTGGGTGCCTTGCCCACCCACCGAACCCTGGTGGCAGAGCGGTTCTTTGACGAGGGAGGGGGGATGCAGTTGGTCATCCACTCCCCCCTGGGAGGCAGGATCAACCGGGCCTGGGGATTGGCTCTTCGCAAGCGTTTCTGCCGTTCCTTCAACTTTGAGCTGCAGGCCGCCGCTACCGATGACGGCATCGTGATCTCTCTGGGGCCTCAGCACAGCTTCCCCCTGGACACCGTGTTCCAGTTCCTGGCATCGGAGACGGTGGAAAACATCCTCACTCAAGCGGTGCTGGCCTCCCCCATGTGGGCCACCCGCTGGCGCTGGAATGCCACCCGCTCCCTGTCGGTGCTGCGGTGGAGCCGGGGTTCCCGGGTGCCTCCCCATCTGATCCGCATGCGTTCTGACGATCTGATGACCGGAGTGTTTCCCATGGCGGCGGCCTGTCTGGAAAACGTGGTGGGGGACATCGAGCCCCCCGATCATCCCCTGGTGATGGACACCCTCCACGACTGCCTGACTGAGGCCCTGGACGCCGTCGGCCTCAAGTCCCTGTTGGAGAGAATCGAGGGGGGAATCCTCCGGGTGCTGGCGGCGGACACCACCGAGCCCTCCCCCCTGTGCCACGAGATCCTCAACGCCAGCCCCTACGCCTTCCTGGATGATGCCCCTCTGGAGGAGAGGCGCACCCGGGCGGTGGCCCTGCGCCGGGGCTTGAAGTCCGACCTCTCGGGAGGGGTGGGGGCCTTGGATCCCGATGCCATTCAGAGGGTGGCCGAAGAGGCCCGACCCGAGGTTCGGGACCTGGATGAACTCCATGACCTCCTTCTGACCGCGACCGCCCTGGCGGAAAAAGAAGTTCAACCCTATCAAGCACTTGCAGACGAGCTGGTTTCTGTGGGGCGAGGAGTCTGGGCCTCCTGGGAGCCGGGACGAAGGGCTCTGGTGGCGGCGGAGACCGGGCCCCGCCTTCAAAGCGCCCTCTCCCGGGTTGTTTTTTCTCCTCCCCTGCCCCCTCTCAAGGGAAGGATTCGCGAGGAGGATCCCGAGGAGGCCCGAGCCACCTGGGTGAGGGGAACCTTGGAAACCGCCCCTCCATCCACGGCGGAGGCCCTGGGTCAGCGCCTGGGCCTGCCCACCGAGGAGGTGGACGCCGCCCTCTACCAGTTGGAGGCCCAGGGGTCGGTTCTGCGGGGCCGGTTCTCCCCCTTCCTGGGGGAAGGCGAAGTGGAATGGTGCGACCGGCGTATCCTCGCCCGCATCCACCGCCTTACCCTGGACCGCTTGAGGAAGGAGATCGAACCGGTCACCTCCCAGGGCTTCATGCGTTTTCTTCTGCACTGGCAGCATGCCGCCGAAGGAAGCCGGGTCGCCGGCCCCCAGGGATTGTTGACCGTCATTGAGCAGCTTCAGGGCTTTGAGGCGGCGGCGGTCACCTGGGAGAGGGACATCTTCCCCGCCCGGGTCAAGGGCTACGATCCCCAATGGTTGGATCAGCTCTGCCTGTCCGGACAGGTGAGCTGGGGCCGGATCTCTCCGCGGGCTCAGGGGGGTTCGGCTCCCTCCCGAGCGGCCCCCATCAGCATCGTCCTTCGGGAAGACCTGCCCTGGCTCCTGGCGGCGCGTCCCGACGGAGGCACCGAAGGCCTCGGGCATCCTGCGGTTGACGTGCTTGCCTGGCTGGAGAGGAGGGGAGCCTCATTTCAAGGGGAAATCGTGTCAGGAACAGGTCGTCTTGCCTGTGAAGTCGAAGAGGGGCTGGCGGAGCTGGTGGGGGCGGGACGGGTGCATGCCGATGGCTTCGGTGCCCTGCGGGCTCTCCTTTCCCCCTCCCGCAAGGAGTCGAGTCACCCCGGCCGGCCGTCCGCCTTTGCTCGGGCTCGCCAGCGCCGAAGCCTCCTGTCCACCGCCGCCACCGGGCGATGGTCCCTCCTGCGGCCCAAGGAAGCCGAGGCCACCGACGCCGACGCCCTGGCCTTCCAACTCCTCCAGCGATACGGGGTGGTGTTCCGGGATCTTCTCGCCCGAGAGACCCGCCTCCCCCCCTACCGGGACCTCCTCTACGCCTTCCGCCGCCTGGAGGCCCGGGGAGAGATCCGGGGAGGGCGGTTCGTGTCGGGCTTCGTGGGAGAGCAGTTCTCCCTGCCCGAGGCGGTGGAGACCCTGCGAGCCTTGCGGCGGGCCAAGGCCCCCGAGACCCCACCCCTGGCCTGCCTGGGAGCCGCCGATCCTCTGAACCTTTTGGGAGTGATCCTTCCCGGACCCCGGCTTCCGGCGGTGGCCGACAACGCCCTGCTGCTGCGAAACGGAGCTCCCCTGGCCTCCAGGGAATCGGGACAGGTGGTCATTCGAGGACCTCTGGAGTCGGGAGAATGGGTGGGCCCGGACCTCAAGCCCCGGGTGAGCGTCACCCTTCCCCTCTTCCCTGCTCCCGCCTCTCCCCCTCGGACAGCGGAATTCCGATAGCCCTTCCGGTGGGCGGCGCCCTGTCATGTTCCTGCGGTGGGCCTCCTGCACGACGAGCCGTTTTTCGTTCCTCATCCCCCTTTCTCCAGGCCCCCCATGGAAGTGAAACGC
>CAYRTW010000239.1:0-6579 GCA_964426935.1 uncultured Rickettsiales bacterium
CGGGCGTCCTCGGGGGTGTCGGCGTTGGTCCTCACCCGCAGGCGCCTCACCTCATCGGCCCATCCCAGGAGCATCCCCAACTCCCGGTCCTTCTCGGGATCGGCGGGCTGCACCTTCACCTTGCCCAGCATGATCTCGCCAGTGGAGCCATCCAGGGTGATCACGTCCCCCTCCTTCACCACCCGGCCCCCAGCGGAGAACCAGGTCTCGTCGGCAGAGACGGAGATCTCCGAGCACCCCACCACGCAGCACTTTCCCATGCCCCGGGCCACCACCGCCGCGTGAGAGGTCTGCCCACCCCGGGCGGTGAGGATCCCCACGGCAGCCGTCATCCCAGCGATGTCCTCCGGCGAGGTCTCCCGGCGCACCAGGATCACCGCCTCCCCTTTGCTGGCGCGGGTCACCGCCGCTTCGGGGGTGAACACCACCTTGCCGGTGCGGGCCCCGGGAGAGGCTGGCAGGCCCCGGGCAATGACGTGGCGGGGAGCCAACGGATCGATGGTGGGGTGGAGAAGCTGATCCAACTGGCTGGGAGCGACCCGGGAAAGAGCGGTGGCGCGGTCGATGAGCCCCTCCTCCACCATGTCCACCGCGCACTTCACGGCGGCCCGGGCGGTGCGCTTGCCGGTGCGGGTCTGAAGCATCCACACCCTGCCGTTCTGGATGGTGAACTCCAGGTCCTGCATATCCCGGTAGTGGGTCTCCAGGCGGGTGCGGATGTCGGCCAGTTGGGCGTAGGCCTGAGGCATCACCTCCTCCAGGGTGGATACGCCATCAGGAACGGACCGGGCCCGGTTGATGGGAAGGGGGGTGCGGAGGCCCGCCACCACGTCCTCCCCCTGGGCGTTCACCAGGTACTCCCCATAGAAGAGGTTGGCGCCGTTGGAGGGGTCCCGGGTGAAGGCGACTCCAGTGGCGGAATCCTCTCCCCGGTTGCCGAACACCATGGCCTGCACGGTGACAGCGGTGAAAAGATCGTCGGAGATGCCGTTTTCCTTGCGGTAGAAGCGAGCTCTTGGGGTGTACCAGGAGCGAAACACCGCCTCGATGGCCCCCTTCAATTGCTCCATGGGATCCATGGGGAAGGGGCGGCGCAGGAAGGTCTCGATGTGCTGGAGGAAGATGCGAGAGAGATCCTTCCAGTCCTCTACGGCAAGATCGGTGTCGGAGGTGGCCTTCCTGTCCGCCTTGCGCTGCTCGATGAGCTTCTCCAGAGGGTGGCGGCTCACCTCCAGCACCACGTCTCCATACATCTGGATGAATCGCCGGTAGGAATCCCAGGCAAAACGCGGGTTGCCGGTGGCCTTTCCCAGCCCATCCACCGTCTCGGGGTTGAGGCCCAGGTTGAGCACGGTGTCCATCATCCCCGGCATGGAAACGGCAGCCCCGGAACGCACGCTGACCAGGAGGGGGTTCTGGGGGTCACCGAAACCGGCTCCCGCGATCTCCTCCACCTTCTTCATGGCCAGGGCCACCTCGTCCATCAACCCGGGAGGCAAGGACTTTCCCGAAGCGTAGTACTCGGCACAGACCGGAGTGGGGATGGTGAAGCCAGGAGGAACGGGGATGCCCAGGTGGGTCATCTCCGCCAGACCCGCTCCCTTGCTGCCCAGGACGGACTTCATCTGGGCGTTGCCATCGGCCCGGCCATCGCCAAAGAGCCAGGTTCGCTTTCCACTACCGGTCATGAGGGGGGCTCCCGGGAACGAGGAACAAAGGGGGTCGAAGTGTAGCCGATGGGGTAGGGACCGGGCAAACCGGGGACGGGTGGAGGCGGGGAGGGTGAAAGGAGGGAAGGTGGGTACGCCAGGGGGGGTGAAAAATCATTCGCTGTTCTCGGTTCCCTGCCTTCGCTGCTTCAAGAATGCATCCGGGCAGAACCGGTCATCATGCCGGACAGCGTACCCGGTAGCACCACGCTTCGTGTCCTTGGCGAGGAACTAAATGCCCAGGGGAACCGGGGTCAGGAACCTACACATATACATTTGGGTTCATTTTCCGGTCGCGGTGGATGAACCAACGGGAAGTGCAGGGGGCGGGATTGCGAGCGAACGGAAGGGGGGATCGGGTGGGGAATTTGCTGGGAGCAGGTCGGTGTTTTTCACCACGAAGGGCGCGAAGTACACGAAGGCTCACGAATTCTCTGTAATTCTGGTGGTCCTCTTCATGGTCATACCTCCTCTGGTTGTGATGCCGCCTGGTGCAGTTTTGACCAGCGTTTTGGCTGGTACGAGCCTTGTTTTTCAAGGCCGTGGCATCCACAGAAGCCAGGCATAAAATTTTGTTAGATTTCAACTGCTTCCACAAAAGTCGCAATCCATGTGGGGCAAACTTCTTGAATTCAGAGTCCTTGCTGATCATCTTGATGGTTCTACAGCAACACCACCCAAGCCAATCTTCCTGATACAATATTTTATTGAAATTTTCAAGAAATTGACCGAGCTTACAAATACTTTATTTCTGGGGTTTCGAATTTCTTGGGCCGTTCGTTCAGGAATCAACTCCGATTGGGCGATACACCAGATAAAAATGTGAGTGTCGAGTAGATATTTTATCTCAAACCGAGGAACTCTTCTTCTGTCATCTTGAAATCATCTGCGAAGGTGATCTTTACCTTCCCATCAAGAATGCCAATACTTCGTTCTTTTTTTCCGAATCAACATAGGGAACAATCATCGCAACAGGCTTCTTCTTCTTGCCATAGAGAATCCCAAAGGACTCCCCTTGTTTTACTCTCTCAAGTATCTTGGAGAATTGGGCCTTGAATTCCCCCACGGGTAGTATTTTCATTTGTCCGTAAGCGATCTCCACCCTGGGGATTCCGTTGCCCCCGTTGAAGATGTTCCGCCCGCCGGGTCAGGGCGGCGACCTCAGGAACCATCTCCCCCTCGATCCTGCCCACCCAATCGGAGACAGGGGCCTTGAGGGGAAGCCCGTGGGCCAGCATCAGGTGACCGGCGGCTCGGGCGAAGTGAGCCCGGCAGCGATGAAGGGCGGCCAGTTTCACTGGGAGATCCCAGTGATGGATCGACTCCGCCAGTTCCAGCAGGGCCTCCCTCATGCATCGGGCCGCGTCTTCCGCCCCGGGGGAGTGGGACCCCTCGATTTTCTGGAGCAGGGCCTGACCGGAGCGAAAGGATTCGGTATCGATGATGGACCGAACCCTGGTAGAGGGAGAGTCGGCAGTTCGGGAGGGCAACGCCTCCTCCACCGCCTCCCGCACCGCCTGGGCCCGGGCCTGGAGGCGAGCCCGTTGTTCGTCGGTGAGGGGGAGGTTGGCCCTGGGAATGAGCCACCGGCCGTCCCTCTTCACCCCCTGGATCTCGCCTCGGGACACCCAGGCGCGAAGGGTTCGTTCCGGTCTTCCCAGCAAGGCAGCGGCTTCTCTCAAGGTCAGGTCCATGGGGTCCTCCAGGCCTGGTCTCCCTGGGACAGCGGTGGTGGAGGAAGGTTTCCGAAATTCTGCGGCTGAATGCAGTATCAGGCGGTCGTAGAAGCCCGCACCCTCAGCAAGGAAGGGCGTTTCATGGAGGACAGCGAGGAGATGCGGCCGATGTGGCCGATGTGACTTGCCGTGGCCGGTAAAAATGGCCGGAGACCGACCCAAAAATCTGCCGAACGCGGCAGCCATGGCGGAGGGGCGGTGAGGGAGAGGGGTGCAGGAAAGAAGGAGCTGGATCATGAAGTGCGTCAACAACAGACTATTCGACCCAACCGGAACGATCGAAGGAGAGAAGGAGGGAGAAGAAGCCGCCGCGCCTCGGCACATCTCGCCGGGTGCTGCCGCTGGATCCTATTGGATGTTCTTGATCCAGGGTCGAAGATCGAGGACCTAGAAGGTGGGGGAGGACGGGAGGACAACCCGGAACCCGATGCCGTCGCCCCGCCTCCTCGGCTCGCTCCCGTAGCGACACGCCGACCGGGCGACCCGGGCACCGTTCCAGAAGCTGCCGCCCCGCCGGACACGGTTGGAGCCGGGGGGAGGGCCGGAAGGATCCGACTGTTCCTCGGCAGAATAGGGGCCATACCCATCTTGGCACCACTCCCAGACATTCCCGTGCATGTCGTGGAGGCCCCAGCGGTTGGCGGGTTTCTTGCCAACGGGTTGGAGTTGCCCGCCAGAGTTCTTGTTGTACCATCCCACCCGAGCCAGATCGGCCTCGGTGTCACCCGACCAGTACTCAGTAACGGTCCCTCCTCGGCAGGAGTATTCCCACTCCGCCTCGGTAGGCAGCCTCACCCCCGCCCATTGGCAGTAGCCCTGGGCATCCTCCCAGGACACTCCCGTCACTGGCATCTCCGGCCCGCCCCGCTCCCGCTGCTTCCAGGTCTCAGGGGGAGGGAGGCCCGGACTCTCCTCCAGGTACCGCAAATAATCGGCGTTGGTGACCGGGTATTTTCCCATCCAGAAGGGGGAAAGGGTGACCCGATGAACCGGGCGCTCGTCGTCATACGGCCCTTCTTTGGACCCCATCAGGAAACTCCCCCCGGGGATGTAGACCAAGGGGATTCCATGATGCTCCCGCAAGGTGCCGGGAGTCGGCTCCATTCCCACCACCCCCTCCAGCAGGTCGCTGACAGTAGAAGCCTCTACGATCCCCGCCCCCATCGCCATTTCCAAAGCAAGCTCGCGGAGTTCCTTCGACGCGTGGTTTCTCGTCTTCTCCCACACCCCCTCCACCATCCGAGGAGCGCGGGTCCGGAACGGCCGCAACAGGGCCAGGAGCTTCTCATCGGAGAGGTCGACCTCGGCGATGGCCTCGGCAAACACCTCGTCGGGGCGATGCAGGGTCTCCCCCAGGCAGAGTTCCGCCAGGGCCGGGTGCTCCACCCACTTCCCCGAGGCGACCCCCTCCCGGAAGAACTCCCGGGCATAGGAAAGGGGGGCCCTGCCCAGGGTGAGCAGCAACACCTCCTGCCACCAGGAGTCCCCGAAGTGGTCTGCCAGCACGGCGGCCTGGGGGTCATCCAGGGAATGGCAGGCGGTCAGGTATTCCTGGAAGCTCAGGTGGAGAAAGGAGTAACAGCCGGGGCTGGGGCGCACCATCAGCCCGGTTTCCTCGACAATTTCCTGAAGGAAGGTGGCACCGTCCTGGGTGGTGCTCCCTTTGGCGAGGGTGCGAAGGGCTTGGTCCGCCTGGTGAGCAAGCTCCGTGGTGAGCGCCTCGGCCCGGTCCTTCTCTTGATGCATCCACGACGCCAGAGGCTTGAGGACCGCCCGGGACACCGCCTCGTCGATGGGAGGACGATTTTGATTCCGGCGCCAGTCATCGCGCCAGTGAAGGAGCACTTTCACGCACTCGTCGTAGAGCTCATCCCGCCTCTTGGGCAGAGTCACGTTGCGCCTATAGACCACGCACAGGACCGACAGGAGGAGGGGGTTGGCCACCATCTCGATGAGCCGGACCTGGATGCGATAATCGTCTCGGGCCAACCGCTTCAACAGGCCCTCCCGAAGTTGACCCGCCTTCTCAGCCGCCCGGGCAGAATCGGAGGGAAGCACCGCCCTCTCCACCTGGGTGAACCAGCGGCCCACGAAGTCGGCGATCTGAAGGTCACTCAAGGGTTGGACACTGACCTCCAGGAAGGCCCCTCCCAGATGGACATCCTGCTGATAGCCAGCGAAGCGGCTGGTCACCAGGAAGCGATCCTGGGGACGATCCTCCAGTGCCTCTCGGATCCATTGGCTCACCTTCCGCCGCAGTCCGAGATCAGCCACAAGAGGGAGGGGGAGAGACCATGATCCGCGCTCACTAATTGGCTCACCTTCCGCCGCAGTCCGAGATCAGCCACCTCATCCAGACCGTCCAGGACCCACAGCAGACCTCCCCTTTTCCATAGGGCCTTCCCCAGCTCCTGCCCATCCGACAGCTCGATCCCCGCCACTCCCCGGAACAGGTGGCCCTTCAATCCCTCTTTCTCATGCTCCCCTTGCAGCCTGCGGAGAGGGAGCCAGACGGGAAGGAGGCCCCCGGGCAGACCCAGGCTTTCTGGCCCCTGGCCCACGTCGGCGCATCGCCAGGTCAGGTACCGGGCAGCGGTGGTCTTGCCCGAGCCCGGCTCCCCCAACACCACCACGCCGTGGCACCCCCCTTCCTCGGCGAGGCGAAAGGCCCGGTCCAGGTCGAGATCGGCCTCCAGATGTTCGGCTCGATCAAAGGGCTGGTCCCGATATCGGTCACCCCCTTTCATCACTTCAAGGGAGCGGGGAAGACAGGTCTTGAGGGGAACGTAGACCTGGGCCAAGGGGAGGTGGATCGGTTGAACTCCCAGGCCAAGAAGTTCGAGGTCGCGGAAGCGCTTCTCCAGGTAGGAGGTGTAGCGAGTCAGCGGGTCCGAGGAAGAAAAGACGGCCACGGCATCCTCTCCCTCCCCCACCAGCGATGAGATCTTTCCTCGCCTCTCCTTTCGAATCCGGCGAGCCTCATCTTCCTTCGCTCCCAGGGCCGAAGCCACCCGGCCATGCAGGTCTTCCTCGGTGGTGAAGAAGCCGGTGATGAACAGGCGGAGAACCTTTTGGAATCGTTCCAGACGTTCTCCCGTCAAGGGGTCCTTGCTGGCTTCCACCCTCTTGGGGGG
>CAYRTW010000239.1:6679-8673 GCA_964426935.1 uncultured Rickettsiales bacterium
GTTCTCGCCTCCTGATACTCCAACCAGCAGACGCTTTTCTCCCCATCCCCCCCTTCCTCACCCTGAGCAGGCACCCACCCGTAGCGATGGGCGCTGAGCACCACCATCAGGTCGCATTCCCTCACTTTTTCCAGGCAGGCGGTCAACGATGGAGTTCCCGAGGCTGGCCAGAAGGTGGGGTCGATCGGGACCCATTCCTTCACCTGCACGGCCTTCACCGCCGCCTGGGCGTGGCCGCAGAGATCCTCGCCGGTGTAGGAGATGAAGACCTTCAGGGGGTCTTTGCTCATGGCTCCTCCCTGCCTCTTTCTCGCCCCGAGACTTGTCCCCGAGAGATGAGGCGGGCCGTCATGGTGCGGCGCAACAATGCCCCGGCGGTGCCAAGAGACGGGGCTCGGGGAAGGTAGCATGGGGTGGGGGAGGCGTGGAGGGAAGGTGGCCGGGGCCATCGGGTCTGCGGGGCGGCGCTCCAGCCAAGGAAAGGCCTGTGGTGGGAGGCGATTCCAGCCTGGCGGGGTGAGACAGGAGAACGACAAGAATGAAAGCGCCGGTGTCTGGCCTGGGGACCCCTGTGATTCCCTTCATGAACCTTCGTGTACTTCGTGCCCTTCCTGGTGAAAAATGCCGACCCCTCCCAACGATTTCCCAACGATTTCCCAACCCGAGCCCCTCTTCCGCCCGTTCACAATTCCGCTACCCGCGCTTCCCGCTGGTTCATCCACCGCGACAGGAAAATGCACCTGAATGTAAATGTGTAGGTTCCTGACCCCGGTTTCCAACCCGAGCCCCTCTTCCGCCCGTTCACAATTCCGCTACCCGCGCTTCCCGCTGGTTCATCCACCGCGACAGGAAAATGCACCTGAATGTAAATGTGTAGGTTCCTGACCCCGGTTCTCCTAAAATAGTCGAGGTCCTGGGCTCCTCGACCCACGGGCACCCGGGTTCCACCCTCCCCTTTCCTCTCCTTTTCCGCGCCCCACCGAAGGTCCCCCATGAAAATCCGCCTCTCCCAGGAACGAGGTCACGCCGAGCACGGCTGGCTTCGCAGCTTCCACACCTTCTCCTTTGCCGACTATTACGACCCTCGTCACATGGCCTTTCGCTCCCTGCGGGTCATCAATGAGGATTGGGTTCAACCGGCCCGGGGGTTCGGCACCCACCCCCATCGGGACATGGAGATCGTCACCTACGTCCTCTCCGGCGTGCTGGAGCATCGGGACAGCCTGGGGACTGGCGCCCGGATCCGCCCCGGGGAGGTGCAGAGAATGAGCGCCGGCACCGGGGTCACCCACTCCGAGTTCAACGCCTCCTCGCAGGACGAGGTTCATCTCCTCCAGATCTGGCTCCTTCCTGGGCGCAGTGGCCTGACTCCCTCCTACGAACAGAAGGCCTTCAGCGACGAAGAGAAGAGAGGAACCCTGCGCCTGGTGGCCTCCCCCGACGGAAGGGACGGCTCGGTCACCGTGCATCAGGACGCCTGTCTTTACGCGGGGCTCTTTGAGGAAGGGGAGAGGGCGGTGCATCCCCTCTCTCCCGACCGGGGGGCCTGGGTCCACGTCGCCAGGGGAGAGGTGAGGGTCAACGGGGCTCTGCTCCATGCCGGGGACGCCGCCGCCGTCGAAGGGGCTCCAGAGGTGAGGGTGGAGGGAACCACCGGGGGCGAAGTGCTGTTGTTCGACCTTGGGTAGGAGGGCGTTCCGCCTGATTTTGAGCCCCCAGGTCAAGGTGAATCCGCTCATCAAGACTCCCCTCAACAGCATCCAGACCAAGGGTATCGATGAAGCAGGCGCTGATGACGAAATGTCCTCATCTCCCTCCGTTCTCTCCGTTGCTCGTTCCTCCGTTTCAAAAACACGACTCAAGAACCCTCCCCCCAACTCGATTTGTTTTTTCAGTCGAAGTTTCAAAAAACTCCCCCACGAACCATTACAGGCCAATGGAGAGGATCACACAGAATGCGTAGCGAAGCGGGCGAACGGCCGCAGCGCCGAAGC
>CAYRTW010000240.1:0-8619 GCA_964426935.1 uncultured Rickettsiales bacterium
AGGATGGCGGCGCCGATTCCGGGGGGAGGAGGCTCTGAGGAACCTTCCGTCACCACCCGGCCGGTCAGGGTCACCACCTCTTCACCGAACAGGCTCTTTCGCAAATCCAGGAGGATGTCCGACACCGAAGACACCGTGGGCGAGGAGGCCACCGCCACGAAGCGTTCGTACACCTCATAATCCCGGGGCATCACCAGTCGAACAGGCCTCCCCATGGCGGAAACGTCCTCGCTGTTGAACCCATGAATGGTGGAATCGGTGCAGGAGGTCACCCCGTAGGAGGCCCCCGGCTGCTGATGGGCCGCACCCACCATGTAGGGGGTCTCCTCGAAGGCGTCGGGCAGGGTGGACAGACCGAAGGAGGGGTGATTGAACCCGGCGTCGGGGGCAGCGGTGAAGGCCAGCTGGCTCCTTCCCCCCCAATACCAGCCATCCCCCAGGGACCAGGAGTAGGGCTCGGGATCCCGGTTGATGACCTCGGTGCGGATACGGACGCCCTGGTCGCAGGGGCGAAGCTCATAGCGAGTGGCGATCTTCACCTGGGGATGGCCCGCCAGGTGCCCCTTCACCTGCACCGCCGCAAAACCCTCCCCCGAAAGGATCTCCAGTTCGTCGTAGTACGCCGCCTCTTCGGGGAGGACCCCCACCACCTGCACCAGGTGGGTGAGAGAGTCGTCGTTCCCCGCCACGGTGGCCAGATCCAGGAGGCCCCCGCCGGTGGGGCCCAGGTAATGGGGATGGTCCAAAGCCTCCACCACCGCCACCACCGAGTCGTTGCGAAGAATCACGTCCCCCAGGGCTCCCAGGGCAGATGGACCCCCAGGAAGCTCGCTGGCCTTGGTGGCGATCTTCACCTCCACCGCACCTCCCTCACAGGCAGGGGCCAGGGCCCCGCAAGGCGAGGGCACCTGGCAATCGGCGTCGGTTCCTGACAGGCATCCCTCGGCCTCACATCCGGAAAGGAACGCCGCAGGAAGGAGGGAAAGGAGGGCTCCCCGGGCCAAGGCTCTCGGAGAAGAAGGAAGACCGAAAAAGAGGACCGGTGAATACGGCATGGGAATGGACAGCACGAGGGTGACGGCGCAGTGGAGGTGACCAGCATACTCCCCCACCCGGTCGAGTCCCAACCACACCGCCGTTCTTCCCTCTCAGGCTCGGCTCAACCCCTCCAGGCGCTCCAGGCACTCACAAAGGAGGGAGCGGGGAAGAAGGAGCATCTCCCCTTCCTCGTCCCCCAGAGCGGGACGATCCAGCTCCGCTTCCGGCCCGTCTCCCTCCTCCAACCAGGAAAAGCGGGACGCACCCCGTCGAGAGAACCAAAGGCTGGCCACATCCGCCAGAGGCCCCCAGGCGGCCTCTCCCCCCCGCATCAGTCGCACCGGGCGAGCCGTGTTGAGCCCCTCAGGGAAGGAGGAAGAACCCGCCAGGTGGTCTAGAAGCAAGGCGGCAAAGGGGTGACCGTGCCAGCGCGCCACCAGGATCCCCCTCTCCCGATGCACCCCCTCCCGCTTCCAGGCCTCCTGCACCACCGAGATGTCCAGGCGCCCGGGGACCAGATCCAGGGCATCCCGGTAGGAGGCATCACGGTGGCGATCCAGGGAGGCCAGGAGGAGGGCTTTTTCCATGGGAGTGGCGGGAGCGATCTCAAAGGGGTGGCGTCCCGGCTGGGTGAGCTCGGTTCCCGATGCAAACCAACGCCTGCGCCCGGGGATTCGCAAATGACGCGCCACTTCCCAGGGGGCATGAAGGGCGGGATGGCCCAGGGCCCTCCAAGGTGTGTCTGCAGAGACCCATTCCACCACCCACCGCGTGGCACTGGAGACCAGAGCCTGGGTGAGCACTTCCCCCAACGCCACCGCCCGAGCCCTCTCCTGCGTTCGTTCTCCGGGCGAGACCCCACCGCCACTGGAGTCCAACCACAGGGTGCCTTGGCCAATTCGGGCCAGACGGGCGCTGATTCCTCCCCGGGTACTCAAGACCACCCGGGACGACAAGACGGTGGGAATCGAGCCTGCCCGGCCGGGCTCTTCGTCCAATAGCTGCTCCAGGACGGCGGAACCGCAAGGATCCTCCGTCGGAGCTGCGGTTCTTCCCCATCTCGTCCAAGCGGCGGACAATTCTCGAATCCGCAGGGGAGGCCGTGCTCCGCAAGGGAGAAGAGGGGGAGGCAAAGGCAAGGGTGAAGGAGAGGGTCGAAGGAGTTGGAGTTGCACGGGGACCCCGGCGAGACAGGAAAGACGTCTCACTTCAGCAATGAAGCAATTGGCGTGCCAGCACCTGGACTTTCCTCTCCGTGGCATCATGGAGGCCTCGGCACACCTCTCCCCACCCTCCTCAAGCAGAGGCCCCATGTCTTCCCTCCCCTCTTCCTCTCGCCCCAAGAGCCTGTGGGGCTGGGGATACGCGGATCGACACCCCCCTGAAGACGCCCTCGACACCCTCGCCCAGGCCCTCCCGCTCCTGGCGGGGATCGCCCCCGGGAAGCGCCGCACCGCTGCCACGGTTGACGCCCTCTCTGCTCCTCGTTCCAAAATGGAACCGTCCCCGTCCGTGCGGTCATTTTGCACCGTCGATCCCCTGGAGCGAATTCAGCGAGCCCGGGGTCGAAGCTTTCGGGATCAGGTCCTCGGTTTCGAGGGGGACTGCTCCGCCACTCCCGACGTGGTGGCCTTGCCCCAGCACGAGCATCAGATCCAGGAGGTCATGGAATGGTGCCAAAGGAACAACCTCGCCCTCCTTCCCTACGGCGGAGGAACCTCGGTGGTGGGTGGGGTGGACGGGGCCTGCCCTCCCGGCTACTCGGGAGTGGTGTCCCTGGATCTGGGGCGGATGAACGCAGTCCTGGAAGTGGATGGGGTCTCCCTCGCCGCCCGAATCGCCGCCGGCGCCACCGGTCCCCATCTGGAGGCGCAGTTGAAGCCCCACGGCCTGACCCTCCGCCACTACCCCCAGAGCTTTGTCTTCTCCACCCTGGGGGGATGGCTCGCCACCCGGGCGGGAGGACACTACGCAACTCTACGCACCCGCATCGACGACTTTGTGGAGTCCATCCGAATGGTGACTCCCCAGGGGATCTGGGCCTCTCGCCGCCTGCCCGCCTCCGGCGCCGGACCTTCTCCCAATGCCCTGGCGCTGGGGTCGGAAGGGATCTTCGGAGTCATCACCGAGGCGTGGATGCGGGTGCAGGAGAGGCCCCGGTGGAAGGCCCGGGCCACCGCTCGATTCTCCTCCTTCCTCCAAGGAGGGGAGGCGGTGCGGCGGATAGTGCAATCGGGGCTTCACCCTTCCAACTGCCGCCTCATCGACGCCGAAGAGGTGGCCCTGCACGGGGTGGGAGATGGCTCGGCCACCCTCCTCCTCATGGCTTTTGAGTCCCCCCACCATTCCCAGGCCGACCTGCTTCATCGGGCCATCCGCCTGGTCCGAGACCAGGGAGGCACGGTGCAGGAAGGGGACATTCGCATCGACGAGGATTCGCCTCCCTCCTCCCAGGAAGCGTGGAAGGATGCCTTTTTCCAGGCCCCCTACCTCCAGTCCACCTTGATTCGCCTGTCGGTCATCGCCGACACCTTCGAGACCGCCTGCACCTGGGATCTCTTCCCTTCCCTGCACCATCACATCACTTCGGTGATGCAGGAGGCCATGATGAAACACTGCGGGGGAGGCCGGATCACCTGCCGCCTCACCCATGTCTACCCCGATGGACCCGCTCCCTACTTCACCTTCCTGGCCCCCGGGGGAGAACGCTCCCTGCTGATACGCTGGGAAATCCTCAAGGAAATCGCCATGAAGGCGGTCATCGACGCGGGCGGAACCATCACCCACCATCACGCCGTGGGCAGGCTGCATCGGCCTGGACATCTCCGGGAAAGCCCCCCTCTCCTGCCGGGAACCCTGCGGGCGATGAAGACCCATCTGGACCCCCGAGGCATCCTCAATCCCGGAGTGCTGATCGATCCTCTTCGGGAGTGAGGGGGGACGCTCAGCCGCCCATTTCCATCCGATCCAGCCACCCTCCTTGCACCGTCACCGCCCCCCGCAGCCAGGGTTGAAGGCGGGCCCAGGCCGAGTCGAAGGTGAGGGTGAGGGTTCCCCCAGCCAGATCCAATCTGGCCTCGGCGATGACGTCCCAGGAGACATGGACCTCGGCGCTCTCGGGAATCAACAGAAGCAGTCCGTCTTTGACGCGATATCGAAAGATGGCCAGGATCCCCCCTTCTGGGGCTGCGCTCAGCAGGGTCACTCCATCCAGGTCGATGCGGGGGCGTGCGGACATGGTCATCCTCGGGGCAGAGGGGTGAGTGTAGAGCATCCGCAGGGAGGAGGCAGACAGATTGGTGGGGACCCCTCAGGAACTCGGCACCACGACACGAAAAGCGGTCACTCCCATCGAAGCCAGCCTGGAAATCAGGGCGTCTGCACGCACCTCGTCGTCGAGAAGAGCCACCACCGACCCCTCCCCTCCCGCTCCCGAGAACTTGGCTCCCAGAGCCCCTTCCCGTCTCAGAAAGCCACACACCTCGGCCAGGGAAGGAGCCCGAAAGGGAGGAAGGAGGGGGCTGAGAACCTGATCGTAGACGGCCTGGGCCCGGTTCATCGCCCCACCCAGTGCTCCCCAATCCCCGGCCGCCAACGCTGCCGCCCCTTCGTCAGCCAGCCTGCTCCAGGTTGCCAACACCTGCCGGACCCCCTCCCCAGCGGGATCTCCGGGAAGGCTGAAGAACGCGGACTGAATGGTTCTCAGCAGGAGGGGGGTGTCCCGGGGCGCAGTGAAAAATCCCGCCAGCAGGGCCAGATCCCGGCCGATTGGAGTGGGAACAGCCTGAAATTCTTCAACTTTCCAAGAGAACGCCAAGGGACGGGAGGCGGCACAGGCATAGGGATCCAGCCGTCCGCACTGAATTCCCAACCGATGACGCTCGGATTTCCAGGCCACTTCAGCCGCCTCTTCCCAGGAGAGGGCAGAGGCGGGTCGAGAGGCGGCAAACAGGGCTCGGGCCACTCCCACCGACAGGGCCGCCGAGGAGGAGAACCCCCTTCCCGCCGGCAAGGAAGTGGAAATGGCCAGATGGAGAGGAGGCACCCGAACTCCCCGGGATTCCCACTCCACGGCCACGGCGAGGACGAACCGGAGAGGATCGGAATCCTTCCAGGCGGGATGCTCCCCCGGTCCCCACTGCCACTCTGCCTCCAGGGTTCCCGCCTCCCACTCGGAGCGAACGGTGAGATTGGCGGGGCGAGGGGAGGCCTGAACGGTGATTCCCTGGACCAGAGGCACCACCAGGGAGTGTCCACCCCCCCAGTCGCAGTGCTCCCCCAGAAGGCAGATTCGGCCGGGAACGAAGAAGGAGGGGGGAGACGACATGACCTGGGTTGACCCTCGGGAGCGGGTATAGGATAGGGTCCCTTCACCTTGGCCGCCTGCTCATCCCATGCACCGACTCCTCTGTGAGACTCCTCCCCTGCCGGGAACCCGCCATCGCCTGGGACTGTCTTCCCGTCGCCACGTCCGGGTCTGGCGCCTGAACCGGGGGGATGAGGTCTGCCTGTTCGACGGCCAGGGAGGGGAGTGGGGAGCCATCCTCCTGGGTTGGGACGACGGTGGTGTGGATTTTCAGGTGGGAGAGGCCCGGATGTCCAACGGAGGGCGGGGAGTGGAGTCCCCCCTTCGCCTGGAACTGGCCCAGGGATTGGCCCGGGGAGGTCGCTTCGAGGAAGTCCTGCAGGCGGGGACAGAGTTGGGGGTCCACGCCTTCCATCCCCTCTCCTTTCGGCGCTCCCTGCCCGGCGGAGAGGGCCAGAATCGGGAAGCTCGGTGGCGGAAGGTGATTCAGGAGTCGGCTCGACAGGCGGGGAGGGTGCAGGCGCCGAGCCTGGAGACGGTGAGGTCCTCCCTGGCCTTCTTTCGGGAGCCCCCTGAGGCGTCCCTCCGTCTGCTTCTCCATCCACAGGGGCCTACATTGGGAAGGAGGCTTGCCGACCATTCCCTGGTCGACTCCATCCTGGTGGTGGTGGGCCCAGAGGGGGGCATGGAGGAAGAGGAGGCGCAACAGGCTGAAAAAGCTGGGTTTCTCCGAGTCTCCCTAGGGCCGCGCATCCTTCGCACCGAACATGCCGGTCCGGCGGCGGTGGCGATTCTCCAACACCTCCGGGGAGATCTGGGGCCTGCATGAGACCGTCCTTCGTTGCGTCCCCCCTCTCCTCTCCCTATGATGCCCCCTCCCTTGAGTGGAGTTCGTCAGCCCATGTCCGAAGCCGCCCCGGCCCGGGTCCGCCCCAAGATGTTCCGTCCCGAGGAGTTCTCTGCCTCGGTGCAGCGCCGGGTCTGGCACTCCCCCGACACCCTGGAAATCACCTTCTCCCTCCGGGATCGCCCCCCCTTTGAGTACTACCCCGGTCAGTATCTGAACCTCTTTCTTCCCGATTCCGAAGGAAAGGAGAGCCGCTCCTACTCCATCTGGACCCACCCCCTGGAGGTGGAAAAGGGGCTCACCACCATTGCTCGCATCATCCCCGGCGGCAAGGCGTCCACCTGGCTGGAGGGGCTTTCAGTGGGTTCGGAGGTTCGGTTCACCGCTCCTATCGGAGTGTTCTTCCTGAGGGATCCCCTCCCCTCCCGCCTCTACTTCGTAGGCACCGGCACTGGAGTGGTTCCCCTGCGCGCGATGCTTCGGGAATTGTTCCTACGAAAGGATCATGAGGGGCCGAGCACCCTGTACTTTGGAGTGAGGCACCAGGAGGATCTGTTCCAGTTGGAGGAATTTCAGACTCTAGAACGGGAGCAGCCCAGGTTCCGATTCGTCCCCACCCTCTCCCGACCCGACCCCTCCTGGAAGGGGGCCCGGGGCCGGGTCACTGCCCACTTCACCGATTCCAACCTGCCCGTCGACGATGCCCAGTTCTACTTGTGTGGCAACGGGGCGATGATCGACGAAATGACCTCCCTGCTCCTGGCCCGGGGCGTGGACAGGCCGGCGATCATTCGGGAGAAATACTTTGCCTGACTCTTTGTCGAACCGACTTCCGCCCTCCGCACCTACCTGCGCCTCTCCCCGGCACCTCCCCCTCACCGCCCTGATCTTCCTGGCGTGGATGGGGACCCTGGCAGGATGCAGCCCCTGTCAGGACTACTGTGAGGAAGTGGGGGATGTGTACCAAGACTGCCTCTCGGAATGGGGCCTGACCTGGGGAGCCATGGGGGCCTTGGATGGGCGGGAGCAGTGGGTTGATCAGTGCCAGATCGACGAGACGACGGAAGCCCAGGGGCTGTCGGACGAGGACGCCGCAGCAAGGGAGGACACCTGCTCCGAGGCGGCCGGCTCCCTCTCGGCAGTGGAGAATTGTGAAGAGGCGTTTTCGGTGTTGCAGGAAATCGCCGTAGCGTTCTGAAATCGATCTTCCCGATTCCGCTTCTCAGTCCTCCGCCAGCACCACCACCTTGTCTTTGTCGCTAAAGGTGATCATGGCGCTCTTCTTGGGATTCACCACCACCCCGTAGGCCGCCGCCGCATCTTTTTCCTGGGCGAGGATCCGATAGCCGATGGCCACCTCTCCCTTGCGACGGGCCGCCTCCACCACGGTTTGGAAATTCACCGGGCGTCCGGGCTGGATATAGTTGGTGGCTGGTTTGAGGTAGAGTTCCGACCCTTCCGGAGAGAATAAATCGGCGAAAACGGCGTTCAGCTCCTTGTTCTCCGACACCTGAGACATCATCAGACTTACCAGCTTGTCACCCACGATGAAATCGTCCGCACGGGTGACCTCTGCCAATTCTCGGTTGCGAATATCCAGCATTTCCGAAACGATGGACAGATCCACTCCCTGCTTTTCGGCGATATCGCGAAGGTGAAGAAGGGTCACCAGGGCCCGAGCGTCTGCCTTCTGGGGATCGAGATCGTCGGCACACAAACTGATGACATGGTCATATTCGGACACCTTCAGGGCGTCCAAAATGCGCCGGTCGGTGGTGTCCGCCGTGGTCCAGGAGATCTTGACGTTGCGGACGCCGGTGCATTGCTTTCCGATTTCGGTTTTCCCGTCGGCGTTCTCCGCCACCACCGTCACCTGGGAGCCCGCCGCCACATAGGCGTCCAATTCCCGGATGATGATGGGCACCCGCCAGTTCCATCCCAGAATCAGGGTGCGCTCGGGGCCGGGAGCGGGGGCGGTGTGATGGGAGAGAGCGTCTTCGGCAACCTGAGGAGTCCCTCCCGTGTAACGGATGGCGGAGTCGTCTTCAGCGATGAGGATGAGCTGATCGCCGGGGGCGATCACCGTATCCGAAGGGGGATTCAGGCGAATGCCCCCCACCCGCGTTCGCAATCCCATCACCGCCCCCTCCTCGAATCCAAACAGGGCCTCCCGGAAGGGCTTCCCCGAAAGGGAGGGCTCTTCGTGGAAATAGATTTCGCAGCCATCGAAGTCCAGGAGCTCCAGAAGGACGACCGAGAGTCCTGATTGACGGCAGGTCTGCACGGTGATCCGGGACAACACGTCCCCCGCCAGCACCAGCTCGGCTTCATTGCGCCCCACCATCTGGGCCACCGAGAGGTTTCGGGGTTCCTTCAATTCAGCGACGATGTGATAAGGGGCCGCCCTCCGGCCAGGATTGTTGGTGAC
>CAYRTW010000241.1:0-8550 GCA_964426935.1 uncultured Rickettsiales bacterium
GCCTGGGCCATCGGACAGTTGGAGCTTTTGTGGAAGGACTTCGATGATCTGATTTATGGCCCCACACGTATTCTGCTGGCTCGACCCACCCGGGAAAAATACGTTGCCTACGCTCGCACCCGATTAGAGCAGGAGAAGTGCGATGTGGTCGTGATGGGACACACTCACGATCCCATGATTCATTATTTTGATGACGGGAAAGTGTACATCAATGATGGGGCATGTATTCACGGAGTGTTTCAGTATGCACTATTGGATACACGGAGTAGAACATGGGAGATCAAGGAGTTTCGATGAGGGGTTCAGTTTCTAAAAACCCAGACATGAAATCCCTCCATGAAGCACCCGGAGTCGCACGGAACACTTCACGCGCGCCCTTCCATGAGCCCGGAAAACTCCTCAGAAAAATCCGCCGGTGCGGTGACGCACGGTGGTCCTTCGCTATGCCACCACAGGGAATCGGAGGGGCCTCGGCCGATCACCTGACCGGAGCGGGTGCCGTAGACCGGGGTGTGAACGCACAGGGCATGGAGAGGCGCTGGGCGGGACGCCTCCAGGGTATGGGGGAGGTGATGGTCCGCCAGGGCAGCGAAGAGGATGCGGGGGACCTGGTCCCGATCCCAGGTCTCCGCTCCCATCAGCCTCTCCCTCACCCGGCTCACCTTGGTGGAGTGGGGATCATCCACAGGGCGATTCTCCAGGACATGGAGGCCAGGGGAGAGGCGAGTGAGAGCGTGAACCCTCCCATGGTAGGCAAAGGACAGGGCATTTTTTCCATCGGCGGCCAAGAGAAAGAATGAATTCCACGCGCCGGTGGGGAGGTGTGCGGCGGCGTCTTCGACTTCAGCGACTGTGCGACACTGAGACAGGAGGAGGGGGATGACTTCACCGCGACTGCGAGGAGAGGCCGGTGGTGGAATCCACTCCGCCGGGGGCAGGGAGGGATCGGGTAGTGAGCGAGGAGGGCGATTGGTGAGCCCGAGGAGAAGGCCGTAAGAGTTTGCCGCCAGCCAGGTTCCCCCAGCACTCAGATCTCGGGGGCCGAAGAGGGGAGGGGGGGAGGACAGGAGAGGCGGGACAGCCGGCCGTTGATACAGCTCGTCTCGGTTGGCGGCGATGAGAAGGGGAAGGTCACTCCGAACCCGATGCAGCAGGGCCAGTGTACACATGAATCACCAATTGAAAGATGTGACAAACACTCCGTCACCGCTCCCATCCAGATCCGCATCACCAGGAGAAAAGACATGGGAGGCATGGATGATCTCGGTGCCGCCAAGAACAATGGTTACCTGAACCTCTGTTTCTTCATAGACCTTACAAAAATCACGATAGTTTAGGAAAACAAGGTATTCCCCTCGGGGAGAGGCGCCGGGGGGGCCAATGGCATAGGCGATCGGCGAAGAAGAAAACCTTGTACAGCACGGGCGGTTACAGGTTGGGTTCGGCGACAGGTACGAGTCTGGTCCGAGTTGGGGGGGTCACATTCGGATCGAGGGCGACCAGGGCGAAAGGGCTCCAGGTGAACGGGGTGGACACGGTGGAGAGCCGGCTGCCGTTCACGAGGGTGGTGGAGAGAAGGCCGAGCAACTCGCGCCAGACGCGGACCCACTGCTGGGGGTTGCTCCACCTTCCGGCGGGGACGTTCCGCTGAGCTTGGCATCGTGCGCGCATGGCCAGGCTGGCGCGGACGAGGGCGGCGCGGACCAGGGTGCGGACGATGTGCGGCCTGGTGGTGTCCATCTCGCCGAGTCCCAGGCCCCCCTTGGCCGTCTTCGTAGAGGGTTTCCACTCCCCACCTCAGCCGGTAGGTATCGCCGAGTTGCTCGGCAGGGACGCGGTCCGGGGGGATGTTGGTGAGGTAGAAGTGGTAGCCCCGGGTCTCGTCGTTCCACAGGCCCACCACCCGGAAGGGAGGGTCGAAGCGCCGGCCCTTGGCGGTACCATGGGCGCGGACCTTTATCTGGAAGTGACACTGGATGTCGACCACGCGGCGCTTCAAGCCCTTCTGTGCCTCTCGCAAGGACTGGCCGCCAATCCGCGGGCCCTCCCCCGGTGCTTGCGGTTCACGGCGACCCCTTCGGGGCGGTAGCTGCTGGGCAGTCGAGGGAGAAAGCACCCGCCGACCCGGTGGATGCGCCACCACAGGCTGGAGGAGGCATACCCCCGGTCGAAGAGGAAGAGCACGTCCTTGGCCCAGTGTCCGACACCGAACGCCTTGCATTCGGCGTGTCGCTCCCCGGTGATGCGGTGCCACAGCAACTCCCCGGTGGCCACCCGCACCCGGGTGTGGACCTTGAGGGCGGTGGGAGACGACAACTTCCGGGTGCCGGTCCACAGACCCTTCAGCCGCAGGTCCACCTGGACCACGGTCGAGTCCTGGGCGATCACGTCTCGGAATCCCCTCAGGATCCCGGTGTACTGGGGCGCCCGCGCTACCGACGCCGCTTGCACCCGGTCCAGCAGCCAGGCCACCAGCGCCTCGAAGGCGGGATTGGACCGGTCCCAGAAGGTATATCGGGCGACCAAGGTCCCCATGCGGGAGGCAAGAACCCGCCGCATTCCGGCGATGGACTGCTCCCTGCGTCCGCACAGGGCCAGCACCGTCGCCGCCAGGAACGCGCGGATCGATCCTGCTGCGGCGCTGCACGGAGCCCACGCGGGCCGCTGCCGACCGGATCTCGGAGGGGGGGGACAACTGGTGCTGGAAAGGAACTGGGCGCGGCATCATCCGGCCGAGCCATGGAGACTCCGTGCGTAGGTTACTGAGTGTAGCAACCGGATCCTCGCACACCCCATGGCTCTCGTCGATCCCGCAAAACGACTATTTCCATTTTAGATCAAATAGTTATCGGCACTAGCCGAACACCGATGCGGCCAATGGAGGGATTCGGCCGCCGGGTCGGGAGTCTGGCATTCCTGGCCCTGGGTGAGATCCAGGGTTCCGCCAGTGAGGACGGTGGAATTGTTGATATCCAGCTTGTTTCCGTCAGGATCCACCACGCTGAGGTCCACATCGGTCAAGGTGGGCCATGTGATGGCGACCTGAACATCGCCGGCCGGGACGGCAGTGAGGGAGAGGGGGACCTCCAGCCAGGGGCCCAGGTGGAGAGCGTCTGCGGAGCCCGAACCGTCATCCAGAGCCAGCCTCAGGGTGTATTCACCGGCTGGAGCGGTGGGATGGAGGAACAGATGCAGGGGGGGCCAGGCACTGTCTTCCAGGGAAGGGGAGGGGAGGACCGCGTAGCCGGGCTCCTCGGCGAGGGCGAGGGGGAAGAGGAGCCCTTCCGGCCAGTCCACGCCGTCCCAGTCCAGCCACAGCAGGGTGGATGCCCCATTGACCAGGGAGGTGGCGCCGGTGGCCGTGGTGAAGCGGGGCCCAAAAGAGGCGCCAGCCGGCAGATCACAGCGATAACGGTCGGCGTTTTCCAGGAAACCCTGGGGCAGGAGGATCTGGGAAGAGCCGCCGGGGTCGCAATCCGGAGGCTCCAACTCCCCGGTCTGGAAGTCAGAGGGGGAGGAGCAGGAGGCGAGAAGGAGGAGGGGGGGAATGAGACGAAGGGGGAGCATGACCGACAAGGTAGCAGGAGGAGGGAGGAGATTCCCCTTTGCCTCCCCCTTGACACCGGGATCCCCCCTCCTTACCATGAAATTGAAATTCGTTATCAAGACAGGCCAGCCATGATCCTCTGTGTGTGCCGCGCCGTTTCCGACCGCACCGTCCGCCGTCTGGTGCAAGAGCAAGGTTGTGATGCCCGGGAGGTCGTGCGGCTGACTGGGGCCGGGACCGGCTGCGGCGCGTGCATTCCCGATCTCTGCCGCATGGTGAGGAATGAAGCCGGGGCTTTCATCTCCGCTGGGGCTCGTGGGGAGTCCAGCGGAGGAAATCCACGGGGTTCCCTGACGGCTTTCGATGTCTCCTTGGAGAGCCTGGGCGCGGAGGGGGAGCGAGGCGGGGAATCTCCGTCGGCGGCGTGATATCCTGGCGACCTCCTGGAGGTCTCCCGTGAAGCCCATCGATCCCGCCCTCGTGGATGTCCTGAACGACGTCCTCACCGCCGAGCTCACCGCCATCAATCAGTATTTTGTTCATGCCAAGATGTGCAAGAACTGGGGGTTTGCTCGACTTCACGAATACATCCGCAAGGAATCCATCGACGAAATGCGCCATGCCGAGGCGGTCATCGACCGGATTCTGTTCCTGAACGGAGTGCCCAACCTTCAGAAGTTGAGCAAGCTGAACGTCGGGGAGACCGTCGAGGAGCAGTTGAAGAGCGATCTGGCCCTGGAGTACCTGGCGGTGGAGCGTCTCAACCGGGGGATTGGCCTGTCCACTGCGGCCAGCGACAACGGCACCCGGGAACTTCTGGCCCGCATCCTGGTGTCGGAGGAGGAGCACATCGACTGGCTGGAGGCCCAGTTGGAGGCCATCGCCCAGGTCGGCATGCCCAACTGGTTGTCCCAGCAGATCAAGGACTGAGGGGCCACGTCCCGAAGGAGAGCAGGCCGGTGCCTCGGACTTCCGGTTGCCGTTGACACCGAATGGCTTCCGTGGTTCCTTGCCGCGTTTTCAGCCTTCACCCCCATTCCCTCCCCAGGAGATTCCGTGAGCAACGATTCCGCCGCTCCCAAGTCCCAGAACATCGTATGGCATCAGGGTCACGTTACCCGGGAAGACCGCCAGGGCCTCTTGAAGCAGAGGGGGGCCACCATCTGGTTGACTGGCCTCTCCGGCTCCGGCAAATCCACCGTGGGCACGGCCCTGGAGAAGGCCCTCCTCATGAGGGGACACGCCGCCTACGTCCTGGACGGGGACAACATTCGCCATGGCCTGAACAAGGATCTGGGATTCTCTCCTGCGGACCGCACCGAGAACATCCGCCGCATCGGCGAAGTGGCGAAGCTGTTCACTGAGGCCGGGCTGTTCGCCATCACGGCCTTCATTTCCCCCTACCGGGCCGATCGGGACATGGTGCGGGGGGTTCACGGGGAGGGAGACTTTATCGAGGTCCTGGTGGATGCCTCTCTGGAAGTGTGTGAGTCAAGGGACGTGAAAGGGCTGTACAAGAAGGCTCGGGCCGGACAGATCCCTGAATTTACTGGAATTTCAGCTCCCTATGAGGCGCCCGAAAAGCCGGAACTGGTGATTCACACCGATCGGGAATCGGTGGAGGAATCGGTTCAGCGCCTGTTGAACTGGCTGGTTTCCCGCAACTACCTGGCTCGCTGAACGCGCACCTGGCGGACCGGGGCGGCGCCTTTCTCCGCCGGGAGCGGCTCGGGGTGATACACTGCCGCCCGCCATGCGTCCTCCCATCCCGCCGCGTGACGATTCCAAGGCCCTCAGGTCTCTGCACGCCCTCCTGGAAGCCCTCTTTCCTGAGGGTGGGGCCGTGTCGGTCAACTCCCTGGCCCAGGCTATGGGACCTCTGCTGGATCGCCTGGCGGAGGGAATACCCCCTCCTCCTCCGATCCTCCCTCCCCTGTTTCGCCCCGGCCTGATTCCGCCCTCGGTGGTGGGGGGAGTTCCCTCTCCTCCCCCCTTCGCCCCCTCTTCTCCCAGTCTCATCACTCATGAAGATCTGGGTTCCCAGGGGGAATTGCGGGAGAGAATGGTGGCGCGGGAAAAAAAGCCTCGTCCGTCATTCTCGGCAGCGACCCGGGAGAAGGGAGCCCCCCTGGATGACGTCCCTCCCATCCAGCCGGAGACCGGGGCCCTGGCCATCCCCGATCTGGGGACTCGCTATCGTTTTCGGAAGGAAATCGGAAGGGGAGGGCAGGGGAGGATCATCGAGGCGCTGGACCTGGACATCGGCAGGGTGGTGGCCCTGAAGATCCTCAAGGACGCCGTAGCCACCGAGTTCGGAGTGGAGCGGTTCGTGGCTGAAGCCCAGGTCACCGGGCAGTTGGAGCACCCCAACGTGGTGCCGGTTCACGATCTGGGGCAATTAGAGGGGGGCAGCGTCTACTACACCATGAAGAGGGTGGAGGGGCGCTCCTTGGAGCAGGTCATCAAGGCGATGCGGCGAGGGGACGCAGAGACCACCGAGAGGTACACCCTGATCCGCCTTCTTTCCATGTTGCAGCAGGTTTGTCAGGGAGCCCACTTCGCCCATACGCGGGGGGTGGTCCATCGGGATCTGAAGCCGGCCAACATCATGCTGGGGGACTACGGCGAGGTGCTGATCCTGGACTGGGGGCTGGCTCGTTCCATCTCCTCTCCCGTGTTGTCCGCTTTTGATCCCTTCTCTCCCTTCGCCCCCGCCGTTCCCACCCTCACTCCGGGCGCCCTCTTGGATACCCGGGATGGCTTTGTTCAGGGAACCCCTCCTTTCATGTCCCCTGAGCAGGCCCGCAACGAGAAGCATCGGGTGGGCCCTTGGTCCGATGTGTATGCCCTGGGGGCCATCCTCTACCAGGTGCTTACCCATGAGTTGACCTTCGTGACCGAGGATCCTCGGGAGGCCATGCTGCGGGCGGTGGAGGAGGACCCCCCCCCTCCCCATGTCCGTGCCCCTCATCTCCGGATTCCTCGGGAGCTTTCCGACTTGTGCATGCACTGCCTGGAACGCAACCCCGATCTCCGAATCCGCTCGGCCCGGGACCTGGAGCAGGCCATTGAAGACTTCCTGGAGGGGAGGCGAAGGCGGCACGCTGCGGCGGATCGCACCGCAGTGGGAAGGGGCGCTTTTGATCGCTATCACGCTGCTCGCATGGAGACCGACCGCCTTGCCGAGGGATTTGCCGAGGAGTCTCGCCACTTTCTGGGGCATGAGCCTCCTGAGGTGAAGGCGGGGTTGTGGGAGATGGAGGACCGGGTGGAGGAGGCCAGGCGAAGGGCGGCGGAGTGCTTTCTGGAGGCGGAAGGAGCCTTTGAACAGGCTCTGGCCTGGGATGAGGGCAACGCAGAGGCTCGGGGAGGATTGGCGGCCCTGTACTGGTCCCGATTTCGGGATGCGGAGGCGGCCAGGGCCAGAGAGGATCAGGTCTACTTCGAGGGCCTGGTCCGCCGTTACGACGATGGCTCCTATCAGGCCCGCCTGCGGGGAGACGGAGAACTGGCGGTGGACAGCCAACCTCAGGGCTCCCAGGTGTGGCTGTATCGATACCGGGAGCAGGGCCGGCGTCTGCGACCCACCGAAGGGAGGTTGCTGGGGCGGACTCCTTTGGGTCCCATCCCCATGGCCATGGGTCCCCACCTGCTGGTCTTGCGGCGGGAGGGGCGCCAGGACACCCGATGTCCGGTGCTGGTGGGCAGGGGAGAGTCCCTTCGAGTCAAGGCGAACATGCTGGGGAAATCCAGTCTTCCCGATGACTTGCATCATATTCCTGGGGGACCCTTCCTGATGGGAGGGGACCCGCTGGCGGCTGGGGCGACGCTTCGATCCCTGGAAAGAACCGACGACTTCGCCATCGCCCGGTTTCCGGTGACGGCGGGGGAATACCTGGAGTTTCTGAGGGATGTGGGAGCCCGAGACCCGGTCTTGGCTCACCAGGCGGCTCCTCGGCGATATGCAGGCGGGCCGCCCCTGTGGCCGGTGGATTCCCAGGGTCTCTATCTTCTCCCAGAGGGGGAAGGGGAGGGAGGACGGCTCGATCCCCTCCGCCCCGCCCTGGGAGTGGATCGACGGGCCGCTGAGGCCTATGCGGCCTGGAGGGGACGGCAACGGGGGCTTCCCTTGCGCCTGCCTGCTGAGGCCGAGTGGGAGAAGGCAGCCCGGGGTACCGATGCCCGATTCTTTCCCTGGGGAGATCGCTTCGACCCCACCTTCTGCAAGATGCGCCACAGCCGCCCCGGGACCCCCCGCCCTGAGGCGGTGGGGGCTTACGCCGCAGATCGATCTCCCTACGGAGTGAGGGACCTGGCGGGAGGGGTCAGGGAGTGGTGTGATGGTTGGTACGGGGAGAGGAGGGATCTGGCTCCGGTAAGGGGGGGCTCGTGGCAGTCTCCCCTTGATGAGTGTCGAGCAGCCCGGAGAGGCGCCGAGTCTCCCGATACCTGTGCCTTGGACTTGGGATTTCGAGTCGCCATGAACATCCCCGCTTCGATGTGGAGTGGGGATCAGGGCTGAAAAATCCTAAGTAGTTTCAGCGGTCTCCATCAAACCAGGCCGCCTCGAAAGGCCGAGGTCGGAGCGGAGTTTCTCAGGGAGGCGCTGCTCCTTGAGTCTTCTTGCGGGCCTTGCGGTGCAATCTCTCGTTGTGGAGTTGGAGGATGTGGGCAGCGGTTTCTTCGACGGCCTTGCGGGTTACGTCTACCACCGGCCAGGAGGGATTCCGCCGGAACAGGTCCTGGGCGTATTGCAGCTCCAGGTGGATGTGGTCCAGGTGACCGTATGAGCCCCGGGTGGACATGCCCAGGTTTCGGAGCCTCGCCAGGCGAATCTCGTGGAGGGATTCGGGCTCGATGGTGAGGGCGTAGATCTTTTCCTGATCGACCTCGAACAACTCCTTGGGGGGCTCGATGCCCAAGACGATGGGGATGTTGGCCACTTTCCACCCACGATGGGCCAGGAACGTGGACAGGGGAGTCTTGGAGGTGCGGCTCACCCC
>CAYRTW010000242.1:0-8481 GCA_964426935.1 uncultured Rickettsiales bacterium
CCCGGGTGTCGGTGGTCGCCGGGGGGATCACCCAGACCCGGGAGGTAGGGGGGGGGTATGGGCATGTGGGCCAGCAGAACGATGTGGTGTTGCACTTCGGAATGGGAGACGCCTGCATCGCCGAAAAGGTCACCGTGCGCTGGCCCGATGCGGGGGGAACCGAGGAAGTGTTCACCGCCGTCCTCGCCAACGAGAGGGTGGAGATCGTGCAAGGGCGCGGGGCGGCCTGTTACGATCCCCGGCCTGAATAGGGATTGTCTTCTTCGGTTTCCGTCGTTCTCAAAAAGTTTATTTTTCTTCGATCTGCTTTTCGACTCCCACCGTAATCAGGCCATCAACGCGACGACATCGAAACAAACCAAGGCGTCCTAGACGCACTTCGATGGAGTTGCATTACCGGCCGGATCGGCCATTTATTGGAGTTGTATCATGGAAAGCAAGAACCGCACCCTCGACATCCACAAGGACACCCTTCGCGCCCTGACCCAGGAGGAGCTCTCCCAGGTTGCCGGCGGAACCGCCTCCTGGGTGGTGATTGGATGCGCCTCCTTCACCGTCCCCAAGGCCACCTACCGGGGAAGCGGCTGCGGCGAAACCGCAGTGACCGTTGGTTGTGGAGGGGTCAACGCCTGATTGATATCAGCGACGGTTGATTCCTGAGAACCGCCTCCCATCGTTGAATTCAGCGGTGGGAGGCTTTTTTATTTCCATTCTTCTTGGTCGAGCAGCGCCCTGAGGGTGTTGCTTTGATGTTTGTGACCCGCGATGACGAACGTTTCCCTGCCGGCTCATGCTTTGGTGACGAGGAGGTATCCACGCACATCTTCCCCTCCACCCCAATCCCCTCTGCTTTTGGAAGGAGTTCTGGCGGATCAGGCAATGGGGGCGGCGGAGGACATTGCCAGGGATTTGACGGTCCTGGTGGAGGGAGATTTCAGCAACGCTTCCCTGTCCGGAGGATTTTCCGGGCTGGCCCTGTTCTTTCATGAAGGAGCTCGCACGGGGATTCTCCCCGGGGCGTCCTCCCTGGCGGACGTCTGCCTGGATCGGGCCTTCTCCCAGGTGGCCTCTTCTCCCCAATCTCCTTCGTTCTACGGTGGATTTCCTGGGGTGGCCTTTGCCGCCCAGCGGATGGCCCCCCGGGAGGAGAGAGGCCTCTCAGCGGTGGACACCCTCCTGGAATCCTGGGTGCAGCGCCGTCCTTATCGGGGAGATCTGGATCTGGTACACGGGCTGGTGGGGCTGGGGACCTATGGCCTGAGCCGTCTTCCCCACGATGGAGGAGCCCGGCTGGTGGAGGGAGTGGTGACGGCTCTTGATTCCATTTCCGAAGAATATCCACAGGGAGTTCAATGGTTTACTGGTCCTGACCTGCTGCGAGGACGCATGAGTGGCAAGGAGGGAGAGGGGCATTACAACCTGGGGATGGCCCATGGGCTGCCGGGAATCATCGCCTTTCTGGCCCAGGCCCTGAAGGCTGAGCAAGGAGGGCCTCGGGTGATCTCCCTGCTCCGAGGGGCCCGGGCGTCCCTGCTCGCTGAAAAATCAGCCTCCGCCCATCCCTGTTTTTTCCCCTGCTGGCGACAGCCTGGAGAGCCTCCTCCTTCCGCTCGACTGGCCTGGTGCTACGGGGATTTGGGGGTGGCGGCGAGCCTGCTCCAGGCGGCCCAGGCCCTGGGAGAATCGGCGGATGAAGCCCGGGATCTGGCCCTTCAGGCGGCGGATGTGTCCTTTCGGGATTCTCGGGTGGAGGACGCCTCCTTGTGCCACGGGGCGGCCGGCCTGGCCCATCAGTTCTCGGTTCTGTACCACTCCACGGGGGAGTCCGGTCTGGGGGAAGCCGCCCTGCGGTGGTGGAAAGTGGCGCTGGAGCAGAGGCAGCCGGGGCGGGGCCTGGGTGGGTATCTTTTTCGGGAGGTGGACGAGGAGGGACGGATGGGCTGGAGGGAGATCCCCGGACTCCTTTCCGGTTCGGCGGGGGTGGGCCTGGCCCTTCTTTCTGCCCTGACATCCTGGGAACCCGTTTGGGATTCGATGCTGCTGCTTCGATCCCCGGTGGTTACTCTTCAGGATTGATGGCGTTCAGGCGATCCGAATTTCCCTTCTCTCCGTATCCCCGCCATTGTTGTTGTTGCCCCTTTTTCCTTGGAGTTTTCCCCCATGACCAGCCTGATTTCGGGGCGGCCAGATGCCTCTCCTTTGCTTCCTTCTTTGTCCATTCCTTTGTCCGATGCTGCAACGAAAAAAAGCCGTCCCGGACCGGCATCTACCCATCGTCCCTCGGGATTCTTTGTTCTTCGTACTCCTTCTCTTCCCGTGACGACGATGGATTTTACCCCTCACGAAGCGTTGGCCATCGGAGAAGGAGAAATGGACGAAGCCAGATCCCTGGAAGCGGATCGGAGCCTCACTCGTGACGTCCTGGCCTCCTTGCTGGAACGACCCGAAGTGGCAGAGGCCCTTCATCTGGCCTCTCCCTCTCTGGAGGCGTCCCTGACCCAGTGGAGAAGGGACCCGGAATCGGACAAGGGACAGGCCTCGGAAAGGGCACTGGTTCGGTATCTGCTGCGGATGGCGGGGAGGGCCACTCCCTTTGGACTCTTCGCAGGCTGCTCCTTGGGAAAGGTGGGGGATCGCACCTGTCTTCAGGTCTCTTCCCTGAAGCAAGGAATTCGTCGCACCCGGCTGGATGGCGATTATCTCTCCTCGCTTGCCCACTCCCTGGGAGGTTCCCGAGAGGTGAGAGCCCATCTGACGGTGAGACCCCATTCGGGACTGTATCGAGCCGCTGGCGCCCTGCGCTTCGCCGAGACCCAGTGGAAGGGTCGGTCACGCTCTTATCACCTGGTGGCGGTGAATCCATCGGAGGCCATTGACGCTCTTCTGGATTCCTGTCGAGAGGGAACCACACCCGCCCACCTGGCCGAGGCTTTGGCCCGTCGTCTTCCCGGAATCGATGGGGAGGAGGCCCGGGCCTTTGTGGAATTGGCCGTGGAGCATCAGCTCCTGGTTTCCGACCATGAACCGCCGGTGACGGGGGTTTCCGGGCTGGAGCACATCCTGGAGATGCTTCATCAAGGAAAGGAAGAGCATCCTCACCGTGAAGCCTTGGAGAGGGTGAGGGACTCCTTGATTCGCATGGATCAGCGAGGAGTTGGCCAACCTCCTGCCACCTACCACCAACTCCATCAGGAGCTGCTCCCCCTTCCCGTGGAGGCCGATCCCGCTCGTCTCTTCCAGGTGGATCTTTGGAAACCGGGAGAATCCACCCTGGGACCCCAGGTGATGAACGAAATTCTCGCTGGAGTGGCCCTGCTCCATCGGTTGACTCCCCGCAGGCCCGATCCTTTTCAGCGGTTCAAGGAGGCATTCCGAGCCCGTTACGAAGAGAGGGAAGTTCCCCTGTTGGAGGTTTTGGATGAGGAGCATGGCATCGGATTTGAATCCGCCCCCCAGACCCTCTCTCAAGGAGGTCCCCTGCTGCAGGGATTGCCTTTGGGGTTGGAAACTCGGGGAGCCCCTTCCTGGGAAAGCCGCCACGGGGTGCTGCTTCGCCTGCTGGAGAGGGTTGCTCAACGGGGAGACCGGCACTTGCGCCTCACCGAAGAAGACCTGGTCAGCCTGACTCCCCAGGTATCGGAGGCTCCTCTCCCCGACGCCCTTCAAGTGATGGTCGCAGTGGCGGCAACTTCAGAAGACGCCTGCGATTCGGGAAACTTCCAGATTCATCTCCAGGGAGGATCCGGCCCCTCCGGCGCGGCTCTTTTGGGGAGATTCTGCCACCTGAACGAGGAATTGGAAGCTCAGGTAAAGGCACATCTTCGAGAGGAGGAGGCCCTGCGCCCCGAGGCCGTGTTCGCCGAGGTGGTCCATCTTCCTCAAGGGCGTCTGGGAAACATTCTCCGGCGCCCGGTGCTGAGGGAGCATGAGATCCCCTTCCTGGGCCGATCCGGGGCCCCCCTGGACAAGCAGATTCCCCCACAGGATCTGGTGATCGCTGTGGAAGGGGATCGGGTGGTGCTGAAAAGCCTCCGTCTGGGCAGGGAGGTGATTCCTCGACTGACTTCGGCCTATGCCTGGCGCCACCCCACCAGCCAGGGGGTTCACCGATTCCTGTGCACGCTCCAAGAGCAGGGAATCACTCGGGATCTCTTCTTTGACTGGGGGCCATTGGAGGATGCAGCCTTTTTGCCCAGGGTGACCTTCGGCAGGCTGGTCCTGTTTCTGGCTCGGTGGAAGGTGGGGAGTGATCCCTCTTGGACCGGCAAGGAGGGTCCCCTGGCCCGTTGCCAGGCGATTCAATCGGTCCGAAAAAGCCTGAATCTCCCCCGCCATGTGGCCCTGACAGAAATGGACAACGTGTTGCCCCTGGATCTGGACAATTCCCTGTGTGTCGACGTGCTGTTCCATGCCCTTCGCCAGAGGTCGGAGGTGGTTCTCACCGAGGTCTTTCCGGGTCGCGACCAGCTTCTTGCCGGGGAGGAGGGGGGGCCTCTGGTCCACGAGATCATTCTGCCCCTGGTGAAGCGAACTCACGATGCTACCGGGAAGGAGCCCGTCCAATCTCCTATATCTCTGTCCCATCGGGGAAGAGGGGGTGGCTCTTCTCGGGTCTTTGCCCCCGGTTCGGAGTGGTTGTATTTTCGCCTGCTGGCCAGCCCCGCCGCCGCCGATTCGGTGTTGGTGGATCTGGTGTCCCAGGTGGCTTCCCGGGCGGAGACTTCGGGAGCCGCCAGCCAGTGGTTCTTTCTTCGCTACGGGGATCCCCGGTGGCACCTTCGGTTCCGGCTTCACGGGGATCCCTCCCGGCTGTGCAGTCAAGTGCTCCCCGACCTTCACCGGCTGGCAACCCCTCTCCTGGCAGATGGGAGGCTTCAGGGAATTGAGTTGGGAACCTATGAACAGGAGGAGGAGCGGTACGGCGGCCTCCAGGGGATGAAGGCCTCGGAGGCGTGGTTTCACGCCGATTCTCAGGCGGTGATGGCTCTGCTGCCTCCCCTCCTGGGAGACGCGGGGGCGGAGGCTCGGTGGCGGGTGACCCTCCAGGGGCTGGATGCCTTGATGAGGGATCTGGGCTGGGACCTGCCGGGACGCCTTCGCCTTGCCGAGGGGTTACGGGGAGGGCTGGCGGGGGAGTTTTCCGGGGGTTCCCCGTTGGAAAAATCCCTTTCAGCTCGATATCGGGGAGAGAGGGAGGGGGTGGAGTCCATCCTTCTGGGAGAGGTGAAGGGGGTTCCGATCCACGCCTTTGCCGAAGGGATCTTTGCCAACCGGAGGCTTGAAGGTGGGAAGGTCCTGGCGGAGCTTCAGGAGCTGCACCGATCCGGGCAACTCCAGACCTCCTGGGAAGCTCTCTCCGCCTCTCTCCTCCACATGTTTGCCAATCGCATGCTGAGGGCGGCGGGGAGGGCCCAGGAATTTGTGTTGTATGACTTCATGGCTCGGGGATACGCTTCTCTCCTGGCTCGTCGCCGGGGGATGGAAAGGGTTCGTCCCCCGGAACCGATCTTGCCGCTCTCTCTCTGAATCCCGCGCCTTCCAAACCTTTATTCCGCGAGTCCATCAGGAGGCTGTCGTGTCCAGCACCATCCCCTCTTTGTATCGATCCTCTGCCCTCAAGGCCTGGAATGGCGGTGAAGATTCAGCATTTACCCGTCTGTCCGGGGAGCTCCTGGGGCGCCTGCCTGGGGTATCATGGCTGAAGAAGAGACTTCAGCGCCGCTCCCCGCTGCCCCTGGTCACCGCCCTCACCGACACCGACTGCGGGCCTGCCTGCCTGGCCATGGTTCTGGCTTTTCACGGTCGCCACCTTCCCTTGGAGGAATTGCGGACCCGCCTGGGAACGGGGAGAGATGGCTCCACTGCGGCCTCTCTGCTGCGGATCGCCCGGCGAGAGGGGCTTCGGGGGCAGGGGCTGCGGGTGGAATTGGAAGACCTGGAAAGGCTGCCCCGAGGCTCGGTGCTCCACTGGCAGTTTCATCACTATGTCGTCTTGGACGGGGTGGATGGGGAGGGGATTCTCATCTGCGATCCGGCCCGAGGCCGGAGGCACGTTCCATTCTCTGAAGTGGACAAGGCCTTCACCGGGGTGGCTCTCACCTTTGAGAGGGGGGAAGGCTTTACCGGACAGGCCGCAGCAGGAGGGAGATTCCGCGCCCTCTTTGGTCTCCTGTTTCGAGATCGTCGCCTGTGGGGTGGGATCCTGGCGGTTTCCCTGGGAATGCAGGCACTGGGAGCCCTCCTGCCCCTGTTGACCGGCAGGGTGGTGGACAGGGTGGTGCCGGCCAACGATGGCCTGGCCTTGGGGATGCTGGCAGGAGTGGCCCTGGTGGCGGTGATCCTCCATGGAATCCTGTCATTGACGCGCTCCTTTGCCATGGTGACCCTGCGCTCTCGTCTGGAGAAGCGGCTGACCCTTACCTTGGTGGAGGCCCTGGCTCGCCTTCCGGTGTCCTTCTTCCAGAGGCGTTCGGTGGGAGATCTGATGACCCGGGTGAGCAGTGGGGCCACCCTCCGGGAGGTGATGACCACCGCTGCGCTGTCGGCGGTGCTGGATGGGGGCCTGCTGGTGGTGACCCTGGGGGTGCTGTGGGTGCTTCATCCCGGGATGGGTGCCCTGACCACCTGGCTGGGAGGGCTTCAAGTGGGACTGTGGGCTCGGTATCGGCGCCGTCTTGGTGATTTATTGGAGGAGGAGGTCCAGGCCCAGGCCCGCTGCAACGGGTTTCAGGTGGAGATGCTGAGCGCCATGGACACCCTGAAGGCGATGGGAGCGGAGCAGAGGGCCGTGGACAGGCATGCCTCCCTGTTCTCCCAGGTGGTGGAAAGGGGCATGGCCCGAGGGAGTCTCCAGGCCCGCTCCGACTCTCTGCTGCTGGCTCTGCGGGTGGCTTCCCCCCTGGCTCTGCTGCTCCTGGGGGCCTGGCTGGTGGTGGGGGGTGAAATGAGCCTGGGGACCATGCTGGCCTTGTCGGCGGTGGCGGGGAACTTCTTGATTCCTTTGAACAATCTGGTGGCAACCCTGGCCCAGGTGCAGGTGGCCACCACTCTCTCCGAGAGGATGACCGACATTCTCCAGGCCCCCGCCGAGGAGGGGGGCGAGGAGGATCCCGGGGAGTTGGAGGGGGAAGTGGAACTTCAGGGGGTGAGCTTTCGCTATGAGCCGGAAGGTCCCCTGGTGGTGGACGAGGTAAACCTGAAGATTCCTGCGGGACAGATGGTGGCGGTGGTGGGCGGCTCGGGCTCGGGCAAATCCACCCTGGCCAGCCTGCTGCTGGGATTGCATCGTCCCCAAACGGGGAGGGTGCGGTTCGATGGCAAGGAAATGGAGAGACTCCATCTTCCCTCCTTGAGGGCGAGGTTGGGGGTGGTTCCTCAGAAGCCCCAGCTCTTCGCCCGATCCATTCGGGACAACATCGCCCTGGCCGATCCCTGTGCCTCCCTGGAGCGCATCCGCCACGCCGCCTGGCTGGCCGCCATCGACGAGGACATCGAGGCGATGGTCTTGGGGTACGAAACCCCCCTGCCTGATGCCGGGGGAGGGATTTCTGGGGGGCAACGGCAGAGGCTGGCTCTGGCCCGGGCCTTGTTGGGGTCACCCCGGATTCTGGTGTTGGACGAAGCCACCTCGTCTTTGGACGCAGTGACCGAGGCCCGCATCCAGGAGAGGCTGGCCACCCTGAACTGCACCCGCATCGTCATTGCCCATCGCCTGTCCACCATCCGCCACGCGGACCGCATCGTGGTGATGGAGAAGGGAAGAATCGTGGAGGAGGGGAGCCACGGGTCGTTGATGAGAAGAAACGGGGCCTACACCCGGCTGGTGAGGGCTCAGGAGAGGGGAGATGAGGGACAAGAGTTGGGGTGAGAATGGATTGGGGAAAATACCCCTCACCTCGGATGGATCCCCTTTCCCCGCTGCCGACGCCACGCCACGGTCAGCAGCCAACCCGCCGCCCACCCCTCTCCTTTCCCGGAATCAGGATGGGAGGAAGCCGTACATCCGCTTCCCCCGGGATTCTGGTCATCATCGTCGGCAGAGGCATCGTCATCGCCAGCCGAGGCATCATCGTCGCCAGCCGAGGCATCGTCATCGCCGGTCCCGTCGTCATCACTGGTGGAGGTGTCGTCGTCGCTGGCTGGAGTGGTGTCGTGATCCAGGATGGGGGAAGTGTCATCCTCCAAGACAGGCGTGGTCCAACTTCAGATTCTGGGTTACTCGGCTTCTGTTGTCGATGAGATCCACCTCGAGACCTTCTTCCGAAGCCAAGCACCCATCTGTGAAATCCCCCGCGTCCCATGTTTTTCGAGTCACCCAGACCCATTCTGTACCTGTGGGCAGGTACGATTTCATCCTCAGGCCATGCGGCGTCATCAATCCCCAACTTGTCATGATCGGAAACTGCTGCGAATTGGAGCATGGCAACGGTCTCGGCCCGGTCATATAGATCCGCAGGATCCATAGAGAGGATCACACAGAAT
>CAYRTW010000243.1:0-8414 GCA_964426935.1 uncultured Rickettsiales bacterium
CTTTTCCAAGCCGCAGCAAGGGTTCTGGTGTTGAGGGAGGTCTTATTGGAGAGGGCAGAGACCTTTCCGGGCCAGCCCCTGCTGAGGTCGGTGCACCTGGAAGGGGGCCGGGACCGACGTCACCTCCTTTCCACCGGCGCAGCTTCTCCCCGCATCGGGGTTCTCCTGGGGGCCAGAGGAACGGTGGTGACCGCGAAAGGACAGGATCTTCCCCAGGTGATGGCCGACATCGCTCGGGGGTTGGAACGCAGTTCAGGGAAACCGGAGGGGTGGGAAGACATCCCGATGGCCGTCGGCCTGGGCCAGGTGTCCCCCCATCAGGCGTGGCATCGACACCGTTGCCTTGGCTCGAATGGGCCCTGGGGGGTGTGGTCTGATGTGGAGGGAGGGGATTTTCCCGCCCAGGCACTATCAACTCGCCACCTGGTGATGGATGGGCAAGCCCACGCCTCCTTGTTGAGCCAGATGGCCGGGAAGGCCAGGGAGGTGAAGGCCCGGTGGAGGGGGGACAGGGGAGTGGTTCTGGCGGCAAAAGAGGCCAGGGGTTTTTCATCGCTGCTGGCGGCGGCGGGGCCCTCCCCCTCCGGAGAGGATGAGCAGGATCCCCAAAGTCTCATGACCGGGGTGCTGTCCCAGGATTTGCGCTTTCCCGCCCTGGCTCGCGCCTTTGGTCTGGCCCTCCATCGATGCCAGAGGATGGAGGACACCCCTCCTTCTGCTTTCACCCCCACCTTCACCCTGCCCTACATCCCCCGAGGAGGAGTAGCAGAGTGGCGTCATCAGCGAATTCGGCCGGTGCTGGCCTCGGTGCGCCTTCATCACGGTCGCCCCGAACCGCTCTCCTCCTTTGAAGCCCGGCTCAAGGCATGGTTGAGGGAGGAGGACCGGGGTATGGGCCTGGCATCGGATCAGCTCCGCAAGGTGTGTCGGGTCCCCCTGCCCTCCTCCTGGCGAATTCCCGCCTCCTTGCTGGTGGACAGGCTGGCGGTGCTGGATGGCCCCATCCGCCACACCTGCGGGCACGGCATGATCAGCTATCTCAAGCGCCCCGATCTGGAGGAGCCCCTGTGGGCCTTCTCCCACGCCACTCCGGTGCGATCCCGGCATGTGGGGGAAGGAGGTGTCAGCCTGACCCTCATCGACACGGTCCACCACCGAACTCTGGGACTGACCGGAAACGGAAGGTACTCCCAGCCCTCGGTCCTGGCCCTCTTTCGGGACCGTTTCATGGAAGCGATGGCGGAGGCCGTGGAGGAGAAGGAGAGGTTGAGAAGAAGGGATCACGCAGGGGAGGGAAAATAAAAAAGCTATAAATTTCAATATTTTATAAAGATACTTCTCCATCCAGGGCGCAGACATCCTCTTGGGGAAGGGAGCCGGGCGCGTACACCTTCCAAGGGTGACGAGTCTCATTCCCGGCCTCGTCTACCGCCACCAGGACCATCTGGTGGGAACCCCCCCCGGGGAGATCGGCGGCATCCAGGGCCTGGAGAGCGGAGCCTTTGGAGCCTTGAAGCCCCGAGGTTCCAAAGGGTGCGCCGTCCAGCTCCCAGCGAATGGTCAGGAAGGGAGAGTCTCCATCCAGCACCTGAGCGGTGAAGATCAGCCCCTGAGCAGGGGAAGAGACCACCCCACAGGCCGGCTCTGCGGCAACGATGGAGGGGGCCATGGGGCCGGAAAACCCTGAGTCCCGTTCCACGTTGGAAGTGCGGGAAGACAGGTGGGTCGCCCCGCATCCCGCGCCAAGCAGGGTAGCGGACAGAAGAAGGGGGAGAGAGAAAGAGAGGAGGGAGGGTGACATGGAAACCCCGGTCCCTCCAGAAGGAGGGGCACGGGGGAGTACGGATTGAGGCCCCTTGCAGTTACAAAGCAGGGGCTATTGGCACAAAACCCGAATAACCGCGCCAGGTTACAAGGCGTGCACCCTGCTCTTGTACTTCTCGATCTGGGGCCCCATGAACCCCAGGGGACCTTCCAACCGGATGCCGTCGTCGGGGCAGGCCCAGTAGCAGTAGAGGCAGCCGGTGCAGGACTGCCCCGTCTCAGTAGTGCCGATGGACGCCAGGGGGAGGCCGTCGGGGCAGAAGTCTTCGCACTTGCGGCAATCTCCGCAGTGGCCGGGATCCCGGATGAAGGCGGTCACCGTGTCGTCTTCCCTGACGTAGACGTCCTGGGTGATCTTCAGTTTGTAGGCCAGTTGGGCGATCTGGGGCATGTCCACCAGGGGGCGAACCGCCTTCTTGAGGGGGGTCAGGGCCTTCTTCTCCGACAGGATGGCGAGGCGGGAGCGAGCGGGGGCCTTCTGAATGGGCCTCAACACCGCCACTTTGCTGGCGATCTCCCGGGGAAGGTCTGGGGAGAATCTCTTGTCGGCGAGGGCGTGTTGAAGGTAGCGAAGCTGATCCCAGGGGTAGTCCATCATCCGGCAGAGGAGCAGGTCAAGAAGGTAGGTGTTGTCCGACGCGAAAAGCCGTCCCAGACGAAAAGGAGTTCCGTCTCCAGGACCATTCCCCTCCATGCCGATGAGCCCGTCCATCAAGATGAGGTGGGGGCGGATGGTCTCGTTCAGGGCGGCGATGTTCTTGTTGAGATCCAGATGGATCTGCCTCTTCTGCTGGCCTGAGGCGGTTCCCACCCAATTCTTCATGGACAGGCTCATGCCTGCTTCGGCGTGGGTCTTTACTTTGGGAACGGAGAGGAGGAAATCCGCCTCCAGGACCGGGCGAGCCAACTCTGCCACCCCCTTCTTGAGCTTTACCGCCACCGAAGGGGCCTCGTTGAGGTTGATCCTCTGGATGCCCATGCGCTCGGCGAGGCGAGTGATGCGGAGGCGCTTGTGGGAATCGATGCCTCGGCGGTGAACCCCCACGTTGGAGCCGTCGGCGATGGTGATGTCGGTGTACCCCCGGGCCTGGAATTCCATGACAGCGGCGGCGAGGACTCGCAGATCGGCGGAGTTTCCGGTGAGGGCGTTCAGGTCGTTGTTGAGATTGGGCTTGATGAGGATCCGAGCGTCCTTCCGGGAGGGAAGGGTGTGGGCCCAGTCCTGAAAGATGAGGCCCACCGCATCGCGGATTTCCCGGGTGGTCCAGGCCTCGTGAGAGTCCACCTGACCGGCACTGAGGGAGTAGGTGATCTTGGCCATGAATGGAACTCCTCAGAAAAGAAGGGAAAAGATCTACCGACGGGAGGCGGCACGTTCCAGCACGGCCTCGTACTTCTGGTAGATCGCGTCCCAGGAGTAGTTGTTTACCACATGCTCCCTCCCCGCCGCTCCCAGTTCCCGGCAGCGCTCTGGATCCTTCAGGAGGGATCGCAGGGCCTTCCCCAACTGGCCCACGTCGCCTTGAGGCACCATCACTCCGATTCCTCCTGTGGCCTCCTCCACCGCAGCCCACCGGGAGAAGATCACCGGCTTGCCGGAGGCCATGCCCTCAATGGCGGTGTACCCGAATCCCTCCTCCATGATGGTGGGAAAAGCGATGACGTGGGCCTCCCGGTAGTAGCGCTCGATGTCGGGAACGTCCAGGTGGAAGAGGACCCGAGCCCCCTCCGCGCGTTGACGCAGGGATTTCAGGTAGGCCTCGTCGACCACGGTGCCCACGATGTGCAACTCCACCCGCTCCCGCAGGCGATCCGGCAATCCCTTGACGGCTTCGATGAGGACGTGCTGCCCCTTGCCGGGGAGGATGCGAGAGGGGTAGGCCACGATGATGGGGGAGGCCTCGTCGGTGGGGAGGGGAGGTCGAGCCGGGTCGGGATGGAAGCGGTTGATGTCCACCCCGGGGTGGATGACCTGAACATGGGAGGCCTCCACGCCCAACTCCAGCACTCTGTCGTAGGTCGCCTTGGAAATGGCCACTCCCGCAGCCAGCTTGCTCAACTTGCTGCGGTAGTAAGCCTTTTTCAGGAAGGCGGTCCGGGAACTGGATGCCTGACCGCCGCCGAAGTTGAAGTCATAGAGAATGGCCACCGTGGGGGCGAAGCGAGTGGGGGTCTCAATGGAATTGGCCAGAACCACGTCGGGGCGAAAGCGAAGAGCCTCCATGGCTACCGCCCCCTGCAGGCGAGCGTAGTTCAAGAGTTTGTTGTCGCCTCTCAGGTCCACCTCCCGGCAGCCAGCGGGTAACAGATCGGGATCGTTGCGAAATCCGGCAACGAGCCGGGCTTCATGCCGAGAGGACAGGCGCTGCCAGAGATTCTCGATGACGGTCTCCGTACCACTTCGGACATCGGGAGGAAACCGCCGAGAGGCCGCCAGGACTTTCATGGTTGGGGAGGAGGGGCAGAGGGAATGGGGGCAGGAACAGAGGGGGCCGGTGGAGCCTTCTTTTCTTCCTCGCCGGTCACGTAGCCAATGGCCTTGAGCTTCTCCTCCAGGGCTTCTCGGGCGGCGTCGGTGTCGGCGGCCCCGACGAACTTTCTCTCCCCTGCCAGCGACGCATAGGAGTCCACCGGAGGGGGCACCTCACAGGAGACGAAAGAGGCCACCTTTCCGGGGAAGTCCTTTGCCCCCGGCATCTTGGACAGGGCCAGGGTGGTGGGGGCTACATCCAGGAGGTTGTAGCCGGTGAGGCGGGTCTCCGGCTTCTTCACGCAGGGTCCCTTGGCCATCATCACCCCATCCAGGTGGTGGACCCCCGACTGATTTTCGGCGGTGGACACCATCTCCTTCAGGGTGGGGCCATCGGTGCCGGCGATCTGCACCCTGGCTCCCGAGGCGATGTCATCCCTCAGGTCGTCGAGAATGGCCAGGGAAAGGCCCAGGAGGGGCTGGGTGGTGGCGCTTCCCGGGTCCAGTTCGTCAATTTTGATCAAGGCCTGACCCTGATAGGTGAGCCGCCCCAGGGCCTCCCGAATGGCGGCGGCGTCCATGGAGCTTCCTGGCTTGATGCCCACTGACAGCTTCTGCCCCACATTGGCCACGTCAACGGTCGCCCCCAGTCCCTTCAGGTAGGACTGAATACCGGTGGTGGTGAGGCCGGCCACGTAGTAGCCCCCGGCTCCGTTGGCCGAGACGAATCCGTGGTCGGAAACCAGGATCACGTGGGCGTTCTCAGGAATCCTGGCCAGGATCTCCCCCAGGATGGCGTCTGCCTGCCGATAGCTTTGGGGAATGGCGTCTCGATAGCGCTCCACCATGTCGGCGGTGACCTCGAATCCCTTGGGTTCGAAGTATTTCCAGAAGCGGTGGGCGAGGGTGTCGGTGGGGTAGTAGGTGAAGGTGGTGAAGGCGGGGTCAAAGCGGTCCAGGAGGGCGAGGTAGATGTCCCGGTCGATTTCGCAGCGGATGAGGTTCATGTTGAAGAAAGCCTCATCCTCGGAGATTTTGGTGACCTTGCCCTTGAGGATGAAGCCCACCGCGTGAGCCACGGTGGACAGGCGCAGCCCGTGGGCGATTCCTTGGGTCACGAACCCCGCTTGCTGGGAGATCCCCGAGGCGTTCTGGCCCCTCTTGGAGTGGCGCTGCCGGTTCCCCAACTCGAACTCCTTGACGAAGGATATGTCGGGGGGAGTGGTCTCCGGTCCGATCGCCAGCCATGCGGGGATCTGGAATCCCTTCAGCTCTTCGGGAGGCCAGGAAACCAGCCACTTGTAGGTCCCTACCACCTCTCCCTTTTGGGCAAACATGTTCCAGAGACGGGGGCGCTGGCACTCGTCCGCTCGGGTGTGAAAGCCCGAGATGCCGTGTGTTTCTCTGGGAAATCCTGTGCCGATGTTGGTCCAGACCACCGGACTGATCACCGGTTCCATGGATTTCAGCACCACCTGGGCCCCCTCGGTGGCCAGCTTCTGGAAGTGGGGAAGCTCCCCCGTCTTGATGAAGGGATCGAGAAGGGTCCAGGTGGCTCCGTCCACCCCGTAGATCAGGGTGCGAGTGTGCAGGGTCGGTCGTGGAGCCAGATATCCCGACAGGCTGAGGAGGAAAAGGGCGGCAAAGCCAAGACCCATCAACATTTTACCGGGAGAGCGAGAGCCGGGGCGGGGCAGAGGGGGAGGGGCACCTCGCCGGCGGGAAAAGGACAGGGATCCCAGGATCAGACCGACCAGTCCACCCAGTGCTCCGGGGAGGGCGCCAAAGAGAAGAAGGGCCAATCCGGGGGTGTCCACAAACTCCCGGTTGGCCAGCACGCAGATCAGGAGAAGGGCCGAGGCCAGAAGCCAGGACAGCCCCACACCCACGGAAATGGATCGGGCCAAAGGGTGAGTCATTTCAAGGACCCGTTGGCCCGCCGCCAGGGGGAGCCTGAGAAGGGGGAGTTGCTGGAGAGGGGGGAGACGCCGACCCACTTCCCGCGCCTGCACAATCTACGTCGTTGTCGATGTATCCCAGCGACTTGAGCTTTTCGCATTGCTCGGGGCTCATGTCCGAGGCCCCTCCAGCACCGGACCCCTTGGAGCCATCGAAGAGTCGGGCAGCGGCCTGGGAAAAGGCTTCCACGGCGGCGGCCTGGTCGGGACGGTCGGCAATGTTGACGGTCTCCTTGGGGTCGGTGGCGAGGTCGTACAGTTCATCTTCTCCGCTCTGGCGCCCGATGTAGCGCGCCCCCTCCGTTCGCACTCCCACCATCTTGTATTTCCACATTCCCCCAGCCTTGTTGGCTTCCCGGTCAAAACACATGGAGTCGGACTGGTGGGTGGTCGGGGCGCCCTGGCTCCAGGTCGGCACCAGGGAATGCCCGTCCATGGCCCAGGGCTTGTCACCAATCAACTCCAAGATGGTGGGAGTGACATCGCCGGCCTCTACCAACCCCTCCACCCGGGTACCCGGGGCAATCTTGCCTGGATGGCGGATCATCATGGGAATGTGGAGGTCCGGGTCGTAGAGCTTTCCGCCATGGTTGAAGTAGTAGTCGTGCTCGGTCAGGCTCTCTCCGTGGTCGGCCACCAGGTACACCAGGGTGTTGTTGGCCAATCCCAACGAGTCCAGTTTTTCCAGGAACCGCCCCACCTGGGCGTCGGTGAAGGAAACCTCCCCCTTGTACTGGGCCAGGACGTAATTGATGTCGGTGATTCCCTTCAGGGCCTTCTGGAAATAAAGGGCCAGGTCCTTGACCTGTTTCATGGATGTGTTGGCGGGGTCCCGAGGATTTCCCTTGTAATACATGGAGTTGTATGGAGGGGGAGGATCATAGGTGCCGTGGGGATCGTAGAGGTGGGCCCACAGGAAGAAGGGAGATTGGCCGTTCTGATCCAGCCAGCGCAGGGCCTGATCGGTGGTTTCATTTCCCCTCCTCTCGATGTCGTCCACCAGCCAAAGACGAATCCGGATCTGGTACCACAGGCGCATCGGAGAGGTGTCATACAGGCCCTTTACCGGATAGAACTCGTCGTCGTAGGTGTCAAAGCCCCGCCCATAGCCAAAATCTCCGTCCAGCACGAAGGCGGAGACAAAGGCGCCGGTGCGATAGCCCTTTCTGGCCAGATGCTCAGGAAGGTTCTCCACCCCCGCCTTGAGAGCCACTCCATTGATGAGGGTTTCGTGGGTCCAGGGCCGGGCCCCCGACAGGATGGTGGTATGGGAGGGGCCGGTAATGGGGATGTGGCTGAAGGCGCGGGTGAACACCACCCCCTCCCTGCCGATCCGATCCATGTGAGGGGTCTGGATGTCGGTGGGGCCTCCGCCAATGAGGCCCACATGGTCAGCCCTGAGGGTGTCCACGGTGAGGAGGAGGACGTTGGGGGAGCCTGCCGGTGCGCTTCCCTGTTGATAGTGGGGCTCCCGAGCGGGCAGTACGAAGAGGGAAACCCCCAGTCCCAGCGCCCAGAGGCTCGTCACCACCCCAGGGCGCCGCAAAGCCAGGGCGATCCCCAGGAGGATCACGGGAACTGCAAAAGAGACGGCAAGGGAGCCCGCAAAACCTCCTGGCATGGAGGAGGGCTGGCCAGGAATGGGTTGTTTGAGCAGCACCGAGAGAAGGAAGGTGAGGGTTGCCCCAGCCAGGGAGAATGCGGCGAGGCGGGTAAAGGTTCTTTCCCGATGGAAAAGGCGCAGCCATCCCCCCCCCAGGAGGGCGCTGACGCCACAAATCACCAGGCAAAGGGTCAGAACCGTTCCCAAGAGAGGCGGGGCATCTGACGCGTCAAACACCAATCGGGTTCGCCGCGAAAAAGCCACCACTTCCAACAGAGCCCACGGAATGCCCACCGCCAGGGAAAGACGAAGGGCCAGGGAAACCACAGTGGAGAGAGGGGCAGGGGAAGACGGGGTGGATGGCATGAAGGTCTCGCGGGAGCGGCGGAAGATAGTACGACGGAGGGAAGGCCCAAGGAAAGCTCCCCAGGGCGATTGCATCAAATAGCGCTTGACTTTTACTGAACCCCTGTTCTTAGAACCCAAGGAGGTCATCCGATTGGGCAATTCCCTCAAGAAGAGCGTCAACGTCCGCAGACTCCGCGCCGCCCTCGACGAC
>CAYRTW010000244.1:0-8386 GCA_964426935.1 uncultured Rickettsiales bacterium
AGGCCGGTCGCCAGGTGCTCCTGCTTTGGTATCGGGACACCCTGGCCCCCGAGCTGTGGGAGGCGGTGGGGAGGGGAGGTTTCCTGTCTGCCTCCCAGATTCTCATGGGGGAGCCGGAATCGGAGACCCTTCCTCCCTCGTTCTCTGTGGCGCCCCCGCTGCGCCCCCTGCCTTCGCCGCCGGTCGCTTTCGAAGGAGCCAAGGTGGAGGACGTGGACCTGGAGGCCACCCGGGCCCTTCTCCAGGCGGCCCGGGCCCGCTTCGGCGGCGAGGTCCCCCTGGTGAGTTTCTACAAGGATTTCATGAATCCGGAGCTTCACCACCTCAACAACGAGGGAAGAAAAAGGCTGGTGGCAGAGCTGGAACGCCAAGGAGAGGTGGTGGTGCAGGTTCGCAGCGATTCCCAAGGGGTGAGGTACGCGGTAGTCCTCGCCCCCGACGGCCACTCGGGCTGGCACCTCCTCGCCCAGGTCGAGGCGACCCTGGTGGTGAACGGGGTCGGGGACGAGGAGGGGGAGGCCAGGGAAGTGGGAACAGTGGCGGGGAGCTTGAGTGGGTCGGCGGTGCTGGAGTAGGTGGGAGGATGAGAATGCAGCAAGGCAAGGCATCTTGGCGTAAGGGTGTTGGTAGACTGTTTATGCGTGTTTCACCCTGGATCCCTCCAATTCTTGTAGGGGTCCTGTCGGTCGTGGTTACCTTCACTGCGAGAGATATTGCTGAGAAACGCGGCCTGCCCTGGGTGGAATTTTCGGAGTTGTGGGAGGTGTTTCAGCGCGCTAGATACGTGATCCATGAGAGGTGGATTCCCATATCTTTCATGGCCTTCCGAATCGCATGGCTGGGCGCTGCCTCGAACCACCCTTACTGCGGAATTGATTGAGTCTGCTGGGAGGGTGACCTCCTACCTGCGCGATGAGCATTCTATCGGCGCGCCGCTGCTGCTTTGTGGTGACCTGGGTTCAGGAAAGACTTCTTTGCTTGAAGCGGTGAAGGCCAGGCTCATAGAGGACAAGCAACCGAGCCGCCTTGTGGCAATTATTTCGCCAGCAGAAACTCGCGACGATGCGATCTGGCTCAGTGTCGCCAATCAGTGGCAGCAAGCCCTGCTCTCAACTCCGAGGTTGTCCTGGCTGGCTCCATATTTGCTCGTATATGGTTCGCTGCTGGGACGATTTATCCGAACGGCAGTGGCCCTGGCACCAAGCCCAGCAGCGAAGGTACTCCATGCATGGGCGAAGCAAGATGGGAGTGAAGCATCCTTGCCACCCGGTAAAAGCGAGCAATTGTTTGCTGATGACCTGAGGCACTACGTTTTTCTGGATGATCTTGACTGCCTTTCGCCCCCTGAAGTGCTCAACTGGTATCAATCCACACATCGCACGGCAGTTAGCCCAACTTCCGCGCCGACGGCGCCGTCAGGCGGCGTTGGCCGCGGAAGTTGGGCTAGCCCCTCACTCTCCATTATTGATGAGATGGCTGGAAATAGTTGGTCGAGAAAAACCACTGATATGTTGGGCGCGCTCAACAGATTGATCCAGGTAAGGATCAGTGAAACAGATGTCGGAAAAAACGGAGAGAGGAGAGGATCCAAAGGCTGAATCTTGAAACGGAGGAACAGAGAAACGGAGAGAACGGAGGTAGGGGAGGAACGAGGCGTGACGACAGTTCGGTTTGTCGACAATCCCTCCGTTACCTCTGCTCCTCCGTTCCTCCGTTTCAAAAGGCTCCCTTCATGTCGCTTTTTTGTGTTTCAAACTCATTTCTTTCACATGAGGTTTCTCTGGTGATCACTACCCACGAAGCTCGTACCCAGGCCATCATCGGTGCTGCCATTGAGGTTCATCGCCACCTTGGTCCTGGCCTCTTGGAGACCGTCTACGCCCGTTGTTTGTGTCATGAACTGTGCCTGAGGGATATCCCCTGGAGGTCCGAAGTTCCAGTCGCTATAGGCTATAAAGGCCTCCTCATGGAGACCGCCTTCCGAGCCGACCTGGTGGTGGACGAGGTCGTGCTGGTGGAGACAAAGGTTGTCGCCTCGCTCCTGCCCGTTCACGAAGCCCAGGCTCTCACCTACATGCGCCTGCTGAACCTTCCCGTTGGTCTGTTGTTGAACTTCAACGTCCCTCTCATGCGTGACTGGATTCGTCGCCTCATCCTGCCCGAGATGACCAACCCATGACTCCCTCCCTCATTGAATCGCCACCCCACCCGTGCTACTCCAAGAGCACCGAGCCGCCCGGTGGTAGGGGCGGGAATCCCATCATGACCGAGCCCTTCACTTCGACTGCCCTGGATCCCGAGGTCTACGAGCACCTCCGGGCCATCGCTCGCCGGGTGTATGCGGACAGATCCCATCCCCATCCCACCTTGCAGCCTACCGCCCTCGTCCATGAGGCCTGGCTGAAGCTCGCCGGCTCCTCCACCTATCAGAGCAAGCTCCACTTCATGAGGGCCGCCGCCCTGGCCATGCGTCAGGTGGTGGTGGACCATGAGAGGCAGAGGCGAGCCCGCAAGCGGGGAGGGCCGATGCAGCGGCGTACCCTTCTGGGGATGGAGGCGGAGTCCCTGGAGATGGACGTGGTGGAGTTGAACAACGCCCTGAGCCGCCTGGAGATCCTGGATCCGGAGGCCGCCGAGGTGGTGCTGTTGCGCTGTTTCGGGGGGCTGACCCTTCCGGAAGCGGCTGCCGTCATGGGGATTTCCGAACGGACGGTGGGCACCCGTTGGCGCCACGCCCGGGCCTGGTTGCTGGCCCAGATCACCGGAGCCTGAGAGGGTGTTGAACCGGTCGGGACGGCAACCTTTCCGCGTGGGGAGGTGACTCTGGACCCATCAAAATACCGGGCGGCTCGGGAGCAGTTCGAGAAACTGGCGGGGGCGTCCTGGGAAGAGAGGAGATTGGGGCTCGAGGCCATCTCCGACCCCTCTCTCAGAGATGAGGTGGAGCGCCTGCTGCGGGCGGACGACCTTCAGGTGGAATTGGATCGGCTTCTCCTCCAGACGGGCACCGAGCCAATGCCCGAGTTCATCGGTTCCTACCGGGTTCTGGGGGAGATGGGTCGGGGCTCCATGGGGGTGGTGTACGAGGCGGAAGAAGCCTCTCCCCGGCGGCGGGTGGCCCTGAAAGTGACCCATCCCTGGCTTCGCTCCCCCGAACTGCTGGCCCTGGCCAGGAGGGAAGCCCAGGCGATGGCGGATCTTCAACATCCTGATATTCCTGGACTTTATTCCCTGTTTGAGGTAGATGGGGCTCCGGTGGTGGCCATGGAGCTGGTGGAAGGCGTGCCCCTCTCCCAACATGCCTTGGGTCTGGCCTTCCTTCCTCGTCTGGAGCTCCTGGCCCGGGTGTGCGACGCCGTGGGCTACGCCCATCAACGAGGAATCGTCCATCGGGACCTCAAGCCGGGCAACATCCTGGTGACCCGCGAGGGCCAGCCCAAGCTTATTGACTTCGGAATCGCCTCTCACCCCGATGGCCAGCCCCCTCCCGGCTCGGGAACCCCCATCTACATGGCCCCCGAGCAGGTGAGGGGCACTCCTCCCCAGGCGGCCTCCGACATCTACGCTTTGGGCGTGGTGTGTTGGGAGGTGCTGACCGGGGCCCCACCCGGGCCAGGGCTCCCGTCCCAGTCCTCCTCCCTGCGAGAGGACGTGGCGGCGGTCCTGCTCCGGGCCCTGGCCTCCTCTCCAGAAGCTCGCTACTCCCAGGCCGAGGATCTGGCCGAAGAGCTTCGCCGTTCCGCCACCAATCGGCCGGTTCTGGCCCTTCGCCATCACCCCCTGGCCCGCCTCCGAGCCCACCTTCGCAGAAGTCCGGGCAGGGCAGCGGCCCTCCTGGGTGTGGGAATTCTGTCCCTGTTCCTGGCGTCCCAGAGGGAATCCCTGTCCATATGGCTTGCTGAGCGTTCGGTGACCCGAGCCCTGACCTCTCTCCGCTCCTCCTGGCCCAAAGAGAGGGGGGAGGTGGAAGGGTCTCTCCGCTCCCTCTCCGAGGATCCCCGAGCCATGGGGACCCGGGCCCTTTCCCAGGGATGGACCTGGGCCGCCGGTCAATGGGAAGGAGGCGCCAGAATGGAGGCTCTGGCGGCGGCGTGGATTTATGCCCCGGCGGCCCTGGAGGCGGGAGCGAGGGATGCCCTGATGAAGGAATTGCTGGCCGGGGATGACTGGGGAGCCGCCTCGGGGCTGGGGGAGGCCGTTTCCCAGGAAGCGGGAGAATCCCTGGCCTTGGCCCGTTGGGATCTGGCCAGCTCATCTCTCTCTCCCCCGACCCGAAAATACCTGTCAGGGCTGGCCCAGGCCGAGGAAACGTCTCGAACCCTGTCCCAGGGGCTGCTCCTGGAAGGGGGCAGGAGGTTGGTGGGTCAGGGCGCGCTGTTGACCCTGCAATCTCCCTCGGGGCAGACCCGCTCCTGGCCCATGCCCGGAGCCGTGGGAGGCGTTCGCAGCAAGGGGGAGCATCTTCTGGTCTGGGGTCCCCCGGGCTGGCTGCTGTGGGGAGAGATGAAGGACACCACCCTGACTCCCATTTCGGTGAACGCCGAGCCCTCCGATGCCGTCTTCATGGAGGGGCGGGGAGGGAAAGACGCGCTGGTGACCTTTCGTTATCAGGAGGCCGGTCTGTATCGGTTGCAGGGGAGTGCCCTCCAGGAACTCCACGCCGGTACAAGGGCGCAGGGGCTGCCGATTCGGAGCCTGCAGGTGAAGGATCTGGACGGAAACGGTTCTCCTGAAGTGATCCTGTCGGCCACGGGGTGGAAGGGACACGAGGTGAGGGTGCTCACCGGATCGGGTTCGGACCCTTTGGCAGGTCTCCAGGTTCAAGGACGCATGTGCATGGGAGCCCGTTCCACGGCGATTCTTGCCGATGCTTCGGGGACTCGGATCTTCGCCCTGGGAGGCCCCTGCCCGGAAGGAATCGCTCCTCGCAGCGAGAGCCGTCTCCTGGCTCAGTTGCGATGGAAGGAAGGTGCCCTGGTGTCCGAAGGGGTGCGAACGCTGAAGCGGGAAGCCCAAGACATTCGCGTGGCCGATGTGGATGGGGATGGGAAGGTGGAGTTGCTCCTTTCCCACCCGGATCAACTGGGAATCCTGGATCCCGAGGGACGAGGGCCCGAGGTGTGGATCCCGGGGCTGGGGCTCCTGGACGCCGGTCAGGCCGATGAAGACCCCGCTGCCGAACTGTGGGTGAAGGGTAGGGAGCGGACCTTCATCTTGGGAACGGGGAGAGGGCGGCTGCCGGTGAGGGAGACCTCGGCGAGAGAGGTGAAGGTGCCTCCCTCGTCCCTCCACGAGAGGGCGCTGCGGGAGGCCTGGTCTCGAATCGGCATCCTGGTGGCGTGGGGGAGGAGTGAAACCGTGGCTCCCCGCCTCCTGGAGTTGATTTCGGCCACGGGTTCCGATGCTACAGTCAGGGCTCAGGCCTTGGAGCTGCTGGGCTCGCCACTGCAGGTGCCCGGCCCGGGGGTGGTGGGATTTGCCAGGGGCCTGCTCGGGCAATCCTCCCTCTCTGCCTCCACCGCCGCCGCTGCTGAAGAGATCCTCCGCCAGGCCCATGTGTTTGCCGATGCACCCGTTCCTCCCGGCTCCTCAGCGCTCGTTCGTTTCCACCAGCCCCTGTCCTCGGCCTGGGAGGTGGTGGCTCCCCAGGCGGTGTGGCGCAATCCCCTCTCCCGTTGGTTGGAAGTGGAGGTGGGGGCGGAGCCGACAGGAGGGACGATTCTGGCCCTCTCCCTTCAACCCAACGGGCAGCCCCTGTGCGCCGATGTGGAATTGGAGGTGGTGCAGATGGACTGGAGCTCGAACTTGGAGTTGGGATTTCGCCAGGGGAAGGGGAGGACCACGGTGACCCTGGCCCGAGTGGGAGGTGGGCCTCGCACCCAGCACCAGATGGTCCTCGCCGGGCCGATCCCCGGACTGGATGTGAGGGGGGAATCCTGGGAGGGGGAACACCGAATTTCCATTTGCCAGAGCCAAAATCCGAGAACGGTCAGCTTTCGTCTCGACCAGGGAGCTCGAAAGGTGGTGCGCCTGCCTGAAGAGCCTGCCGAGGGACCCCTGAGCTTTGAGATCGGGTCTCCCCACGATGTCCAAGGCCGAGAAGTGCGGTTGCGAGTGCGGATTCGGGGCATCGAATTTCGTGGGGCCTCCCTGGGTGCCGGTTCCGGGAAGGGGGAAAGGGGACGCCTCCAGGCGGAGAGGGATTCCCGAGTGCTGGAGGAGGAGGTGCGCTCCGGCTCTCCCTGGCAGCGGGTCCTGGTATTGGAGGGGTTGGGAAGGGTGGAGGAAGCCTCTCTCGCCGGTCTGACCCCGAAGGAGATGGCCCTCCTGTTGCGCCGATCTCCCCACACCTGGGCGGGGAAGATCCGGCGTTTTCTGGGCAGGAAGTTCTCTGCGGTCTGGCTGGAGGCCTGGGGAATTCCCCTTTATTACCAGGACCCCTGGGGGATGGAGGCCCTCCTTGATCCCGCCTTGGCGGGTCTTCCCCTGGACACCCCCGCCTCGCGAATGCTGACCCTCCTGCGAGCCAAGGCCCTCCTCACCAAGGGGGAAAACGTCGCCGCCGACCGAGCCATCCGCCCCCTGATCCCCCTCGTTCCTGAGGCCGCTCTCCTCGCTGCTCGCCTGGATGCTCGGTTGGGGAAATCCGAGGCGGCCCGACGGATCCTGAGGAGTTGGCTGGCAGACAGTCCCTCTCCCGAAGCAGCCCAGGATGAGGTGGCCGGGGATCCCGAGCTGTCAGCCCTCCTTCCCGAGGTCAAAAGGGCTCCGATCCTTCTTGCAGAAGGACAATTTTAGTTTGAAGTCCAAGGATTTGTGGTTTGGTTCCAAAGAGTCCCTGAGCGGAGGGTGCTTGAGGCGTCTTGTGGCCCTACTCCGCCTCCAGCACTTCCGCAGCGTTCAACACCCCCTCCAGGGCCGGTGCATCGAACAGGACCCACAGAAACACCTCGCAGGACCGCCCGGCCAGGGCGGGACATTGAGAGGCCTTGGCCCGAAGGGTGGCTAGCAGCCTTGGTACCTCTCGTGCTTCCACCCTCAGCTTTGCTTCCACCACCAGGACCACACCGGGACGGTCTACGCTGTCGGCAACGGCGTCCAGTTCCAACGGCTTCCCATCGAGACCGTTTCCCCACCACCGGGATGCCGGTTTCCAATAGAGGCCTCGGATGGAGGCTCGCGGTATTCGCCACCTCACCAGGGACTCCCAGGCCAGGCCCAGGTGAAGGGGAAAGCCCGCCCGAACGTCACTGGCCACGGTGTCGACCGCCCGAGCCTCCAGCAAGGAACGGTTGGGCTCGACGAACCGGTACCAGAAGGCCAGAAGGGGATCGGCGATGCGATACAAGGATCGTTTGGATTCCCTGGCTGGCACTCCAAAGGGGGTATCCCGGGCGACAAGTCCCAAGGAAATCAGCCTTTCCATGGGTCGGGTCAGGGAGGTGGAGGGATGGCCGAGGCGGCCGGCAATCTCCGAGAGTCTGGAGCAGCCCTGACCAATCAAGGCCAGGATCGATGCGGCCCTGGCGGTCTCGCTGAGGTCATCCAGCAGAAGGAGATGGGGTTCGTCGTGAAGCACTCCCAGGGGGTCCAACACCAACTCGGCGATGGCGTTGTGCAGGTTGTCATACGGGACCACCAGCTCCCAGTATCGAGGGATGCCACCGAACACCGCGAAGCGCTGGATCACCTCCGCCGGCTCAGTCAGTCCGAGGGCCTCTCCAAGCCATCTTGGAGCCAGGGGTTCGATGCGGAGGATCTCCCTGGCCCGCCCGAAAAGAGGGGCCTGGGCGTCGAGTACCAGCCCATGCATCATTCGTTGGGAGGAGCCGCACAGGCCAATGCACCGGCCGTTCCCCTCTCCCTGATCCAGCAGCCTCTGCAAGACCCCTGGCAACTCGGTGGACCGAGACACCAGCGTGGGAAATTCATCCAGGACAAGCACCGCCCGTGGAGGGGCATCGCGCCAGAAGCGCTCCAGCAGGACCTCCCAGGTCGGGTAAGGCACCCGGTCGAAGCCTGGTACCATCCTGCCAATCTCCCGGGCCACCGCCGCGCGCTGGAGAGACGCGTCCCGATCATCTCCCACCACATAGGCATGGGGGCGGCCCACCATGGCCTCCCGCAGCAGGCGTGACTTGCCGACCCGCCGCCGACCCCACAGACACACCATTCCCCCTCCAGGGGCGTCCAGGGCGCGGGACAGTCGGGCAAGCTCTCGGTGACGGTCGACGAACTTCATGGGGCATGAGGATAAGCATTGAAAACATAATGTTCAATATACATAATAATTTTCTTCTCTGGACCCCACTGCTCTGCGTGGTGAAAAATCCCAGCCCCTGCCCACGACATCCTCACGAAAACATTCCCTTCCACCCGCTTAGAG
>CAYRTW010000245.1:0-8332 GCA_964426935.1 uncultured Rickettsiales bacterium
CTGGATGCTGGCGCGACGGCTGGGGGCGCCTTGATTATTCGGCTACACCCTCTTATTCAGATCCGCACCAATGAAGCGTCCAGTTCAAAGGTGAGGTCAAAGCCCAGGTAGCTCCCCGTGCCTTCGTATCCATCGGCGTCCAGGTGATCCAGGTCAGGAAAAATCGCCTCGAAATCCAACTCGATGTCCTCGCTACCGCCGTGGATGGCCACGCTGTCCCCGGCCACCACTCCTGTCAGATCGAAGGCCACATCCGTGCCCAGGTAGGAGGACAGACAGACCCCTGAACCGGAAAGCTCCCCCGCCCCATCAATAGCGACGGAGGCGGTGCCTTCGCAGGTCGATTCCATGCCCAGCTCGGTCAGAAGCAGGGTGAGGAAGATCGACCCACCGAAGGACCCCTCGGCGTCCACCAGGCCATCGCAGTCGTTATCCTGGTCGTCCCAGGTCTCGATGGTTCCCGGGTGGATGGCCGGATCTCCATCCTGGCAGTCCCCCTCGGCGACGGAGTAGCCGTCTTCATCCAGGTCGTCGGGAGCGGGGGGGGTGTCGTCGTCAGCGATGGTGGAGTCATCGTCGGGCGGAGCGGGGGTGGTGTCGTCGTCAGCGATGGTGGAGTCGTCGTCAGGCGGGGTGGTGTCATCGTCGGGCGGGGTGGAGTCATCGTCGGGCGGAGTGGTGTCGTCATCCGCCGTGGCGTCATCGTCGGGCGGAGTGGTGTCGTCATCCGCCGTGGCGTCATCGTCGGTGGTGTTATCATCGTCGCCGGGAGACGCTGTGCCGCCAAATGGGGAACGCTGGGTGTCGGTGAGAACACACGAGGAGAGGAGGAACAATACGAGCAGGGCGGGAACGCGGAGGAAGCAATACATGAGGTGAGCTCCTTTCAGAGAGTCCCGCAAAATGGGACTCTCAGAGCTGGTGGAGAGGCATCAGGCTGATTCCAAACCCCCAGGGAATCGTGAAGTCCAGGCCGTCGGGGTGGTGTATGACTCGTACGTCAGCACGAAAATCAAAGAAAACTCCACGTACGATTCCAATGCGCGCAAAACCCCCGGCGCCGTAGGTGGGTAGCTCTTCCCAAACCGGCATGTCTGCCTCACCTGGGAGGGCCAACACCCCGGCGAAGGCCGTGACCCCCCCCGTACCGAACACCTTATCCAGTAGTGGGAGCGACCAAGACAAAGACACCGTAAACTCGCCCCACTGAATGGGTTCCTCATGAGCCGTGTCGGTGAAGTAGATCCGCGAACCACGCCCTCCCCGCCCGACCAGGGACAAGTTACCCCTCTTTCCCTCTCTTCCCAGAGGCATTTCGGCCCCCGCCTCCAGGTAGCTCGCCACTCCAAACGACGGGCTGGCGAACAGTCCGCCACCCAGGAGGGGCTGGACGGAACCTTGAACTCCGGCGGAAGGGGGCCCCTCTCCAGCAAGGGCAGGGGGGGATTTTCCCAGGGTTGCCATGACGACGAAGACGAGAAGAGGGGGTAGGGCTCGGTGGAGAGAGAAGGCCATGTTTCACCTCGTTCAGGACGCGGGATGCTTGTGTATCAATAAACTGGTCGTCCCACGGAAGCATTTTGTCAGGGAGGTTTTTTGGAATCAATTTTCATCACCTCCGGGGCTCGACACGAATCCCCACCGTGAGGGCCCCGGTCAGAGCCCCCCATCGGAACTCCTCGTCGGGCACCAACCTTATATCGCCTCTTACCCCCGCCACCAGGCCCCTGTTCAGCCGGATTCCAACCTCGGCTCCGAGTCCTCCGCTGGCCACCACCTCGGTGAGGCTCCGCTCGGGGATGGAGACGGTCCGAATCCACGGCCCTCCAAACAGGAGAAACTGGAGTTGCAAGCGAAAGGCCTCGGGAAGGGGATGAAGAGAGAGTTTCCCGTCCATCCAGGCAAAAGAAAAGAGGTGAGCCTGGGTGGAGCCATCGAGAGGGCTGCCAGGGAGGGCCAGGGCATGCTGACCAAACCCGATCCGGGCCCCCAGCGCCAGAAGCCCCATTCGAACGTCCCCCTCCACGGTTCCCGCCACTCGGGGGGTCAGGCGCAGGGAGGAACCGAAGGTCACTCCTCCTCCCAGGGAAGCGCCCACAGGAGGGCGAGGGGCGGGGAGCTGGCCACGGGCTGCCTGCTCGGTGGCGGTCACCTCAGGAGCTGGAACGGGATCCCCCCGAAGCATTCGGGGATAGCTCGTCTCCAACCATCGGACCACCGCCAGGTGCCCGTCGGGGACCCGGCCAGGGATCTGGGGGAGAAGAAGGGGCACGGTGTGCCCGGGAAGGTCCGCGACCCACCAGGCTCCTCGGGCCGCCGCCATACCCTGGGCATGACGGGGCAGCCTCTCCACCGCCATCAACGCTGTCCGTGCCGCCAGAGAGAATTCATGGTCCTCCTCGAAGTAGACCGTTGCGAGGGTGACGCCAGCGGGGATCGACTCCAGGATGTCCTGACGGGCGGCGATGGCGGACAGGATCTCCCGCATCTGGTCAGGGTTTTCTCCAGCGAGTCCCCCAATCGTCCACCCCGGGAGAGGTTGGAACAGTCGTCGGGAAGCCTCTCCGGCGGTCATGGCGTCTCCCCCATCCTCTCCTTCATCCGGAGCTCCCACCACCAGGAGAAGAAGGTCGGAGCGCCGGTCGGGAACCGTGATCTGCGCTCTTTCGGCGGCCACCAGGAGGTCGTCCGCCAGAAGGCCAGCTCCTCCCCGCACGTCTCGCCTTGGATGCCCCATCGCGGTCCAGCGGAGGGCCTGAAGGAGGTTGGAGAGACGGGGAAGCCCGACGGTGCCCCTGGCCAGGCGCTCCTCGGCCATTCCCACCCTCGATGCCGCCACGATATCCCATCCGTTGTCGAGCCTGGCCACCACCCGGGATGCCGTCGAATCGGTTTGCCCCGCCTCGCTCAACAGGCGCTCCGAAGCGCGGTAGCCGGGGGAGGCTGCCGACAGCCCGATCAGGCCCGGTGAATCCGGACCCACCGGTGCCTCCCGGGCGGCGTAATGAATGGAAGAGAGGATGAGACGAGCGACGGCGATGAGGGCCCCTCTCTCCGCTTCGGCCACCGCTCCGGGAAGGTCCTTCAGGGATTGAAAGCGTATCAGGTCCATGTCCGCTACCCGAGACAGGTTCTCGGCGGTGAGCAGATCTACCCGGTTGACCTTGGGGAAGGTTTCCATTTCCGTCAGGGGACCCATCAGGTGGACCACCTGCTCCAGAGAGAGCGCAGCGTTGGGAAGACGCGTGCTCACCTTCTGGGCGATTTCCCCAGCCGAACGAACAGCGCCCCGAGGGTCCCCCTCCTCGTCCAGGGCCCGGCCCAACTCGGTTGCCCCTTGAGTCAGGAGGGTGTGGTCCACCTCCGGTTGAGCGGAGGAGATGGCCCCCACCGGTGAAGGCCACCCCACAAAAATAGTTAGTAAAATCAAAACGATGGATGTGATGGATGGATACTGGTCCATGAGAGGTGGCCTCCGTTACTCTTGGGGTGGGAGGATTCGAACTCGACCCCCCGGCAGGTCCAGGGACCCGTGGAGAGGAATGGAGATGGGAGGAAGAACCACTTCCACCGGGCCGGTCCACGTTCCGATTGCGTGAAAGCGCGCTTCGACCTGGCGGGGGGACGAGTCGGAGGAAGAGGTGATGAGGGGAATGACCCAGGCCCCCCGGGGAAGGCGGGGTGGTGGAGAGGGGTATCGCAGCCGCAGTTGGATGGACCGGGAGGGGGTGGGGGAGACCCGTGGGCAGTCCACCCCTCGTCCCCCTTCCAACAGGCTCCAGGCGAGGCAGGCCGCCAGGGCCCGGGTGGCAAGGTCGTGTCCTCCTTCCAGCATGACCGCCTGGGGAGGGGAGAAGGGCCCGGCCACTGGGAGCAATCGGAGACGGCCCTTCGGCGTGAGAATGGCCTGGGCCACCTTCAGAGCCTCCTCTTCCTGGGGATCCCCGGGAATCACTCCCCGGGCCGCCAGGGCCGCTCGGGCCACGTCTCGGCTCAGGTGGAGGAGGGAGTGATGTTCCTCCCCGTCCCCCCCTCCCATCATCCCCTCCAGGCGGTCGGTTTTGGAAGCGCTGGGAGTGATCCCCCGGCCCAACGCCGTCCACAGCGCGTCCACATACCCCGAGACCGCTGGCAGGGGGTCGGCGGCATGCGCCGGGGATGAAGAGCCCGGGGCACCTGGCAGCGCGAGGAGCAGGGTGGCCCAGAACAGGTAGAATCGTCTGGCGGTCGGATAGGGTGGGAGGGTGGTTCTCATGCCCTGGTGGTCGAATTCAATCGGCCACGGGTCAGCAAGACCCCTCACTTTGCTCCATCTTTTTTACCGACGGCGGTCCCCTCCTCCCGATCAACGGGAGGTGTGTACCCCCCCCTCTTCCCTTGCCGGGAATTCCCCACAGCCCCTATCCTCAGTCCGTGCCTCAGACCCCCCCGGAGCCCTCGCCGCCATGCCCCACATCCTCCTGGTGGAAGACGATCCCATCCTCGGTCCCCTGACCGCTCGGTGCCTCCTCGACGGCGGGTTCCCCTGCACCTGGGCCCAGGACGCCACCTCGGCCATGGGAGAGTTCCTGAAGAATCCTCCCGATCTGCTTCTCCTTGACCTGATGCTCCCCGATCGCTCCGGGCTCTCGCTGCTCACCGAGGTTCGCCGCACTTCCTCGGTGCCAGTCATCCTCCTCACCGCTCGTACCCTCTCCCAGGACAAGGTGCTGGGGCTGGATCTGGGGGCCGATGATTATCTCACCAAGCCCTTTTCCACCGAAGAGCTGCTGGCTCGCATCCGCGCCCTGCTGCGGCGGGCCCAACCTCCCGAGCCTGCATCCTCGCGTCTTTCCTTCGGTTCGGTGACGGTGGACGAGGAGGCCCGAACGGTGACGGTGGGGGACAGGCCCTGTCATGTCACCCCCACGGAGTTCGAGATTCTCCGTCACCTCCTGGTGCGAGCGGGGAGGGCGGTGAGGCGAGAGCAACTGGCGGAGGCGGTGCTCCTCGTCGACGATCCCTCCGGGCAGGTGCTCCAGACCCACGTCTCTCGCCTTCGGACCAAACTGGGAGGGGAGGGGGCCCGCATCATCACCGTGTGGGGCATCGGCTACCGCCTGGACCGGGATCGATGAAAAGCTCCCTGGCCACCCGCCTTCTCCTTTCCCTGGCCTCCCTGCTCGGTCTCTACGGGCTGTCGGTGGCGGGCATCAACGCTCTCCTCTTGAACGAGCTGCGGGAAGTGGTTCTTCGCGGCGTCCTGGAAGGATTGGAGGAGGGAGGGGCCCTGGCCGCCTGTGACGCCTCCCCCTCCACCTGGCACCTCTCCGATCAGGGATTGGGGGGAGTCTGGCCCCTGGATGGGAAGGGGAACCCCTACTCGTCCAGGGGTCCCCGCCTGACGGAGGGGGATCGGGGTTCCCTGGCCTCCCTCGGCGATGGCCAGATCCGCTCGGTGTCCTCCCCCGATCCCTCTTTCACCTGGACGGGGCTCCTTTTCCTTTCCCGGGAAGGCCCCTGCCAGCGGTTCCTCCTGTTTCAGACCAGCTATTTTGGTTTCTCCACCGGGAGGATCGTTCGCCACGGCCTCCTTCGCGGAGGGGTGCTGGCCCTGGCCCTGGGGATCGGCTGGTTTGGGGTCATCACCCCCCTGCTGAGGCGCATCGCCTGGCTGTCGGTGGCCACCTGGGGAGTGGTGACGGCGGGATTCAAGGGGTCCATCGATGAAGACGGGGAGGATGAGCTCTCCGGTCTGGCGAGGGCCTTCAACCGGGCCACCACCGCTGCCCGGGAGAGGATGGATCTGTTGGAGCGGCGGGACACCCGCATCCGAGAGCTGCTGGGGAACGTGGCCCACGACGTGCGAACTCCCCTGACCACCTTGAAGCTGGCGGTGGAGGGGCTGGCTTTGGCCCAACCCGGGGAGGCGTCCCGACTGGCCATTCAGGAGCTCGTGTGGCTGGAGGCCCTGCTGGGGAACCTGTCCCAGGCGGTGCAGATGGAGGGGACGGCCCTGGCTTGGGTGCGCTGCCGGGTGGACGGGAGGGAAGTGCTGGAAAGGACGGTGACCCGATTCAGGCGCCTGGCCGAAGGGAAGGGGGTGTCCTTGGAGGGGGGCTCTGGCGACCATCCGGTGCCCCTTCAGGCGGATCCCATCTCTCTTGAGCAGGCGGTGGGAAACCTTGTCCATAACGCCGTGGACTTCGCATCCGGCCACGTGGCGGTGCTGGTGTTCCAGCAGGGGAGTGAGGTGGTCTTCCTGGTGAAAGATGACGGTCTGGGAGTGACCGAACAGGAGGTGCCCCGCCTGTCGGAGCGGTTCTTCCGAGGGGAGGGGAGTCGCATCCGCGCCCGTCCGGGACAGGGGTTGGGCTTGTCCATTGCCCTGGAAGTGGCCCATCGCCACGGGGGGAGCCTGAGGCTGCGCCGGGGAGAAGAAGGGGGGACCGAGGCGGAGCTGCGGTTGCCGGGAGGAGGGTGAGAAGAGAGGGGAGGCGGGAGTCTCTTGCCGGGGGAGATTTATGGCTCTGGCCGGACCTCCCTATCGCCTCTCCCCCCTCGGGAGACCGGGTCGGGCCCATCGTTTTCTGCCCCTCGCCTGCGACCAGACCCCTCCTCGCGCCCCCACTGCCCGGGGCCCGGTGAGCGGCTCCTGGCGAGACGTCCTGTCTGGTATCGGAGTGGGGCCGGCGCTGGATTTGGGTGCCGGCGTGGAGACCGGGGGCGGCTCCCCTCCCCGGTCCTACTGTCGGTCGCCCGCCACCTCTTCCAGCCACATGGCTCCATATTGATGGGCCTTTTTCTCGCCGATTCCAGGAATCATAAGCAATTCAAGCCTGTTACGAGGTTTCATGGCGGCGATGTGCTTCAAGGTGCGGTTGGAGGCCACGACGAAGGGGGGGACATCCTCCTTCCGGGACATCTCCAAGCGGCGGCGGCGCAGGCGCTCCAGGAGGCGCTCTCCTGCGGAGTCCAGAGGGGGGCCCTCGTCTTTTTCACGGGCCGGCGAGGGAGAGAGGGAGGAAATTCGGGTCGAGGGGGAGGGAGGCTTGGGGGGCGCCTTCCCTCCCAGGGCGGGCAGGAACGGCATCTCCAGTTGAAAATCGGGTTGAAGGGCCCGCATCACCTGGCTCCCCAGGGGGGTGAGGTTCAGCACCCGATACACCCGATCCCTCCCTTGAACCGCCCGGGTGACCTGGGATTCTTGCAGGGCTCCCGCCCTCAGGAGGCAGGAGGCCAACTCCTGAACCTCCGCTTGGGTCAGCTCCTTCAGGAGCCCGTAGGTGGTCAGCCGGTCGAATCCCAGTTGGGAGATGACCGTGTCCTTGGAGCCGGTCAGAACCTTGGCCAGCATCGCCGACGAATACCCCCCTCCCATCCGGGCTACACAGGCCAGTACCTTGCGGATGGCGGTGTCCTCGGCAGGGGTGGGAGGGCGAATCTCCAAGGCCTCCCCCGACTCCTGGCAACGGTCGCAGGTGCCGCAGCGGCGATAGGGGGGCTCTTCCCCGAAGTAGCGCAGGATGTCCGCCCGCCGGCAGGTGGCGTGATCGGCAAAGGCCTCCATCCGATCCAGCTTGCGGTACTCGAAGCCTCGGCGGCGCTCCAACTCCTGGCGATCCACCTTTGCGTCGGCCTCGTGGTGAATCAGGCGGACTCCACCGCAGCGCTCTGGCGGCTCGTAGTCGATGGCCCCGTGCTCCTGCAGGGCGCGCAGGGCTCCGGTGAGCCGATCCCGAGTGGTGTCCAGATGCCCTTCCAGCCACTTCAGATCCACAGCGAGGGTGGGGGGACCCCCCGACCTCTCCAGGTTCTTGAGGGTGCGCCACAATTCACCCCGCAGCCCTCGGTGTTCCTCTCCCTTGCGCCGGGCATCGCCGAGCAGCCTCACTTCACCGGTGCTCTCCCGAAGGGACAGCCTGCTCAACGCTCCTGCCCTCTCCAAGACGATGAGGCAGGCGGAGACGGCTCTCTCACCCCCTTCCAAGCCAGTCTCCTCCGCCAGGGCCCGGTGAGAACACCACACCTCTTCCTCCCCGAAACTCCTCAGGAATTCCCACACCTTGGCCACCCACTCCTTGGGAGGATGGGCACCGTCGATGAAGAACTCCTGAATTCGCCGATCGCCAGGACTGCGGAGAAGGTGGACCTGGCTGGGGCGACCATCCCTGCCGGCGCGACCGATTTCCTGGTACCAGGCCTCCACGGTCTTGGGCAGGTCAAAATGGAGAACGCAGCGCACGTCCGCCTTGTCCACCCCCATCCCGAAGGCGTTGGTGGCGACGATGATTCGGTAGCTGCCCGCCATGAAGCCGTCCTGGACGCGGGTTCGATCAGCCTCCTCCATGCC
>CAYRTW010000246.1:0-8269 GCA_964426935.1 uncultured Rickettsiales bacterium
ATCGTCGGGCCGTTCGTCCTGGCGTGTCCCGAGTGCAAGCCCTCAACGATGGACGCACTCGCACCCGGTCCCCAAAGTGCGAGGTGCTGACCTATGTTTCTGGGGCCGATGCTGCCCGGGCGCCGCTCCTCCAGGGGCCCCTCATCAAGAGCTTTGATCCCTTTCTTCGTCCTTATGAGAGTGAAGGGGAGCACGGCTTTGTGAAACTGAAGTCGTGGGAGATTGCGTCCACCAAGACCCATGGTTGCCCTCATATGGAAGCGGTCCAGATTCTCACCGCCCCCCCGTCCTGGGGAACCAGCAGCCTTGTCCGCTGCCGCCTGATTCCCCAGTGGGAAAGAGAAGGACGGAAGGTCATCCTGCTCGATCCCGTCGCAACAGATGGAGAGGTGGACTGGGGCAGAATCCGCTCCCTGTCTCCCCAACATTCCCCTCTCCTGGTGGTTGACCACGCCGAGAGAGTGGTGTCCCCAGGGATGACCCGGACTGAGATCCTCAAGCAAATCATACTGTTGGCTCAGGAAAAGAAAGCAAGGGTGCTGCTGGTGCTCCACCCGCATTTTGCCCAGGAGGTGAAAGACGCTTTGTCCCTGCCCGCTCCCTTCGAAGTTCCGTTCCTGAGTGAGAACGACAGGGAGATGTTGGTTGAACACCTGAGCCGGGGCATGTCGGAGGAGGACAAGTCAGGATCTCCCTTCCAGGGTATGAAGAGTGCTCTGCTCCATGCCGCCCCATATCCCTTGGAACTGTATCAACTTCTCCGGGCATGGTTCTCTCATCGGCGGGCTCACGACCCCCACGGAAACCCCCTGGCTGGAGCCGGGGGAGATGTTGTCAAGGCGGCCCTGTCCATCTACTTGGAGGAGTTGTTTCAGAAATGGGACCCCTCCACCCGGACCGATATGCTTGTCCTTCTGGGCATGCTCAAGAAGTCCAGCAACCGCCCCCTTCCGGTCATGGAGCTTCCCTGGGCAAACCCCCACCAGGGACAGGCTGTCCTCAAACAGGGGCTCCAGAATCGCCTGCTCAAGCTGTTGGACGCAGAAGGGGAATTGGTGTTTCAGTGCATCCACTCGGCGATTTTAGACGAATTTTCCATCTTGGAACAAAAATTCGGAGCCCCCATGTCTCATCCTTTTTTTGATATCGAGCCGGAAGGTGATCTGAAGAAGCCCGAAGAGGCGTATCATATCTGTGTGGTGGAGTGCCTTGACAAGAATTCGGAAGATTCCCTGGCCTCCCTCTACAGGTTCCATTGGGCAGCAACCCGACTCCACTCCCTGCTGAGTCAGACTCCGCCCGCAGCCTATCGTGCCACGGCATCGGTCCGGATGATCCTCCGTCGGACGGGCGTGGTCCTTCAGCACAAGGAGGCCATGCCTCTTCAAACCTGGGTGGGGATCCTCGCCAGGTTGTGCGAACCGGCGGTCTCCCTGCGCTCCGCCATGGCCCACGGCCCGGTTGGATTGTGGATCACTCCCCTCTTGGGACGGGATCTGGTGGGACCCACCGTTGTGGAAGCGGCAAAAGAGGTAGAACGGCTTGCCACCGCCAGCCTGAAGGATGGAGTCTCCGAACGCCCCCTGTCCGAGTTGAAATCCGACCCCGCCGTGGACACCCTGCTGGGGCTGAAACCGAACCAGGCGGCTGCGACACCGGTGGCCCCCCCTCCTTCCACCCCGGGCTCGGGCTTTGTCCTCTCCATTCGCATGGATATGAAGGCCCCCACCACCACAGGCGCCAGCCTTCCTATTCTTCGAATGATCGCCGAAGCCCATCTGCCCGCCCTGATTCAGTATCGGGGGGAAACGAAGGGGACGGAAAACTCTCCTCCGGAGGTCGCCCGCATTTCTTCATGGTTGATGTTGGAGCCTGTCGGAGATGGCTTCGACCTGGTGATCCTCCTGGAGGAGAGGGACACCGTCTTCGCCGCCAGCGTGTTTGACTGGGCGGCCACCGTCATGATGGACATGGAACTCCGAGGGCTCTCCATCAACATCGGCTGGGGAAAGGGCTCGGTGAACTTGACGCACGCTCCGTCCCCCCATCAAAGTCGGCGTCATCATCTGGTGGATGGGGAAGCATTCCATCTGGCCGAAGAGGCCCTCTGCACCGCCGAGGAGGCTCGCAAAGACGCGGCGTCTCAGGAAATGCGGGTGTATGTGGGATGGAAGGGCCTTTCATTCTCCCCCTGGCAGGTTCCCTCCCCCCTATCGAATGAGGCCAGATCCTGGTCTGACTCCAAAGAAATCCGCGCATGGATCGACTTCAAAGCCAGGAAATTCGCCGAGAAACCCGATCATTGCTCTGGTTCAGAGATGACCAAATCGGTCCTGGGCAGCATCCAACTCGGCATGACGCCTGCAGAACAACGCCTGGCTCTCCTCCCCCGATCCTGGAGAAACACACTGCGTGGAGAAGGAAAAACTTCAAGGAAAATGGTGCTTACCCCACGTACTCACGAGATCGTCGATGGGGGGCTGCATTATGCCCAGCGTCATGGAATTCGGCATGCGACCTTTGAATCTCTCCTGACCTTGTTGGTGGTGGTCAGCACCTCATTCGCCTTCCTTGGGGCCGGCCTCCTCTCCATCCCCGCTCAGAGTCGGTTCTATGTATCTCTGATGTCAGGTATAGCCCCCGTTCTGTTTGGTGGGATGGGGTTTGGTATGATCGGGGGAAAGGTCATGGGGGTCCATACTGCTTACGTGGTCTTGCCCTACATCGGCCGCCCGAGACTGAACAAGGACTTCAGGGAAACCATCCTGAGAGCCGCCCTTCCCCTCCGGCTTGCTTTTATCGACGCTCGACGCTCCCGCAATAAAGAGTCGGACTCCGCGTCTCCACATCCCATCCCCCTCCTCTCCTGGTTGGAGAAGAGGGTGGTGAAACGTCACGTTCGGGCCGTCTCCTCCAACAAAGGGAAGGAGTTGGTTCTCCCCGAGGTTCCCTCCATCACCTTCCAGGTCAATGTTCTGGGGGCCCTCGCTTATGGAATCGTTTCCTTCGGTGTGGGATGGGCCACCTACGGAAGTGGTCTCGCTGCATTTTTCATCGGGCTCTTGGGGCTGGCTTTGGGAGCCGTCTGGAACAGGATTTTCTATCTCAGAATACAAAGGATGGCCTTCGATCAGGTGACGGCCCCCGGTGGCCTGGATGAAGCACTCCAATCAGGATCCTTGCAGTCGCGGAAAGTGCAGGCCAATGCCCAGCGCGAGTACAGGCGGTGGCGAAACGGGATGATTCCCGTGGTGTTCTTTCTCCTTCTGACCGGACCCTTGACGGGCCTGATCAGGTTGAGTCTCCAGCCAGACCTGCCGCCTGGGGCTCTTTCCCATTCCCATTTCTTGTGGCTGAGCGGTGGTGTGGCGGCGGCCGGCATCGTCTTGCTGATCTGGGTGGTGTTTCTCTATCAGCACGCGGAGAGGGCCTTGGAAAATGCCCTGGAACTCCCGGCTCATGGCAAGGGGAATGAGAAGGGGGCAGGTTCCTCAACGGTCCCCGCCTCCATGGACCCCCTGGTGGAGCACCTTTTGGGAGCCGCCACCGCCACCCAACTGGTGAGAGAGGCATTCCAGTCGCTGTGGAACCAACAGCGCCGAATCCGCTCTCCCCTCTCCGACGAGCCGGTCCTGACCTGGACGGACATCCAGACCATGGGCGTCCTGGTGGTGGGGGAGAACGGAGCGCTGCTGGCGGGGCAGGGGAAGGCTTGCGAGGACTTGGGATACTGCACCGCTTCAAACGCATTGACGATTGACACTGCTGACAGAGTCTTCGCGTCCAAGGTCGATCAACGGTTGACCGCCTCTCTCGCTCGCCATGCCACCTCCGGGCAGCGGGTAGAGCTGTGGGCCTATTTCCGTCACTTCCGGGAAGCCGAGTCCTCCGGCGAATGCCTCTGCCGTCTTCTGGTGACGGCCCTGAATCCAGGGTCCCAGGAAGGGGCCCACCTGATCTTGTTCATTCCGGTGAAGGAGGACCCTGGGTATCCGAAGTGTCTGGCTGGGTAGGGGAGGATTCGTTGGTACCCAAGAACTCTTCAACCCGCTCACAAATCGCCTCCACCGCCACCCTCGCCCAGATCAACCCCCCGTGATCTACCGGAACCTCCACCACCGGCAGCTCCGCTGACAGGGCTCCCACCGCCTTGGGTCGGCAAAGCAGGTCATACCTTCCGGCCAGAAGGATCTCCTTCACCCCGGAGAGGCGATACCGCCGCGCCTGAGGCAACCCGTACCGAAGGTCGTTGCGGGCTCCCCCCATCACCAACGCCCCTGCCCAGGACCCCCCGAACGGCGTGCCTGCGTAGAGGCTCAAGGTGGGGACATCCGGCAACGTCGCGCCTTCCAGATGGCGGCGGACCACCAGTCCACCCAGGGAATGTCCGATGAAAATCATCGCGTCGAAGGGTCGTAGCCCCCACGCTGAATCGACCTGCTCCCTCAAGGAGACCGCCTGCACCTCCACGTTCCTTCCGGTGGGAAGGTGGGGGACCAGGATGAGTGCCTCCCACCCCGACTTCTTCAGCGTCCGGCGCAGGGAGCGGCGAAGGAGTCCGGTGTGCAAAAAGGGAAGGTTCATCCACCCTACCGAAATCACCAAAAGGACGCTGCGGAGCTTTCGACTCATCCCCGCTCCCCGTCCTGCCGTTGGGGGTGGACCCAGGACAGGACGGGCCCATCGGGTCGGAGCAGGCGTTCCAGGTTCTCCAGAATGCCCACGAACAGCAGACCGGCCAGGAGGCCCAAGGTGGACCAGAGCAGGGCTCGGAGGGGATGTTCTTGAGGGCGGGGCTCGGGAAGTTGAATCGCTTCGGTGGGGACGTTCATGGACGACTCTCCAAGGGTTCATTGGAGTAGTCGTCCCAGGCACTGGATTCGTCAGCCATGTTGACAGCGTGAATTCACGGCTCTCCTTCACGCTCAGGAAGGAGGCCTTCTCGGTGGCGGGATTCGTCCGCCCCCCACAAAAATCTCATCCTCCCCCGCCGCCACCTCACAACCCGTACCGCCCCGGCTCCCTCACCACCTTGTCCGCCAGGTGGCTGGCCATCCCGTACACCGTCATCTGGGGGTTGACGCCGGTGGCGGTGGGGAACACCGAGGCGTCGCAAACCATGAGGTTTTTATAGCCCCACAGGAGACCCTGGGGAGAGAGGGGGTGGGTCTGGTCGTTGGCCCCCATCCGGCAGGTGCTCATCTGGTGGGCGGAGAACACCACCACCTGGTTGGGGCCAAAGGGGCGGGAATGGACCTCCGCACACTGCTCGGGTCGGGTGGCGATCACCGGATCCAGGGTGGGGGAGTAGGCACATCGAGCGCCTGCCGCCAGGAAGGCTCGCATCAGATTCTCCACTCCCCGGGCGGCCCTGGGGGCATCCAGGACAGGATCCAATTGGTAGCGGATGATGGGCTTTCCATTCTTTCCGCAGGTGACCGAACCTCCTCCCAGGTCCCTCACCAGGGCGATAGCCGAAGCCATCTGATTGCGGCGGGAGATTCCTTTGGCGTGCTCGTCTCCGGTTCCGGCGAACAGGGGGGCGGTCAGGCCGGGAGAGGCACCGATGCCTTCCAGGAGCACATCATCGGGGTGACCCTCCAGCACCGCACTGAACTCACTGATGTAATACCCCTGCTTGATGCCATGGTAGGACAGGATCTCCTCGTCGAACTCCGCCACCACCGGGAGGGCGGGGTGGAGGTGGAGATTCTGGCCGATCTGCTTGGATGGATCGGTCACCCCACTCCACAGCAGCAGGGCGGGGGTGTTGATGGAGCCGCCGGCGATGACCACCAGCTTGCCTCGGGCGGTGAACAGATGCTTGACCGCCTCGGTGTCGGGATCCAGCACCTCCCCCTCCACGCCCACGGCTCGATCCCCCTCATGAAGCACCCGCCGGACCCGGCAGTTGGCGTGGATGCGGGCACCACCATTGCTGGCCAGGGGAAGATAGGTCAACAACATCGACTGCTTGGCGTCGTAGGTGCAGCCCAGATCGCAAAATCCCGAGCCCACGCATCCCAAGGCGTTGCGGTGAAAGGTGTCCCCCTTCCAGCCCAGGGCCTTGCCCCCGTCGTGGAGCTTGCGGTTGTTGGGATTGAGCTGCTCCACCCCGATCTGGCGGACGCTCAGGATCTTCTCCACCTCGTCCCACAGAGGGTCAAGGTGCTCGGGTGTCAGGTCGGTCAAACCCGCCTTCTCCCGCCATTCGGCCAGGAGTCGGGGAGGACTACGGAAGCAGTCCAGGTAGTTGACCACCGTGCTGCCCCCCACGCAGCGCCCCTGCAGCACGGTGATGGACTGATCCTCGGTGGCCTGGGTGCCCCTATCCTTGTACAGACGGGGGTACATGACCTGTTCGTCCTGAACGAATTCCTGGGAGGTGAAGTAGCCTCCCTCCTCCAGGATGAGCACGTCGTGGCCGGCGTCGGTGAGGAGTTTACCGAAGACAGCCCCTCCCGCTCCCGAGCCCACCACGACCACATCGGCGGAGAGGGTGAGATCGGCGTTGACCGCGCTGCCTGTGATGATCATCGCTGCACCGGATCCTTCAAAGGAAATCGAAGGGGTACGGGGGGAATGGTGAATTGCTTGATCCAGGGGCCCTGGTAGCCGATGCCAGGCCAGGCCCGGGGATCCATGTACCAGGAGGCGAGGACGGTCTTGCGAACCGCTGAGTACATGGTGCGGCGCAGGGAAAGGGAACTTCGCCTCCATTCCTCCAGATAGGCGATGCCGGTGGAATAGCTCATCTCTGACAGGGGAGTGATCCGACCGAAGGTGGCGAAGGTGCCCGCCTCCAGGAGGGAGAGGAGGGTCAGGAACATGGATCGGTTCTCCTCGTCCATGGCCGATACCGTGCCATCCACCACGACATCAGTGGGAACCGTTTGGTGACCATGGCCGACGAGGAACAGCCCCAAGGCTCGCACGATGCCGGCCTGACGGGGAGTCAGGTGGCGCAGGGGGGTGGATGGAGTGGGAAAGGGGCCCGAACGAAAGACCGGAACGGAGGCCAGAGCCACCAGGCCACCCAGGCCCATCAACCCCCATCGCAGCAGGCGGCGGCGGGTCAGGGAAGCCAGCGGGGCGTTGGCTGAAGCGGGTTCGGGAGGGAGGGAAGGAGGGGGAGGAGAGGCCACAGAGGGTCCCGGGAAGGGGGTGGCTCCGGCAAGGAGGAGTCCATGCTATCAGTGATGGGGAGGGAAGGGGGGAAGGACGGGTCGTGGGGGAGCGGGGAAGAGGATCATACCGAATGCGGATCGAAGCGAGCAAACGGACGTTTCACGGGATCCCCCACATGAGCCGTGATGCGATTTCTGCGCGACCGGCTCTCTGCTCGCGTGTACAGGGGGCAGCACGGAAAAAGATTGAATTTATTGGCTCCCCGCCACATGAATACATGTGACGCTGTTTCAAACGTGTATCAAGAATCATTCCCCACTTTTCGTTTTCTCTTTCTAGCCTCTTCCTTCTCTTGATTCTCCCGCACTCGGAGCTTCACGATCCTGCTGATCAGCTCATAAGGGATGGGCTGGTCGAAGGGAAATTTCAAATTGCCTTTTTCACCCGCGTAAATCGCTGCATCACCCATCAATTCCGCGTCCCTGACCGGGGGATAGAAGCCGATGTGTTTTTTGAACGCACCGACGTAGACCAGGTGACCCTTCAGAACGAAGGTCGGCATCTGGTAGCTGATTTTCTCAACCGCGCCCGGAGCAGCTTCCCGGATGGTCTCCCGGATCTTCTCTAATATCGATTGAACCTCGGGTGGAAACCCGGCGATGTATTCGTCGATGGTGGCCGGTGGGGTGGGATTTGTTTTCATTGCATCTCCGTAGATGGCTTTGGCGCTTCCGCTCTTGCGCGCTTCGCTATTCATTTTACGGATTCATGGAGCGGCCAGGAGGGAGGTGACAAAATCACCGAAAGTCATCGGTCGATCTGCTCTTGGCGCCATGAACTCGTCCAGGGCCTCCCAGCGAGGTCTCTCCGCTCTTCGAGGAAGGCCCGCAACACGCTGGTCGTCCCCGACGATCGAAGTCGCGACCCCCAGCAAGAGACATATGGAGCCTGGGAGTGAGGGGTCGTGGTGACCTGGCCAGGTGACTTCGAACCAGGCCGATCGGACGCGATCATCAGACTTGTCGGGGTTCCTCACAGCGGTGCGGCCGGAATCCTCATCTGGACCGCGAGAGTTGTTGTTGTCCCACGGCAGGACGGGGGCGACGAGGTTCGGAACACGCCCGGCGTCGATCCTGATGTC
>CAYRTW010000247.1:0-8252 GCA_964426935.1 uncultured Rickettsiales bacterium
AATCCTCACCCCCCGGAGTGGCTTCCCTTTCCAAGACCACCCTGGGGAAGTCCAACACCGGATCCCCGCCTCGCCACAGGAAGGAGGCCACTCCGCTCACTCGGGAGACCTGGGGATCCGGTTGAGGGGAAGCCAGGAGGGCGTAATCTCGAGTGTACAGGTAGGGCGGAACAGCGGGAGCCGGGGTCCCACCGTCGATGCCGGGGTCGGGAATCCGGGGATCCAGCTCCCACAGGACGTACTGCTCGTCAGAATAGGAGGGCCAGGAAGGATCTTCGGCGACCTCCTCGGTGCTCAGAAGGGAGGTCAGTTCCAGCATCCTTTCAGTCAGATACTCACCCTGAAGGGGTCCCCACACGTTGATCCCCGGTTCGTATCCCGCCGACATCCAGTCCTCGGTGGTCAGAAGATACCCCTCGTGATCCATGGAATACCCCACCACGATGGCATGGTCGAATCCCTGCTGCTCCGCCACCCTCTTGCGAAAATCCAAGGTGAACAGGGTGAGTGGCTCCCCCGGGAAGAACGCCGCCAGGAAGTCTCCACTGACGGCCTCGCTGCTCCCGTCCACTCCAGAAACCTGGGGCACCGGGCCGATGCGAAGGGCCCCCAGCATGGTCTTCTTGGTTTCCTGAAGGGGATAGGTCAGCTCCTCCTCCGGGTAGCTGAACACCACCCCCAGGAGGGCACCGGCTCCGCTCAGATCCAGGCAGGACATGTAAGGTTGTACGGGGACTCCCATGCCGATGAAGGGGATCTCGATGTCCTCCGACCCGCACAGAGCGGCTCCATAAGGAGCCTTGAATTCATCAAAGGGAGTGATGGACTCGCCGGTCACTTCGTCAAACACCACCATGTCGGGCTCGTACCCCTCCTCGTAGGGCAGATAGGAGTAATCCACCTGTCCCTCCCTGGACACGGTGATTTCCCTCCCCTGATCCACCGACCGGACCACCGCCTCCATGGACAGGGGCTCGGTTGTGGTGGTGATGTTGTCGTAGAGGTCGAGGATGCGTGGAGCCGCCTTCTCACCGATCCATTCCATCCGGGCGAATGCCTCCTGCTCTCCCGCTGGGGAAACGTCTCCTCCCGCCCCTTGCAGGTGCAGGGCGGTGATGGGGGTGTCGAAGCGATCCTGGAGCTTCAACTCGATGTGCCCCCCAGCCTCGGGAGTAACCAGGGGATTGTCTCCCCCCATGATGGTTCCGTGGATTCCGAAGTGGAACAGGAGGGCCAGGGGGGTGTCGTCGCTGGGATCTTTGGTGCCTTGGGATTGATCGATCCGTATGAGGGTCAGCCGGGGGTCCTTGAAGCCGGGCCCGGTGGCCCCTCCCCAGGGATCGGGGAGGTTGTCGTTCTCCGAGCGTCGATCCCGAAAGATTTCATCCACTCCAATAGGATCGAAGTCCTCGTCATAGCCGATGCCGATGGCGGCAGGAGCCAGGGTGGAGAACGCCGTTGCCGCTGCCTGGGCCAGTTGATCCCCCATGCGCTCGAAGATCTCCCGGTTGAAGGCATCGCTACCAAAGAACAGATAGAGGGCCTGGCTGAACGTCCCATAGGCCGAGTGGCTGTGGCTGGTGGAAAGGAACAACCGATCCTTGACATCCACCCCGGTCAAGGCGGTGACCTTCTCCTCCAGGCCCTGGGTCAACCCGTCGAAGGCGTAGATGAGATCGGTCTTGAGGAGGACCGCATCCTGGTTGCCCGCCCGAAGCCACACCGCGTGGAGGGGAAGGCGAGCCTGAACTCCTCCCGAGGGCACGAAATCGGTGACGTAGGGGCTGTCTCGCAGATCGGGGCCCGAATCCGTTCCCAGGTATCCATCCCGGCCGGTGTACCCGCTCAGGGGAACCCCCACCGGGAGATCCAGCGTCCCCGACGCCACTCCCGCCTCCAGGGAGCCCGGCGCAATGGTGGGCCATTCGGGCTCTCCGGTAGAGTCGTCGTCATCACTGGAGGGAGTGGTGTCGTCATCCCCTTCCGGAGAAGTACACCCTGAGGCGACGAAAGTGGCCACCCCCAGGGCGGTGGAGAGGAGAACAGCGAGACGGGTCATGGAGACTCCTGGGAGGACGAAGAGAAGGCGGGAGCCCGAAGGCGCAACAATGCGGCGACCCGATCCAGGATGCGGCTGGCCACTTCATCCTTGGACAGGAGTGGGAACTCGGTGATTGTACCCCCCTCTTCCAGAAGGGTCACCCGATTGGTCTTCACCTCAAAACCGGCTCCTTCAGCGGTAAGATCGTTGGCCACGATGATGTCCAGATTCTTGGCCCTGCGCTTGTCCGCCGCCCGGGCCAGCAGGTCTTCGGTCTCCATGGCGAATCCCACCACCACCCGCTGTCCCTTGACCGCCGCCAGGGCCTTGAGAATGTCCTGGGTGGGAAGAAGCTCCAGGGTCATCGGCCCCCCGGTCTTCTTGACCTTGTGGGAAGCAGACTCCCTGGGGGCGAAATCCGCGACCGCCGCGCTCATCAACAGGGCGTCGCTGCGGGGAAAGATCTGACCGAGGGCCGCCCCCATCTGAGTGGCGGTCTGCACCCTCACCCCCTCCACGCCGTGGGGAAGAGGCAGGGAGGTGGGACCGGTCACCAGGGTCACCCGGGCCCCCCGGCGAGCGGCCATTCGGGCCAAGGCAAACCCCATTCGCCCTGTGGAGGGGTTGCTCAGATATCGCACCGGATCCAGGTGCTCCCGGGTAGGGCCGGCGCTGACCAGGAGGTGATATCCATCGAGATCCTGGGCGGTCAACCGGCTCCACAGGGCCTCCAAGGCCACCTCGGGCTCGGGCAGTCTCCCTTCCCCAACCTCCCCCGACGCCAGCGCCCCCACCTCGGGCTCCAGAACCGCCACCCCTCCTTGACGCAGCCTGTTGACCGCTTCGCCGAAGAAGAAGTTGCGAACCATGCGAGTGTGCATGGCCGGGCACACCAGGAGGGGTTTTTCCAGGGCAAGCAGGGTGGCTGCCAGGAGATCATCGGACCGCCCCCCAGCCAGTCGAGCCACGAAATCGGCGGTAGCCGGATAGACAATGGCCACGTCCGCCCAAGCGGAAAGCTCGATGTGAGGCTCCCCTCCTTGGGAAGCAGATGGATCCCAGATATCGTTATAGACGCGATTTCCCGTCAGTGCATGGAAGGTGGGGATGCCGACGAATCGCTCAGCGGAGCGGGTGAGGATGACCTTGACCTCATGGCCCTGCTCCTTGAGGCGGCGAACCAGCAGGCAGGCTTTGTAGGCAGCCACTCCCCCGGTGACCCCCACCAACACCTTTTGCGACTTCATGAAAGATCCTTCTCGACTTCTTGGGAAGCGCGCCGACGAGACGGCATCCCTCCGGCGGATGTTGGCGATCCGCCCGGTGGATCTTGGGAAGGGAGCCCCGGGAAGTCAACGAGGGTTCGTTCTTGCGCCCTTGCCCTTCCCACCTGATCCTGGTGCCATCCCTTCAAAAAGAGCACATGAACCTCCTCCTCCTTCTCCTTCTTCCAGTAATCCTCTCGGCTATCTTGTGGATCTTGTTGATGTTCTGGGTCCAGCGTCGCCACGGGTCCACCCTGCCTGTGGATGAGACCTGGTTCGTTCCCGTGCCGGGAGGGTGGGAGATCGCCCTTCATCACATCCTCCCTCAAGGGACCCCCCGCACAATCCCGGTGGTCCTGGCCCACGGCCTGGTGATGAACCGCCGCTGTTTTGACGCCACCCCAGATACCTCCCTGGCCCGTTACCTGGCCGCCCGGGGGCACGACGTGTGGATCCCCGAATACCGGGGCGGGGGAGACAGCCGCTTTGTGGGAGCATCCGGGCAGAGCCGCTGGAGATTCGACTTTGACACCCTCGTCTCCGAAGACATGCCCGCCATCCTCGCTGCGGTCTGTTCCCGCTCGGGAAGCACCCAGGTTTCCTGGGTGGGTCATTCCATGGGCGGGCTTCTGGCCTACGCTTACGCCTCCCTCCGGGGGTGTGACCAACTGCATCGCCTGATCACCTTGGGCTCTCCCGCGTCCTTTCCCTCGGGAGGGGTGATGTGGGTTCCCGCTCTGGGACGCCATGCCCTGTCCCGCCTCTCCTTGTTTCATACCGACTGGTGGACCCTGCTGGGGCTTCCTCTGATGATGCTCTCCCAGCGGTGGATGAAGGTGTTTGTCAATCCAGCGGTAGCGACTCCCGGAGAGATCCTGGCGCTGATGGCGGGCGGAGTGCAGAGGACGTCCACTCCTCTCCTTCTTCAGTTCGAGGGTTGGCAGCGCAGCGGGCATCTGACGCGTTCCGATGGAAATGGCTCCTGGGACGAGGCCCCCGCTTCCTTGACGGTGCCTTTCCTGGCCATCGCCGGAAGATCCGACCGCCTGGCCCCTCCTCGGGCAGTGGCCTCAGCCTGGCATCAGGCCACCCTGGCCCCTCGTGCTCTGCGGGTGTTCGGGGACGCACCGGGGGAGCCCTCTTTCGGTCACCTCGATCTCATTCACTCCGCCGCTGCCCGGATCTATGTCTTCCCCGAAATCGCGGCCTGGTTGGAGGCGGACGCGCCGGGAGAAGTGCCCTCATGAGCCTCTTCCTGGCGACATTCCATGGCCTCCTGACCGTCTTCCTGCTTCCCTTCGGCCTCCACCGCCTCGTTCTTCTCTTTCTGTACGTAAAGCACCGCCATCGACGTCCGGGAAGCCCTCCCCCCTTCCCCTCTCCTCCTCCCCTGGTGCTCATCCAGATCCCCTTGTTCAATGAGGGAGAGGCGGGAGGGCGTCTGGTCCAGGCGGCATGCCGCATTCGCCATCCCCGAGAGGCCCTTTCCATCCAGATCCTCGATGATTCGGACGATGGCTCAGAGGTGCTCACCGCTCAGGCTGCCGCCTTGGCCCGGAGCCAGGGTTGGAATGTGGAGCACCTGACGCGGGACTCCCGGGAAGGGTTCAAGGCCGGGGCACTGGAGGCGGGCCTTGCCAACCATTCCGCAGAGTTCGTGGCTCTTTTTGATGCCGATTTTGATCCCCCCGAGGACTTCCTTGTTCAGACCCTCCCCTGGTTTGCTGACCCCGGGCTGGCCCTGGTACAGGCCCGCTGGACCCATCGCAATCAGGAGGCTTCCCTGCTCACCCGTGCCCAGGCAATCCTCCTGGATGGTCACTTCTTGCTGGATCACGGCGCTCGCCATCGCTCGGGACGTTTTTTCAACTTCAACGGCACTGCAGGGCTGTGGCGAGCCGCCGCCCTACGAGACGCGGGAGGCTGGCAGGGAGACACCTTGACCGAGGATCTGGACATCTCCTACCGGGCCCAGATGAGGGGATGGCGGTTCCTGTTCCTGCCTGATGTTCTTTGCCCCGCTGAACTTCCCTTGAGAGCCACCGACTTCAAGAATCAGCAGCATCGCTGGGCCAAAGGGGCGATTCAGACGGCCAGGAAGCTCCTTCCCTCCCTGTGGCGTGCCCCTCTCCCCCTGGGTACCAAGGTGGAGGCCACCTTTCATCTGACCGGAAATCTGGCCTCTCCCTTGATGCTTTTTCTTCTCCTCCTCGCCCCGTGGATGCCGGGGATCGATACCCGGTGGGAGGGCACCCTCCTGACCACGGTGAGCCTCTCCCTGTTTCTGCTTTCCACTGCGTCCCTGCTGGTCTTCTTCGGGATGGCGGTTTGGGAGGCAAAAGGAAACCGGGTGCGACGCCTTCTCCTTCTCCCCTTCGTCCTTTCCCTGGGCATGGGACTTGCCATCAACAACACCCGGGCGGTGGGGGAGGCCTTGCTGGGTCAACAGTCCCCCTTCCTCCGCACTCCAAAGAAGGGGGCACCCGACGGGGTTCTCCCCCCTTCCGCCTCCCTTCCCCACCTCCAGAAAGGGGTTGAACTCCTGCTTTCCCTGGGATGTGCGGGAGGCATCCTCCGTGCTCTTGGGAGAGGAGATTTCCCCACCGCCCTCCTGCTCCTCTTTCTGGGAGGGGGACTGCTCTATCTGACCGTGGAGCCCTTTCTGCTTTCCATGGAACGTCGCTGGAGGGCGCTGCGAAGAAGAAGCACCAGCACCAGCCCGTACTCCACCACCGGCACCCAGAGAGGAAGGGACCAACTGGCGGGATCGGCGGCCGAATACCCGTGAAGCACCAGATAGCTCAATGGCAGGGTTCCCCCCAGCCAGAGCACCGCAGGATGAGGGTGAAGGGGGCTGAAGGCCAGAGCCCACAGGCCATACCAAGGGTGCACGGTGGGACTCAACAGGAGGAAAGCCAGGCCCGCTTGGGCTCCCACTTGAGAGGGGGATTCGCCCCGTCCGAAGCACTTCGCCAACAGGGAAACAAAAATCACTCCCAACACCAGCCGGGCTCCCCCTCCTCCCAGCCAGGGGCGAAGAGCGGGAAAGAGGAACCCGTTGAATTCCCAATGTTTTCCGTAGGTCAGCGCCCCAGAAAGGGCTTCAACACCATCCCCCAGATAGGGCCAGGCGGGAACCGATAGGGCCAGTGATACCGTCAGGACCCCTGCGCCCCAGCGGCGCCATCCCTTCCATTCCCGCCCCGCCAGGGGGAGGAGAAGACCGGGGAACACCTTCACCCCTGCCGCCAGGACAAGGAAGCCCCCTGCGGCAAGGGAGCGCCCCCTCGAAAGAGCCAGGACCGCCGCCATCATCCCCAGGAGGGCCAGGGGCTCCAGGTGGGCATTTCTGGCCACCTCCACCGCGGACAAGGGGCACAGCCAATACATCCCCACCCTCTCCAAAGGGATTCCCCGATGGGATAACAGCAGCAGGAGGATCAACACCATGCCCCCTTCCGCCAGCAGGGCCATTCCCTGGAAACCTGAGGACGAAGGGGCCACTCCCACCACTCCCCGAAAGACCGCCTGCGCCGCAGGGGGATAGATTCCGGAGACCTCCCGGTGGGTCACCTTCTCCCAGTTTTCGTCTCTCAAGAAGGTCAATTCAGGCGAATCGGGGGCCAAGGCCAGGGGATTGAATCCAGCAGCACTGACCCTCCCCTCCCACAGATAGCGCCATGCGTCATCGGAAAGATCGGGAGGGGCCCCGAGAAGGCTGAGACGAGCCAAGGCCCCCAGAAGGAGAAGGACGACCACTCTTGTGGGGGAGAAGGCCTGGGTCGGAGTTCGCAGAATCAGGGCACACCACGCCCCCCACGCCAGAGACCCGATGCTGTGAAGGAAAAGATAGGGGATCACCGCCTCCCGCAGGTTTCCCAGCCCCCTCATGGCCACCACCGCTCCCACAGCGATCACCGGGAGCATCCACCGACCGGTGGAAAACTCTAATGATTTCAAATCGCTACCAGAGGAGATCAGCGAGGGTACTTCCCGGAAAGAGCGTTCCATCGGATGCGAAGGAGTTCCTCGATCATCCGGGCGGTGTCCCTGACCGGATGGACCTGACTGCGGTCCATGTAGTGCCAGTCAATGGGCACCTCCACGATCTGCATCCCCCTCCTCCGCGCCAGAAACAGGATCTCCACGTCAAAAGCCCATCCATCCAAAGTCTGCTGGCGGAAAAGGACCTCAGCGGCATCCCCGGTGAAGCACTTGAAGCCGCACTGGGTGTCCTGGAACCCTGAGACCAGAAGGCCCCGCACCAGGGCGTTGAACACCCTTCCCATCAGGTGACGATGCTCGGGCTCACCAACTCTCCGCGCCCCCGCCACCTCCCGGGAAGCAATGGCCACATCATAGGGTGCGACGTTCCCAGGAAGGAAGCGCTGAACGTGCTCCACCGGCATGGAGAAATCCGCATCACACAGGAACCGCAGGGAAGCCTTGGACTGGAGCATGCCTGCCCGTACCGCCCCTCCTTTTCCCCGATGCGGCTCTCTCTGGAGGAGCACCCGAGGTTCCCTCCGGGAGACCTCCTCCACCACCCCACAGGTCCCATCCCCACTCCCGTCGTCCACCACTCGAATCTCCCAGGCAAACTCCTGGTGTCCCAACCAGGCCACGGCCTTCTCCAGGCTGGCGGGCAGACGCGCCTCCTCGTTGTAGGCGGGGATGATCAGGGCCAAGAAAGGGGGGGGCGAAGAGGAGATGGGGCACCTCTGAAGGGGACGCGGCGTTGTAGTACGGCGGCGCCCAAGGAGCAACGGCCCCCTTGACACCGAAAGGGGGAAGGCCTTACACCTTCGCCCCGGCGGCGCCGTCGCCAAGCGGTAAGGCAGAGGTCTGCAAAACCTCCATCACCGGTTCAAATCCGGTCGGCGCCTCCATCGGTTCACCTCCCCCCTCTCTCCTCCAGTCATCCACCAGGCCACTCCCCTTCCTAG
>CAYRTW010000248.1:0-8130 GCA_964426935.1 uncultured Rickettsiales bacterium
CCTGCGGCAATCCCCCTGTCTGCGCCCATCCATGACGAGGATGAGGAGGCGGAGTCGGACGTCGATGTCGATGATTTCCCCGACGATGAGTTCGGAGATGGGGAGATGATCGACGCCGATCTGGGAGATGAGGACTTTGACGGCGCCGAAGAAGAAGAGGACGAGGAGCCCCGAGGGGGCGCCAAGGAAGAGTAGCCTCGCCCCGTCACCCTGGCGGTGATTTCCCCATGATGGGATGAGGCCAGGAAGAGAGCCCCAGACGATTGCCCTCGGGATCCCGAAGGTAGAGGGTGAAGGGGGTCCGGGCCACCACGGGAACTCCCTTCATTCGGAGCCAGTCCTCCCACTGTTCTCCCCGCGCTGGAGCGACCTGAAGGGAGGCCAGATGCCATCCCGGCGGGTCATGAGCAAAGGGGGGAATCCCCCCTCCTTTGGGGGCGTTGCTGCGCTCCACCATCACCACGGTTTCATGAACCCCCAGCCACACGGACCGAAGTTGTCCGGCCTCATCCAAGTGCCTCGTCCTCTCGGGCAGACCCAGCACCTCCTGATAGAAAAGGGCCACCCTCGCCACGTCGTGGACCTTGACCGCCAGATGGTGAACTCCCGACACGAAAGGTACCAGGGAGGGCACGTCCTCCTCCGGATACTCCACCCGAACCAGGGATAGCCCCTGTGGCGGGGCGGTGACTCCCGCTTTCGTCCTGTCCCCGCCCCGCAGGACTTCCTCCATGGACTGGGGAGGTCTTCGCCCTTCCCCCACTTCCACGGCCGTTCCCACCAGATTCCTCACCATGTGCTTGAGGAAGGCGTTTCCCCCCACTTCAAAACGAATGAATCCCCCGGGGAGGCGTTCCACATGGGCACTTCTCAACTCCTTCACCGGATTCCTGCCCTGGCAGTCGGAGGCCCGATAGGCGGAAAAGTCGTGAATTCCCAGGAGGGGGCGGAGGGCTTCTGCCATGGAGTCGACGTTCAGCGGACGGGGAACCTGCCAGCAGCGATCCCGCTCCAGGGCGGAGCGGCAAGAGCGGTTCAGCACCATGTACTGGTAGACCTTGCCGATGGCCGACCCCCGGGCGTCGAAATCCATCCCCACTTCATGGGCATCCAGGCAGGCGAAGTCGGGAGGAAGGATCCCGTTGAGTCCCCGCACCAGCCGCTCCATCCCCAGAGAGGATGTGGTGTCGAAGTGGGCCACCTGCCCCAGGGCGTGGACTCCAGCGTCGGTCCTCCCCGATCCGAACACCCTCACCGGATGGCGGCAAAGAACCTGAAGAGCGTCCTCCAGGGTGCCTTGAAGGGTGCGAACCCGGGGTTGGTACTGCCATCCCTGAAATCCAGTTCCCTGATATTCCACGAGAATCCGAATTCGCCGCTTGAGAGGCACCCCCTCGTTACCCCCGACTTCCCCCACGCCGGCCTCCCCAGGCCATGGCCAGAAGAAGGAGGAGGAACCCGCACGAGGAGTCCCTCATTCGGGTGCTGGAGCACCCCTGACACCCTTCCGACGACCCGGTCAATGCTCCCCAGCCGCCGGTGGATGCGGGGGTCTCACAGGCGTTGCCAGACCAGGGTCCTTCTGCTCCGGCTTGATCCACGGCGGCCACTACGAAGCAATATCGGACCCCGTTGGCCAGAGGGGAAATGCTGCCCTCCACGGTCACCCCCGAACCGGGATGCTCCACCCACAAGGGAGACGCCACCGCCGCCCCATCTTCTGCATGGGAAAATCCCTGGGGGCCCGCCTCTTCGCTCAGTTCCCCCTCCCCAAAATAGACCCGGTATCCGGACAGATCTTCTTCGTCTCCTGCCGTGAAGGCATACACCAGTCGCCCGTCGCCGAACCCCGCCTCCACTCCGGCGACCGCATCGGGAGGGGTATCCACCGTGAGGGAGATGGCATCTCTTCCCACGTTTCCCTGGTCATCGGTCACGAACACCGTCAGCCACGCCACTCCTTCAGGAAGACCCGATGGGGTCACCGAGACCTCCACGGCCTCGCCCGCAGGGGCAGTGCCGGTGATCTGGGGACAATCCAGGGCGGCGGCCTCCATGCCAGATCCGATGCAGGCGTTGTAGGAGCCCTCCTCATCGGAGACGAACTCCAGGGTGACCGTTTCATCGCCGCTGACGGTCTCGGGGGAGACCGAGGTGATGGTCACCCATGGGTTGCCGGTGATCACCAGGACGCCCGATGAGGCGCCCGCAAAAAGGTACCCATCTCCAGAGGGGGTTCCCGCCAGGGATTCTGCCGAGGCCGAAAGAGAAAAGGCCTCTCCCATGGCTCCGGTAGCTCTCTCCACCCATGCCAACGTGGAATCCTCCTGGCCCACCGCAAACCAATCGGCCTGATCCTCATCTTGCATGGCCGCCAGGCTGCTGGATTCGGAGGGCTCGGTGGTCAAGGTGGTGTAGGTGCCATATCCCCCCGCCAGGGACACCGCGTACAGGGAGCCTAGGGTGCCGTCCAATACCCAGGCGGTGGTGGAATCCAAGGCCACTCCATCGACCAGGTCGCTTCCCGAGTAAAGGATGGTGGGGGTGCCGGTGTACAGATACCCGGCAGACACGGTGAAAGTGGTCTGCTTGCCGTCCTGGCCGGCCACCAGGAGAAAAGAGCCGTAGGGGTCCATCACCATCATGGAGGCGTCGTGCTGAACGTAGGCGGGCAGTCCCTCTCCCCCATCCACTTCCTGAGACGCCACGTCCAGTGCGTGTACCGGGTCGTAGCTGTTTCCGGTCCTCTCGGCGATGTACACCGTCGAACCATCGGGGGAGGCCGCCAGCGCCGTCAACTCCCCTTCATCAGCAGAGACGACATAGGAGGTGGAGGTGCCCAAGGTCAGGGGGGCTGAGGCGAAATCGAAGGAGACTCCCCACACTTCACCCCCATCGCAGGACACCCATGCCACTCCCCAGGATTGGTCATATCCAAGGGAAACTGCCCGTGGGGAGGCACACACCGAGGTAGAAACCTCCCCTCCCCAAGGGTCTCGGAGATCCAGCACCGTCAACGAGCCTGAGGAAGAGACCGCCACCAGGGCCCCACCATCGGCAGTCACCGCCACGTCCACCACGCTTCCGTACGACAGCACCGCCTTCTCGGCGTCGGGCAGGTCGGCGGCCTCGGCCTCTCCCCACCCGAGTCTCCCCGCCAGTAAAACTCCGAGAAGAACGCCGAAAGCCTTCTCCCAGCCAGCGTTACGCATACTCCGCCACCAGGACCTCGGCGATCTGCACCGCGTTCAAAGCCGCCCCCTTGCGGAGGTTGTCCGCCACCACAAAGCAATTGAACGCGCTCTCGTTGTCGAGGTCGTTTCGAATGCGTCCGACGTACACCGCGTCGGTCCCCGCCAGCTTGAAGTTATGGGGATACAGGGCCCGGGCGGGATCATCCACCACCTTCACTCCCGGGAATTCCTCCAACAAGACCCTCACCTCTCCAGCGCTGAGAGGCTCGACGGTCTCCACGTTCAGGGCCTCGCCATGGCAAGCAAAAACCGGGACTCGAACGGCGGTTGGGGAAACCGAAAGATCGGGAAGTTCAAGAATTTTTCGGGTCTCCACCACCAACTTCCACTCCTCGTCGGTGTAGCCATCCTCCCGGAAGGCTCCGATGTGAGGGATGCAGTTGAAGGCGATTTGATGGGGAAACTTCTGGACCTTCAGATCCTTCTGGTTGAACAGGGCCAGGCACTGGGAAGAGAGCTCGGCAATGCCCCCCTGCCCAGCTCCAGAAACCGACTGATAGGTGCTGACCACCACCCGGCGAAGGCCCGCCGCCTCTCGAATCGGATGCAGGACCATCACCATCTGGATGGTGGAGCAGTTGGGATTGGCAATGATTCCCCTCAACCGATAGTCAGCAAGGGCGTGGGGATTGACCTCGGGGACCACCAAAGGCACGTCGGGTTCCATACGGAACGCCGAAGAGTTGTCGATGACCACCGCCCCCTTTTGCACCGCCACTTCAGCAAAACTACGGGAGAGGGCGGCCCCCGCCGAAAACAGGGCCAGTTGGGGGGAGCAGGCGGCGAAGGCTTCCTCGGTCAGTTCCTCCACCCGAACCGATTCCCCGCGAAAGGGAATGTCCTGCCCGGCGCTGCGGGAGGAGGCAAAGAGGTGGAGAGATTCCACCGGAAATCTGCGGGCCTCCAGGATGGAGACCATCTCCCGGCCAACCGCTCCCGTCGCTCCCACCACCGCCACCCGATACTGATCATGCCCCTCAAGTTCAATCATGGAAGTCCTCAAAAAGAATAGGGTTTCGCCGCTGACGACCTTCAGCCTGGAGAAGGCGTCGCATCCTGTTGCAGGAAGGCGGGCGGGGGAAAGGAGGAAACGAGGGGACTATCGGTAGGTGGCGAGGATCTGCTCAATGCGATCCCGACCGGAGAGCTTGCGCTTCTTCATCTCGCGTTGATCCACTTCTTCGGAGATCGTCAGGTGTCCCTTGCGAAGCAGATCCTCCAGGCGCCGCTCCAGTTCCTGGTGTTCGTCCCAGAGGCGGCGAAGTTCCATGTTCTCCCGGGACACCCGCACAATCATCTCCAAGTCGATCCGTTCCATTCGGGCGATTCCTCCTCGGGGACCCGAGCCGCATTGCTGGGGAAGGCGACAAGGTGGCACGGGCCGCTGTGTTCGTCCCCCCCATCATACAGGAGCCCGGCGGGAGAGTGTCAACGAGGAAACGGCCTTGCCAAGGACGGGAGGTCCGAGCGATCCTGGAGGGAGGCGGGGGTGTGGCGTGATGTCACCCCCCAAAGGATTCCTCTTCGTGGTGGGACCACCACTCCCCCAACAGATCGGGCCGTACCGCATCCTCCGCTTCCTGGGTCAGGGGGGATGCGGGCAGGTTTTTCTGGCCCTCTTGGAAAGGGGAGATGGGTTCCGTCGGCTGGTGGCCCTGAAGCGTCTGCTCCCGGATGTGGCTGCCGATCCTGGATTTGAAAGGGATTTGCGGCGTGAGGCGCGAGTGGGTGCCCTCATCCATCACCCCAACGTGGTCCAGGTGTACGACCAGTTCCGCTTGGAGCAGGAATTGTTTCTGGTGATGGAGTACGTCGATGGAGTCACCCTGACTCATCTTCTCTCCCACCACCCGGCGGGAATGGGGGTGGAAGTCGCCCTGGGCCTCATTCGGGAGATGCTGGCCGGCCTCCAGCACCTTCACACCCTCACCGATGTGGATGGGAGGCCTCTGGGGCTGATCCACCGGGACCTCAAGCCGGGAAACCTCATGTTGGCCCGCACCGGACACCTGAAGGTCATGGATCTGGGAATCGCCCGGGCCGACCTGTCCACCGACGCTACCAAGGGGGACGCCATCAAGGGAAGTTGGCGGTACATGGCACCGGAGCAAGCGCGAGGGGAAGCGGTAGACCAGCGGGTGGATCTCTTTGCCAGTGGAGCCATTCTCTTTCAGCTTTTGACCGGCACTCCCCTCTGTGGACACCGGGACCTGGGCATGTTGGTGAACTGCGTGCGAGAGGGGGTCCATCCCGAATCCGAATCCGCCCTTGGTGCCCTGCCGATCCGCTTGCAGGAAGTGGTCAGACGGGCGGTTTCCCCCCGGAGAGAGGAGAGATTTGTCTCCGCAACCGGGTTTGCCGAAGCCATTCGAGAACTTCAGAGAGGACCAGGGCAAACGGCAGAAACCACCGCCCGACTCAGGGAATTGATTCCTGACGAACCTGGCCCTACCCCAAGTGGTGAGCATGGGCTGGGGAACTGGGAGCCGGGATCCATCCCTTCGGGGGACACTTTGGACCCCGAAGATCCCACTCCCAAGATTCCTTCCGACACCCTTTCCGACGTCGAACAGGCCCTTCTGCCACCTGCGGATTCGCCCTCCCTGGCCCTCCCAGGCCGGCATCTCTCAGCAGCGACATCTCCCCGGCCGGTTTCCACCCGACGAGCATTGGCCCTGGGGGTGGTGACCGGACTGGCCCTGGTGAGTTTCACCGCCGTGGCCGCTCGCCTTCTCCAACCCCTCCCCGAGGAGAGGACAGAGGGTTCCCCGATGGCTCCAGTTCGGGGAACCCCTGATCCCTCGCTGGAGATCCCCTCCCAAGAGGGTGTTTCACTCAAGAACGGCCTCCCCGAACCACCTGCCGGGGGAACCGCTCCTGAGGGCTCGCAGGGCCTCCATGGGTCTCCCGGTTCCGGTCACCACGTTCAGCCTTCACCGGATTCTCAAACCCTGATCGGAGCAACTCCTCCCCCGGAGGCAGGTACCGGAGGTTCTTCCCCTTCCCCCTCCTTTTTCTCGCCCTCCTCCAGTCGCTCCCTCACCGTGGCCACCTCCCCGGCGGGCATGACCGTCGTGCTGAATGGCAGGGTGCTGGGCAAGGGGGGGATCGATGGGGAAAAGCTGAAGGCAGTTCCCTGGTCCCCCGGAGACTCCTTGGGGGTGGTCTGCGGAGAGGAGGGGTCGGGAATCACCTGGAAGGGGGAGGTATGGACGGGGGACGAGTCCCGATTGAAGAAAAAAGAGGTGGGGCAGCCCCCCCTGCTCAGGCTGACCTGTCCCCCTCGTCCTTGACGAAATCCTTTTCCGATTCTGCCCGGGTCGCCTCTTCCTTCAGCCTCCACTTCAACTCCGCCTCTGAAGGCCGCAAGTAGACTGGATGAGTCTCCCCTGGAGAAGGGAGTGCCCCCGAGCTCAGCCGCCGGGCGATCTGTCGTCCCACCGACAGCAGGGCCGGCACCTCCCCCTCGCCGGGCATCCGCAAGACCCGTGGACCTGGCATCTGGTCAACTTGAGCGGCATGGACCCCCGCTCCCTCTCCCACCACCAGGATCCGCACCCACTCTTGCTCCGCCAGACGGGCAAGAAAGACGGTGGGGGATTGCACCACTTCGGCCATGAGGGGGAGAGGCACCCCCGAGGACACGTCGTAGACTGCCCCGTAGACTTCCCCGCGCCGAGCATCCAGAAGAACGCATACGGGCCATTGGGAACCCGCGAAGTGCGCCGCCCGGGCCTCCAGGGAGCTGAATCCATACACCGGCTTCCCCAGGGCATGTCCCAGTCCCAATGCGGTGGCCAGACCCACCCTGAGTCCGGTGAAAGACCCCGGCCCTCGGCACACCGCCACCGCATCCAGTTCGGCGATTCCCAGGCCCAGTTGGGAAAGCACCCCATCCAATTGGGGAAGCAGCACCGCTGAAGCCCCCTTGGGGGCCACCAGGGAAAGGAGGGCCAGGTTCTTGTCCCCCCTCACCAAGGCCAGGGCCTCCATGGGAGTGGAGGTGTCCAAAACCAGCACCAGGGGGCCATCCCCCAGGACGCGGGTCTCCCTCCGCAGCCGGGAGCGTTCCCGGCGATCAACCGGTGCGGAGGAGGGCATAACACCACAGCAGCGGCATGACGAACATCACCGAATCGATGCGATCGAGCATCCCCCCGTGACCGGGCAGGAAGACTCCCGAGTCTTTCACTCCGTAGGAACGCTTCAGCATGGACTCCACCAGGTCCCCCAGGGCGCCCGCCAGAGAGCCTAGAACACCCACGGCAGCGCAGTCCCACACCGTCAATTGGGAAAACGAAGTGGCCACCCGATACCCTTCGGTCATGGCGGTTGCCACCACCACTCCACCCACCAGCCCCTCCCAGGTCTTCTTCGGAGAGACGAGGGGGGACATCTGGTGCCGGCCAAAGGCCCGTCCAGAAAAATACGCCCCGGTGTCGGCTGCCCAGGGGATGAGAAGGCCAAGCCACACCCACTTGACCCCCAGATGGGGGGCCTGATCCTCACCATAGGCATAAAGAAGAGGAAGAAATGGAATAGTTCCGCCTACATACAGCATTCCCGCCAGCAGGGTCACCCCCCGAGGTCCCTGATCTTCCGTGGTTTTCGCAGTCCACAGGACATAAGCCATGCCCCCCACCACTCCCAATCCCCAGGGGGCGAACATCCACATGGGATGGGCGGGACTGACCGCCGCCGCCCCCAGGAGGAGGCACACCGGAATTCCCGCCACCACCGTCAGGGCATTCCGCTCCTGAGGAAGGGCCATGCCGAAGAATTCTCGTAGACACATCAAGGAGGCCACCACGCACACCAAGGTGGCGGTGCCGACGTGGTAGAGGTCGACCTCTCGGTCGGCGGCCGGAACGTCTCG
>CAYRTW010000249.1:0-8019 GCA_964426935.1 uncultured Rickettsiales bacterium
GGTGTGGAATCGTCATCGGGGGCGGGAGTGGTGTCGTCGTCGGGGAGGGTCGCGTCGTCGTCGGCAACGGGGGTGGAATCGTCGTCGGCAACAGGGGTGGTGTCGTCGTCGGGGGGAGTGACGTCATCATCGGAGGGGGTGGCGTCATCATCGGAAACCGGTGTGGAATCGTCGTCAGGGGCGGTCACATCATCGTCTGAAGACGTGGCGTCGTCGTCCGAAACCGGGGTGGAATCGTCGTCGGCAACGGGGGTGGAATCATCGTCTGAAGACGAGGAGTCATCGTCGTCGCCGGTGGCATCGTCATCGCCGGTGGCATCGTCATCGCCGGTGGCATCGTCATCGCCGGTGGCATCGTCATCGGCGAGGCTGTCATCATCCCCATCGTCATCATCCCCATAGGGCTGACCGTGTTCGGGCAGGCATGCGGAGGTCAGGAGAAGGGGCAGGAGGAGGAGGAAGGGAGAAGAGGCTCTCATGGGGAAACCCCGAGCGTTTCAAGGGAGGCTACAGGGAAAAAACCTCCCCCGAAAAGCGGCGCGCAAACTAGCATGAACTCCCTTCATGGGTGCGGGAAAATGTATGCCCGACTCCATCACCGAGGAGGGGCGGAATCTGCGCCTCCAATCAAGAAAGGAACAGCCTGGCGCTCACTCGCCCCAATGAAAGGTCTTTGGCCCTGTCCAGGACAGGTTCCAACCGGAACACTTCGTCGCACAAGTGGACCCCTGGTCTGATCACCATCCCAGCGACCAATCCCTCCATCATCGCTGCCACAGCGAACCCTCCCAGCGCATTGCCGGAATCCGTGGACAAGGAGAGGCGTAGAGGAGGACCGCCTCCCTGAGGATAAGCCACCGCCACCATCTCCACTGAAGAGTGCCAGGCTCTCAGAAACACTCGACGAATCAAGGTGAATTGAAGCCACAGCCACCCCCGCATGAGTCGGGTCTTGAGAAGCCACAGAGGGGTCCACAGGAAGATGGGGCGCAACAGGGAGGGCTTGAGCCCCGCGTAGGTGGCCACCTCAGGAACCCCGGTGCTGAGAACCAGCATGGAGGGCTCGGAGAAGGCGACGTGAAGAGTAGCCCGGTCTCCTGAAGGGAAGGGGAGAACCGGCCCCGCCTCCGCCTCCGGCCCCGTCACCGGCTTGCCTCCCACATAGCGCACCGTGGGCACCCCCAGCAGGTGACCCACCAGGTTCACCATTCCCCCTCCTCCTGCCGACAGGACAGACCAGGCGATGCCCAGCTCCAGTTTGCGACAGGGAGAAGCCCGAAATGCAGCCTCCGCTGCCAGCAGGTTGGACAAACCGGTAAAGATTCCTGCGCCCAGGATTACTTTCCCCTTCTGCTTCCCCTCCTCTCCACCCTGGGAGGCGGTCCTGCGGTATCGATCCAACATGCGCCGCATGAACAGGGGCTCGGACGCCGTCTCCACCCAGGTCAACCCCTCCCGAAGAGCATAGGCGATGGCGGCATCGGGAGGAGCCTGCACCGTATCGGCGGCGTTCACCACCCCATCAAACCCCCGCAATTCGGGGAAGGTGCTCTCATCGGAAAGATCCACCCTGACCCCTCCAGGAGGAGGTCGCCGAGCGCCAATGACGACCTCGCAGCCCGGAAGAGCTTTCAGACCGGTGGCCATCTTGCCCCCCAGGTATCCCGTTCCTCCCAGAAGCAGCAGCCGCATGCACACCTCCTCGCCGGAACCGGTCGACAATCACCGCACCGCACCTGGAGATTCTGCTCCCAGTCCCTCCCGGTCCTCAACCAAGGGGAAGGCTTTCCCTCGCCATCCTCCCCGGGCACCTCATCCGCATGGCGTATACTGCCCGCCGTGTCACCCCCTGCCGGGCCCCCTGCCCGCCATCACCCAAAGGACAACGGATGCTCCCTGGAGAAGTCAAATCGATGATTGAGGCTGGCCTGCCCGGGGCCCAGGTGGACGTAGAGGATCAGACGGGCACCGGGGATCACTTCGGAGCCGTCGTTGTGTTCGAGGGATTTTCGGGGAAGATGCTGGTGGCCCGTCACCAGATGGTTTACGGCACCCTGGGAACCCTGGTGGGGGGGCCCATCCACGCTCTCCAACTCAAGACCTGGACCCCGGAAGAAGCCAAGACCCGACGGGGATGATCCGTCGCCTGGACCGTGGCTCCTGCGCCGTTGAGGGAAGGGGACCCGGCCCTTACTCGGCCACGATGGAGCGAACGCCCTTTTGGTTCCGGGCTTTCAGCTCCACCTGGAGTTTGGCCAGGGCCTCTGATTCCGGGGTTCCGTCATCCTGGATTTTGAGGGGGATCTTGTAGAGATAGAGCATGGCCACCTTCTTGGCATCCCCATCGAGCACCAGGACGTAGGGCTCCTTGTCCACGATCTTGTAGTCGCCGGAGTACTGGTGAGTCCCCTTCATCTTCACGAAGGTGGGCTGAGCCAGGGTGCATTCGTACTCCAGGGGAACGGCGTCCTGGTTGGTCCAGCAGTCCACGTCCGATGAGGGATTGGCGTCCTTGCCGGTGATGGTCTTGATGGACTTCCACTCCAGAGCCAGCTCATGGGTGTCCACATTGATGGTGAACTCAGAGGAGGGCTGGGGAGAGGCGTTCCACTTGTCGCTCCCCTTGAAGACGTGGGTGAGTTTGCCTTCCAGGAGGGTGCCGTTGCGGAGGGTGATCTTGACCTTGGGGGAGCCGTCGATGTTGGGAGCGCCCAGAGCGGGGATCTCCTCCTGAGGGCCGACGATCTCCGAGGAGCCTCCTCCCCCTTCCCGCCCAGGCATGTTGTCCCCCGCTTCCTCGGCGCCGATGTCGGTGAGGTCTCCTTCAGAGGACTCCTCGGCGGGAGCGGGCTGGGGATCCTTTTTCTCCTCCTTCTTGTCGTCCTTTTTCTCCTCCTTCTTGTCGTCCTTGGCCGACTCTGAGGAAGGCTGGGGCACCAGGACTTCCGCCGCCAGGGCCGCAGCGGAAAGAGTGGAGAGGGTCAGGATCAGGCTGGAAAGATGGGCAAATCGCATGGGTCAATCCTCCGGAGCGGCGAATGAGACGCCCTGGCAGAATGAAACATTCATCGGCGCGGAAGATGGGACTTTCCCAGCGAATGTGCAAGCGGGAGATTCCCTCCCCTCCCTCTCAAGGGGCAAAAGAATCGATCAGCGCCGTGGATCCGTCCGAGTACCAGACCTCGGTGCCATCCCAGGCGATCCCCCGAGGATCGGTGCCGGAATGGGCGTATTCCAGGTCCACGCTGAAGTCGGGGTTCAGCCGGGCCAGCTTGTTGGACATGAAATTGGCGGTCAGCCAGAAGTGAGTGCCATCCCAGGTCAATCCATTGGAATTGTCATAGGGGGCCCAGGCGGAATCGAGGACGGTGCCGGTGACGGGATCAACCTGATAGATGGATGAGTAGGACCCATACTCCACCACCCACAGGGAGGCTCCGTCCCAGGAAACATCCGACACCCCCGCTCCCGGCGCGGCGAAGGAATACACCTGATCCCCGGTGCAGGGATCGAAGGCCACCACCTGGTTGGTGTAGTACAGGCTCACCAGCATCAGGTCCCCCATCAGGGTCAGACCATCGGTACCGGACCCGGGGATGTCGAATTTCTGGAGGATCTGAAGGGTATCGGGAACGGTTTGATACACGGTGGAAGTTTCCCAATCCGCCACCCACAGGTACCCGGCAAAGTCGAAGTCCAGCCCATCGGGGGAGGGTCCGGAATAGGTGCCGATGGGGGAGGTGACGGTGACCTCGGTGATGGCGGTGGCGGTGCTGCCGCAGGAGTCGGTCACGGTGATGGTGACTTCCTGGGTGCCTGAGGGAAGGGTCGCGGAGAGGGTGGAGGTGTAATCGGGATCCACAGGGCCGGATTGGAGAACCGAGCCCGACCCATCGGTCCATACCGCCGTCATGGAAGCGGGATCGTCCGAGTCGTAGATGGTGGCGACGAGGCTCACCGGATCCCCTTCCAGAAAGGTCATGCACAGAGGGCCTTCCACCGTGACCACCGGTTCGGTGCCATCGGAGGCCACTCCTCCCTGCAGACCGAGGACGGACGTGGGGGTGTCCGGATCGTCGGAAGCGACCCGCAGCTCTCCGTTCATGGCCACCCAGGTGTCGGGAGTCCAGTCCAGGGTGACGGAGAGGGTGGCGTTGGGCTCCAGGATCGTCGGCAATTCAAGGGCCGGTGTTGCCCCGATGACCCCTTGGGAGGAGTAGACGTTGGTGAGCTCCGAAACGGTGAGGGGGGCCGTGCCAATGTTGCGAACCAGCACTTCCTCGTAGGCGGTGGCAAAGCACAGGCTCTCCAGGTAGGGAACGGCCTCCAAGTAGATGTCGGGAGCCGTGGTGGGCTCCGTCGCCGAGTCGTCGTCGGTCCCAGGCAGGCCGGTGTCATCGGCGTTCAACAGGGTGGTGTCGGAGCAGGCCAGGGCCAGGAGGAGGGAGGGAAACAGGGCAGAGGAGACATGGAGGCGGTGCATGGGGGACCTCGCCGCAGGGGGTCAGGGGTCGCGGGCTTTGGGGAGTGTAGCGGAGATTCGGAACTCGGCTTGTCGTTCGAGGGTGTGAGCGATGGAAGCCACGATGCGAAGAGTGATGTTCTGACCATTGAGCCCCTGGGATGCGATGGCTCGGCTCACCCCAAATCACCACAAAGTCGGAACATCGTACCCCCTCACCTTTTCGTCGTGGGTGACCAGCGTCATCCGCTCGGAGAGAGCCTGGGCAATGAGCATCCGATCAAACGGATCTCGATGATGGAGCGGAAGCCCCGCAGCTCTCAGGGCGTGTTCAGGCGTGACGTTCAGGACGTGGAGCCCTCCATCGGTGACCGCCCGGCGGACGAGTTCGCGCAGAGGAACCGCCAGAGCCAGGCGACCGAGGGCGACCTTGATACCGAGTTCCCAGAGGGTGGCGGAGGACAGCCAGACCTCTGTCAACGGATTCTGTAGGGCACGGCGCACCTGGGTCCCCAGATGCTCGCTGTCATCGAGGGCCCACAGGAAGGCGTGGGAATCAAGAAGCAGAGGTGGGAGGTCGCTGCGGAGAGATTCAGCCACCGAGGTCCTCAAACCCAGGAAGGGGGGCATCGAAATCCGGGCCAGGCACGACTTGATTTCGGTACAAGCCAAGCAGCCCGCGAGGGGGCAAGGAGGCCTCTGGAACCAGGCGGATCACGGGAATGTCCCGACGGGCAATGACGATGTCCTCACCTGCCAGGGCTCGGTCAATCAACTCGGAGAGGCGCGCCTTGGCTTCAGCGACATTGATGCGGGTCATCCGGACCTCCGAAACCGAAATAGTATGACCATCTTACATGGTCCATTTCGTGTGTCCACGGTGGATGACGACCATCCGCCCCACTCGGGTGGGGAGTCGAAGCGGAAAGATCGGGCCGCTGACCTCGGGAATCGACTCCCCTCTGGTTTCCATTGCCCATCCTACAACCAGCCATATATGCTGGTCATGTGAAAACCGTCGCCGCGTCCCACTTCAAGACCCACTGCCTTTCTCTCCTGGATGAGGTTGCCGAGGCTGGGCAAGAGATCCTCATTTCCAAGCGAGGAAAGCCGGTCGCCCGCCTCCTCCCCTTTGTCCCCCAAGGCACAGCCCCCCAAGACAGACTGCTGGGAACGATGCTGGCCATGGACGACTTGATCGCCCCTCCTTATGCCGCCCGAGGCGTGGGAGGCGGAGGGAGGCAGGTGAGCTTCGTTGCCGACACCCACGTCCTGATCTGGTGGGCGAGTGATCCTTCTCGATTGACCCCCGAGCTGAGGGCCGCTTTGGACATGGGAGGGCCTGCCCGGGGAGCCTCCGCACATCCGCTCGGGGGGTGGTCGTGGGGCGCATGAAGGTGGGGAAATGGCTGATTGGAGTGGGATGGACACTCCTGCTGACTGCACCTGTTTCCGCCTCTGACTTTGCCGGCTCCTGCCATGTTCCCTCCGAGAGGGCTCGGAACCTCTTTGACGATGCCACCGGTTTGAAGGGGGCAGGGAAGCTGGAGGACGCGGTCACCGTCTACCGGATCGCCCTCAAGGAAGACCCTCAACTCTGCCGTGCCCGCTACCTCATCGCCGAGGCTTTGATCACCCAAGGGAAATGGGTGGAGGCCCAGCAAGAGCTCACCTTGTATCTGGGTTCCTCCCTGGACCGCTTCGAAAGGGCGGACGCCGAGAAGCTGAAGGCCCGCATCGCCCAGGCTGTGGGGGGATCGGTTTCTTCCTCCCACAAATCGGGTTCCCTGAAGGACGCCGAGGCCCAGGTGCGTCAGATGATCGCCGCCGGGATCGGAGACCAGGTCCGAAACCAGAAGGCCCTGAAGTGGTATCAGGCCGAAAAACGAGGCCGGGCGGCGGCAGCGGTGTCGGGAGTGTTCCTGGGGGCGGGATTGCCTCTCTTCGTGTCGTTTGTGGCAGGAATGAGTGCTGGGGAAGAAGGGGGAGAGATGGAGGGGGTCGAGAACGAAAACGGAGTGTTGGAGACCGAAACCAAGGAACCCTACGATCTGCACGCGGCGGGAGGATTCTTGGGAGTGGGGCTCCTCATGGCTCTCTCTCCCCCCTTTGTGGACGCTGCCAACGCTCCCACCGCGAATCGGATCAAGGGTCAGGCCTTTGGAGTCTCCTTGGTCATTACAGGGACGGTCACCGGCATCCTGGGAATCATTGTGGGAAACACGTTCTCCAGCGGCTCCTTCGACGATTTCGAAGTGGCGACCGTCACTCTGGCAGCCACCGGGTTTACCTTGGCTTTTACCGGGGTCACTCTGGCCCTCATGAACCTCGGGACCGATCAACCCCCTCCCACGCTCTCCCTCTCCCCCACCCGGTTCTCCCTCTCTGGTCATTTCTAGAGCCTCCACCATGCCTTCCCCCTTGACGGAACTGGGCCCCTATCTGCTGGATCCGGAGCCCAGGAAGGGGAGCTGCGGAACCGTCTACCGGGCCCGCCTTCGAGGGGATTCTTCGGGAAACCATGTCGCCTTGAAGGTCTTCCACGGTGAGGAAGAATCCGGTGCCCAGGCAGAGAGGCGCTTCCAGAGGGAGGGGAGGATCCTGGAGAGGCTGCGCCATACCCATATCGTCAAGGGGCATTCACTGCACGAGTTCCTGGATTCAGAGGGTTTGAAGAAGTGCCTGGTCATGGAATGGGTGGATGGATGGACCCTCCACGCCTTTGTCACCACTTTCGCCCAAAGAGGAATCTCCGAGGGGGCGGCGCGAGATCTCGCCGATCAGCTTCTGGACGGCCTCTCCCACGCCCACGCGGTCTGCGAGGACTCGGGCAGGTTTCTGAATCTGGTCCATCGGGATCTGAAGCCCGCCAACCTCTTCCTCACTCGCTCCGGCCTGGCCAAGGTGGGGGACTTCGGCTTCATCCACCTGGCCGAGGCCACCCTTCCCAGTGCCAACGGACTTATTGCCGGTACTCCCAACTACCTGTCCCCAGAACAGGCAGCGGGAGAAACCCAAAACATCGACGCCCGAGCCGACCTTTTCGCCTTGGGATTGTGTCTGTACTTCGCCCTGACGGGAAGGAACCTGTACCAGGCCAAGACCATCCCCGAGTATTTCGCGCTGGCTACTCAGGCCCATGTCCAGCCTCACCTGAATCTGTTGCCGGTGGGCTCTCCCTGGCGGAGCGTCCTGGCTCACTTGATGGCGAAATCACCGGGGGATCGGCCCGGAAGCGCGGAGGAGGCCCGAGCTTTGCTGGCCCGAATGATGGGACCATCCGACGGGCGATCTCTGTGGGAAATAACCCGAAACGCCGTCATGGGCGAAGGGCTGAGCAAACACCAGAGAGATTCCGCCGTCGCGGCTCCTCCCCGGCCCCTCTCTTCGGGAGTCTCTCCAACCCTCGTTCCACCTTCCAACTCTTCGTTGGAGGTCTCCCCAACCTTCAGTCCTCCCCCGCTGCCAGGCCTCCCCTCTCCCCCTCCCACCCCCTCCCCTGGTCCTCCCCCAGGACCCCTGACACAGCCGGCTCCGAGCCCCCGTCCGACCCTCCC
>CAYRTW010000250.1:0-8019 GCA_964426935.1 uncultured Rickettsiales bacterium
GGCCGACAGAGGGCTTTGGGTCCCTCCGCTGTCTGTCCCTGCTGCGGCTTCGGCGCTGCGGCCGTTCGCCCGCTGCGCTACGCATTCTGTGTGATCCTCTGACCGGACAAAAAACCAGCCCTCCCCTACCGACTGAAGGATGGGACTGAACATGGGCTCCAAGGGAATGAAGGCCGCTCCAAAGGTCAGGAGTTCCGGCCCAGCCCGGCCGACCGCAGCAGAAGGGGGCGCGGCACCGCCCTCTCTTCCTCTTCCTCTGCTGGAGAAGGGGGCTCATGCAGCAGGTGGCCCATGCGCCTTCGCTTGGCTTGAAGGTAGGAATGACTCAGGGGATTGGTGGCCACCAAAACGGGAATCCGGCCGAGGACCGGAATCCCCATGGACTCCAACTGCTGGGATTTGTTTGGATTATTGGTCAGCAAACGCACAGATCGAATTCCCAGATCCCGTAGGATTTCCGCAGCGGCGCCGTACTCTCGGATGTCGTCGGGAAAGCCCAGGGCGCGGTTGGCGTCCACGGTGTCCATGCCTTCCTCCTGGAGGGCATAGGCGGCGATCTTGTTGCCCAGACCAATGCCTCGTCCCTCCTGGCGGAGGTAGATGACCACCCCTCGACCCTGACTCTTGATGTAGTCCAGGGCATACTCCAGCTGCTCCCGGCAGTCGCACTTGAGGGAACCCAGGACCTCACCAGTGAAACATTCGGAGTGGATTCGCACCGGAACGCCTTCACCCCCTCCCACTTCCCCCTCGATGATGGCCGAGGGTTCGGTGCCGGTCAGAGAATCCCGGTAGACTTTCACCAGGAATTCACCCTGACGGGTGGGGAGGAGGGTTTCAGAGAAAAATCGGGCTCGGGGGGTGGCACTGTCGGGCGGGGTCATGCAGGGGTCTCCATGACGCTCTCGGAGGCTATCGGCCATCGAAATGACAAGTACCTCCGACAGTTGCGCGGTTTCCAGGAGTCCGTGGGAGGCCGGGGGCCCAAAACGGGAACCAGACCTTGTGCCGGACCAAAGCGGCCACACCATAAGAACACGGGGACGGATCGTCAATGAGCACAAAGGCCTCCCCCCTTCCCGAAGGGCACCCACAGGAAACGGAGGATTTGGGGGGCGCAGCTCCCTCACCCGCTTTCCAACTTCCCTTCTCGAAGCACCACCGCCCGGTCCGCCGCAGTGGTCACCAGAGGATCGTGGGTGGCCAGAAGAAGGGCCAGTCCCTGCTCTTGACGAAGTTCCAGGAGGAGGTTCAAGGCACTTCGGGCGGATTGGGGATCAAGGGATGCGGTGGGTTCGTCCCCCAGCACCACCTGAGGACGATGAACCAGAGCGCGGGCCAGGGCCACTCGATGCCTCTCTCCCCCCGAAAGCACCCTGCCGGGGGAGTGCAGACGGGGCTCCAACCCTACCCGATGCAGGAGACGCGAGGCCGCATCACGGGAGACCTGGGGGGGTTCCCCCCTGAGGAGGAGGGGGAGAGCGACGTTGTCCAGGGCAGAGAGGTTGAGAAGGAGGCGGGAATCTTGAAACAGCAATCCAATCCGAGTGGCCCGAAGGTTGGCCCTGTCCTCTTCTCCCAGGGCAGTCAGACACCGTCCCGCCACCCATACCTCCCCTACATCCGGGAGGGAAAGTCCCGCCAGGATGCCTAGGAGAGTGCTTTTCCCCGATCCGGAGGGACCTGAAACCGCCAGAAAGCCCCCCGGAGGAACCTCCAGATCCACCCCCCTCAGCAAAGGAGAAGGGAGCCCGGGCCATGATTTCCCGACCCCTTCAAGGCGAATCGCCCATTCTGAAGAGGAAGAATCGTGGGGAGGATGGAGGTTCACCATGGACCGGGGAGGGTATCATTGCCGAGCCCTGGGGCCGAGTCCCCCCAGTCGAGTTGCGGCGCCCGCTCCGGTCCTTCCCCATGCCCCCTCCCTCCTCTCCTCGCGGTCGCTTTGCCCCCTCTCCCACCGGCAGGCTCCACCTGGGCTCCGCCCGCACCGCCTTGTGTGCGTGGTGGGCGGCTCGCTCCCGGGGGGGCTCCTTCGTCTTGCGGATGGAGGATCTGGATGCATCTCGATGTCGGCGGGAGCATCTCATGGGAATCCTTGAAGATCTTCGATGGATGGGATTGGACTGGGACGAAGGCCCCGATCTCTCCGGTCCTTTTTCCCCCTACCTCCAGTCTCAGAGGATGAACTTCTATCATCAGGCCATGGAGGTTCTGGCCAAGGGGGGATGGCTGTTCACCTGCACCTGCTCCCGCAAGGATGTCCGGGAGGCGGCCTCTGCTCCCCATGGGGGCGGTGAGGCGGTGTATCCGGGACGATGTCGCCATCACCTCCTTCGCCGGTGGGACGGCTCGACTCCCCCAGGGACGTCGGTGCGCCTGCGGGTTCCCGGCGGGAGGATCTCCTGGGAAGACCTGGTTCATGGGGCGCAGCAAGAGGATCCGGCGGTGGAAGCGGGAGACTTTGTGGTGTGGAGAGGCGACGGAGTTCCTGCCTACCAATTGGCGGTAGTGGTGGACGACGCCGCCATGGAGGTGGGCGAAGTGTGGCGCGGGGATGATCTCCTCGGATCCACCTCACGACAGATCCTTCTCTATCGAGCCCTCGGTCACCCCATCCCCACTTTCGGCCACGTACCCCTGGTGCTGGGGCCCGATGGACAGAGACTGGCCAAGCGCCATGGGGCGGTTTCCCTGGCGGAGCTGAGGGCGCTGGGGGTCAATCCGAAGGAGTTGGTGGGACGTCTGGCCCGCAGCCTGGGGCTATCCCATCCGGCAGGAAATCCTACCCCGCAAGAGGTCCTCCCCTTCTGGAACCGTCCTTCCCTCCACCGCACCGCCGTTGCGATGAACCCCTTGTCTTTTCTCCCCGCTGACCTCAGAATCCTCCCGGCTGATTGAACAGTCATTCATTCTCGGTCTACTTTTGGCGACCGATTTCAGTTCATTGGAGGTTTTCATGTCCGAGGCCTACATCATCGAAGCCCTGCGCACCCCCATCGGCCGCAAGAACGGGGGCCTGTCGGGCATCCGAGCCGATGACCTGGCCGCCCTCCCCTTGAGGGCCATCATGGAAAAAACCGGAGTGGATCCCCAGGCGGTGGATGATGTGGTGATGGGCTGCGTCACTCAGGTCGGTGAGCAGGGCATCAACATTGCCCGCATCGCTGGCCTCATCGCCGGTCTTCCCCAGGAGGTGCCGGGAACCTCTGTCAACCGGATGTGTGGGTCATCCCAGCAGGCCATGAACTTCGCCGCCATGGGGGTCAAGTCGGGAGCCCAGGACCTGGTCCTGGCCGCCGGAGTGGAGTCCATGAGCCGGGTCGCCATGGCTTCAGACATGATGTACAACGGGGACGTCAAGACCCCCTCTTCCGAGCTTTCCTGGCGCTACTCCATTGTTTCTCAAGGTGTTTCTGCGGAAATCGTGGCTGAAAAATATGGCCTCAGCCGTGCCACCATCGACGCATTCTCCTTGGAAAGCCACCGCCGCGCCGCCGTAGCCCAGGATGCCCGTCGCTTCCAGAGGGAGATCATTCCGGTACAGATCGGCCACAACGGCGACTCTCGCCTCCTCACCGAGGACGAGGGAATCCGCAGAGACACCACCCTGGAAAAACTGGCGGGACTGAGGGCCGCCTTCAAGGATGACGGGGTGATTTCGGCGGGATCCTCCTCTCAGATCAGCGACGGCGCCGCTGCGGTGCTGGTGGCATCGGAGCAGGCGGTCAAGACCCACGGCTTGAAGCCCCGAGCTCGGATTGTGGCCATGGTGTCCACCGGGGTCGATCCCACCATCATGCTGACCGGTCCCATCCCCGCCTCCCGCAAGGCTCTCCAGAAGGCAGGACTGTCCATCTCCGACATGGACGTCATCGAGATCAACGAGGCCTTCGCCTCGGTTCCCCTGGCCACCATTCAAGAGCTGGGCATGGACCCCGCTCGGGTGAACATCAACGGTGGGGCCATCGCCCTGGGCCATCCCCTGGGGGCTTCAGGAGCCCGCCTCATCGCCACCGCCCTGGCGGAATTGGAGAGAACGGGAGGCCGCTACGCCCTGACCACCATGTGCATCGGCTTCGGCCAGGGAATCGCCACCATCATTGAGCGCCTGTAGTCTGCCGAGAGTCCTACCGAAAGTGTGTCCCACCCCATGCGCCAGCTTCTGACCGGGGCGGCGCTTCCCCTGACCCCGCTGGAGGCGCCATGCGCTGGAGAAAGACGGGCCTGACGGCCACCGTTCAGTGCGCGGGGTGAGCCTCCAAGATGCCTCCGGCGGAGCTGGGGGCGGCATTGAGGGCGCTTCCCCGCGTTCAACACCCTGATCTTCTGGTTGGCTTCGATTGGGCCGACGATGCGGGAGTGTTTCGAGTGTCCCCCGAGCTGGCCCTGGTCCAGACGGTGGACTTCTTCACCCCCATTCTGGATGATCCCTATGACTTCGGGAGGGTAGCCGCCGCCAACTCCCTCTCCGACGTGTACGCCATGGGGGGAGTTCCCCTCACCTGCCTCAACATCGTTTGTTTCCCCAATGAACTCCTGGAGCCCGAGGTCCTTGGGCAGATTCTGAGCGGAGGCCATGCGGTGGTTCATGAAGCAGGGGCGGTGATTTGCGGAGGCCACACCGTCACCGATAAAGAACTCAAGTACGGCATGTCGGTGACCGGGACCGTCCACCCCCAGCGAGTGTTCACCAATGCTGGAGCCCGGGAGGGGGATGTGCTGGTGCTGACCAAACCTCTGGGCACCGGAGTCATCACCACCGCCATAAAGAAGGGCAAGGCGGGAGAGGATCTCATCCGACAGGTCACCTCCACCATGGCCACCCTCAACCGCAGCGCTGCCGAGGCCATGATTTCCCTGTGGCCGCGAGCCCGAGCCGCCACCGATATCACCGGTTTCGGGCTTCTCGGTCATGCCATGCAGATGGCGCGAGCCTCCGGAGTGTGCTTCGAGTTCGACAGCGCCGCCCTCCCCCTCCTCCCCGATGCCGAGGATCTGGCCCGTCGCGGCTTCCTGACCCGAGGAGAGAAGGTGAACTGGACCTACGTGGGGGCCACCACTGACATCGGCCCCTCGGTGAGCGGCCCTCGACGCTCCCTCCTCCTGGACCCTCAGACCTCGGGAGGACTGCTCATCTGCGTGGAAGAGGCCGCCGCCTCTCTGCTCACGGCTGACCTTCGCAGAAGGGGGGCCCTGGCCGCCGAGGTGGTGGGGAGGGTGGTCCCTGGAGATCCGGGACGGATCCGCATTCGTTGACCCTCTATCAAACCCGGGCTGGGCCTTCCCGACGGGTCCAGCCGAAACACCCGAGGTCCCCTGGAGACTTTTTCGCTACCGGCGGCGGCGCTTGGGAGTTTGTCACCTCGCGCCCAACTCGATTCAGGTCACCGGCCTGGCCTTGCGATCCGCCTCGTAGTCGGTGTGAAACGCCTGCTCCAGCAGCCCCAGAAGCCAGCGATTCCGGTTGGCGAACCCGGCAGGAGAGAGTCGCAGGTTGTCCTCCGGTCTCCAATTGAACCACTTCTGATTGGGTGTGTTGTCGTTGAGCCGTGCCCACCCCGCCTTGCCGGTAATGGCGGCGTTGACCAACTCCAGCCCCCCTTCGGCGTCATTGGGTTGGAGACGATAATAGGGGCAGGGGATGCCGTCCACGTTGTAGAAGGGGTCCCGGGCCTCCCAGTAGTCGTCTTTGTCCATGTCGGGGATGGGCAGTCCCTTGTTGCTCAGCACCTGCCCCAGGGTGCGCCGGTCGGTGGGACCGTCCATGTCGAACAGAAAATGGACCTTCCCACTCCAAGTGGGACTGCGGGCGATGGCAGAGATGGCTCCGGCAGCTCCCAGCCCGAAGGCCACCACTCCCACCAGGTTTCCCCCTTCAGCGGCTTTTTCCACCGCGTACCCAAGCGCCCTTGCGGTGGCGGGTCCCATGAGATCGTTCTCGCCTTCCGATTCACCAACTCCTGGGGCGTCGAAGCAAACCACCCTCCACCCCCGGGCCACCAACTCCTGTACATGAAGGACGGCGCGAAACGTCTGGAACAACTTCCCCGAGCAGTGAAGCCCCGCCATCAACACCACAGACTTGCCGTCAGACTTCCCCTTGGGCTCAAAGGTTTGACCCACGATTTTGCTGCCGTCCGATCCTGCCTCCCATCGCTGGGATGTTCCACCCTTGCCGGTCAAGGAGGCAATTCGCACCCGGGAAGCCCGAGGAATGGCGGCAAGACCGGCATCCACACGAAACAACGTCTGCAAGAATCCAGGCAAAGGAGACTCCGGAAGAGGGGCCACCGGGGCGGCAAAGGAGGCGAACTTCTACCCACTCCATGGCGATGGGTCAACCGGGGCCCGCCCTGGCTCTGTAAAATGTTTGCTCTTCGTATTGTATGGTATTGCCCTCGCCGTCAGGATTCCTAGAATCCGCCCTGCCTTCCCACACCCCCAACCCCCGCGTCGCCCATGGAACTGGATCGCCTCATCATCAAAGGTGCTCGGGAGCACAACCTCAAGGATGTGTCCCTGGAGGTACCCAAGAAGTGCCTGGTGGTGTTCACTGGGGTCAGCGGTTCGGGAAAGTCCTCCCTGGCCTTCGACACCCTTTACGCCGAGGGGCAGCGCCGGTACGTGGAGTCCCTGTCCGCGTACGCGCGGCAGTTCCTGGGGCAGATGGAAAAACCCCGCTACGAGACCATCCGGGGCTTGGCCCCCACCATCTCCATCGAACAGAAGGCGGCGTCCAAAAACCCTCGTTCCACCGTTGGCACCATCACCGAAATCTCCGACTACCTGCGAGTTCTCTTTGCCCGGGTCGGCGAGCAGTTCTGCCACCTGTGTGGGAATCCGGTAGGTCGCCAATCCGCCCAGCAGATCACCGAGGACATCCTGCAGCTTCCAGAAGGAACACGCTTCCTGCTCCTGGCCCCGGTCATCACCGACAGAAAGGGGGAGCACCGAGAGGTCATGACCGAAGCTCTACGCCAAGGTTTTACCCGGGCCCGAGTAGACGGCGAGGTGATCTCCATTGAGGAGCCTCCGGCTCTGGACAAGAAGAAGAAACACTCCATTGAAATCGTCGTCGATCGCCTGATCATGAAGCCGGATCTGAAGGCCCGCCTGGGAGAGTCGGTGGAGGTCGCCTTGAAGGCCGGCAAGGGGGTGCTGATCCTGGCGGCCTCCGAAAGCGACGACCGCATCTTTTCCGAACACCTGGCCTGCCACCGCTGTGGAGTGTCCTTCCCGGAGTTGAGTCCTCAACTGTTCAGCTTCAACAACCCGTTGGGCATGTGCGTGGACTGCAACGGCCTGGGGAGGCGCAGTGAATTCGACCCGGCCCTCATCGTTCCTGACTCTTCTCGTTCCCTCCACGAGGGGGCCATCGTCCCTTGGGAGGGCCCCCTCCAGCGGCGGGCGGGGTGGTCTTATCGCTCCATCTCCCAGGCGTGCAAGACCTTCCACATCGACATGGACTCCCCCTGGAACACCCTCCCTGAGGACGCCAGAAACCTTCTTCTGCTCGGGAGTGGAGGTAAACAGTTTGAAGTGACCTGGGTAGGAGTTCGCTCCCAGGGGGTGCTGAAGGTCACTTTTGAGGGGGTCATGAACATGCTGGAGAGGCGGTTCAAGGAGACCCATTCCGACGAAATGCGTAGATATTACGGGGCTTTCATGAGGGAGGTTCCCTGTCGCTCCTGTGGGGGCTCCCGGCTTCGCCCCGAGGCGGCAGCAGTGAGGGTGGGAGCATGGTCCCTGGCGCGCATCTCCCATCTGACCATCGCTGAGGCCCACTCCGCCGTCCACGATCTGGGCCTTACCGGGAACCGGGCCACCATCGCCTCTGAGCTGGTCAAAGAGATCGGCAATCGCCTCTCCTTCTTGATCAACGTGGGATTGGATTACCTGACCCTGGATCGTCTCGGCCCCACTCTTTCCGGAGGAGAAAGTCAGCGAATTCGCCTGGCTTCCCAGGTGGGCTCCGAATTGACGGGGGTGATGTACATCCTGGATGAGCCCTCCATC
>CAYRTW010000251.1:0-7989 GCA_964426935.1 uncultured Rickettsiales bacterium
CACCGAGTTGCAGACTCGATTCCCCCAGCAGAAGCTTCAGGCAGGGCTGGGGGTGGCCGGGGTTCGTTCCGCCCAGTGGGATCCTTCCGGGGCCCTGGCGATTCTGGATGGCCTGTTGCCAGGACTCACCGATCCCGAAGAAAGACTCCAAGTGGAGCAGGCTCGGGTGTCGGCGTTGCAGGGGGCGGGAAGGGATGAGGAGGCTCTTGCCGCTTTGGCCGCCATGGTGAAAAGCCATGCGGGTCACCCCGAACTGGCGACGTCCTTGAAGGTGGCCACCCTTCAGTCCCTGGAGAGGCAGGGCAAGGTGGAGGAGGCTCTTCAGGGGTGGAGGGAGCTGGCGCGACAGGCCTTGGACGACGAGACCCGGCGCACGGCGGCGTTTGCGGCCATGGATCTGTTGAGGAGCGGTGGGCGTCATGGGGAGGCGGCGGAAGCGGCTCGGGGGACTCGCGCTTCTTTTCCAGCAGGGGATCGGGATCGACTGCGGGCTGGGCTCATTCTGGTGGACAGCCAGGCCGCGGCGAGCAGGTGGTCCCAGGCCCTGCAAGACGCCGGAGAGGTCCTGGCGGAGACCATTGGAGCTGAACCCCGGGCCCATGCCCTGCGCTCCCTGGTGGAATCGGCCTTGGACAGTGGACACCCCAAGGAGGCGGCCTCCTGGTTGGAGCAGGCTCGCAGCGAGAACCTGTGGTCTCAGCCGGAGATCCAGGCGGCTCGCCTCGCCCAGGCCAGGAAGATGGACGAGGGAGGGCTGCTGGCCAAGGCCGCCGAGGTGTATGACGCTCTGGCGGGGGAGACACTCTCCGGGGAGTTGGTGGGGGAGGTGTGGAGGCTCAGGGTGGCGGCCCTCTCCGCCCTGGGGAAGGTGGCGGAGGCCAACGCTCTTCTCGCTTCTCCTCCTCCCGGGGCGGAGATCCAGGACGCCCGCTGCCAGGGCCCGTTTGACATGGCTCGCCGTCTGGCCCAATCGGGGCGAGTGAAAGAGGCGGGGGAGACCTATGGGCGTTTTATCGATGGCTGCGGGGATTTCCAGTTTCTGGCGGACAATCTGGGAACCCTGGGGGACGATCTCCAGGACGCAGGAGCAGGAACCCTGGCCACCTCTCTCCTGCAAGCCCGCCTTTCCCGCTGGCAGGGCAAGGGGGATGTGGTGGCAGCAGCCCGGCTGACCCTGGGAAACCTGGCCTCTTCCCGGGGCGACAACGCCTCCGCCATGAAGGAGTACCAGGCGGCCCAGGCCATCGCCCCTCCCGGATCGGAGAGGGCCTTGCAAGCCCTGCTGCGCCCTGCCGATCTCCTGGCCGGGCAGGGGGATGGGGCCGCCCTTGCCTTGTATGAAAAGGTGCTGGCCCTGCCCTCTTTGGACGCCGGCACCCGCTCCCAGACCCTTCTCAGTGCCGCCCGGGTGGAAAGGGCCCGCAAGGATTTTGCCGCCGCCCGTCGCCGCATCGCTGAAGCCCGCCCCCTCGCCCAGGATCGATACCAGCAGGCCTGGCTGGCGGTGGAGGAGGGGGACACGGAAAAGGACGCTGGCGAGCTTGCCCGCGCCAAGGCGGCCTATGAGAAGGTGCGAACCACCTGGCCGGACATCGACGACGCCTTCTGGCAGGCCTCGGTGTCCCTGGCCCAGATGATGGGGGAAGGGGGGGACAAGCCGGGGCAGCTCCGCCTCCTGGAGTCCTTGACCACTGCGAAACTGCCGGTGGAGCAGCAGATCCAGGCCTGGGATGCCCTGGCCAACGCTCGCTGGGAGGCGGGGGATCGGGCGGGGGCCAACGCCGCCTGGAATCCCCTGGAGACCCGCCTGTCGGGAGTCCCCGGGGCTCGCTCCACAGCGGTGTTTTCCAAGGGAAATCTCCTGAGGGGAGAAGGAAAATCCGATCAGGCGGTGGCCTTGTACCAGGCTCAACTGGGGAGGGAGAAGGATCCGGAGAGGAAGTCCCAGCTCCTGGAGTCCATGGGGGACGCCCTGCGAGAAGGGGGAAATTCCTCCCGGGCTCGTTCGGTCTACCAGCAGATCCTTCGGGAACATCCAGGCACCGAAGCGGCAACAAGGGCCCAGGCCGCACTCGCCGAAATCAAGTCAGGGACGTGATGCATCATCACCGGAGCTGCCATGCAGGATCTTCAGAAGAGCGCTGAACTGGTTCGTTACGCCCGGGCTCTGCACCAGCGAGGCTGGGTCGCCAACCACGATGGCAACCTTTCGGTGCGCCTCGCAGACGGGTTGTTCCTGCTGACCCCCACGGCGGTTTCCAAGGAGGACATCACCTTGGACTCTCTGATCACGGTGGACGAGGAGGGGAGGGTGAGGACGGGGAACCGCAAACCCTTCAGCGAGTTTTCTCTGCACCTGGCCTGCTATCGATCCCGCCCCGACGTGATGGCGGTGGTCCACGCCCATCCTCCCTCTGCCACCGCCTTTGCCTGTGCGGGGGAGGAGATTCCCGAGGTGTTCATCCCTGAAGCGGTGGTCAGCCTGGGCCTCCGCATTCCCACCGCCCGCCTGGCCCTTCCCTTTGGCGAAGAGGGGGCCCAACCGGTGCGAGAACAGGTGTCGGAGCACGACGCATTTCTCCTCGCCTCCCACGGAGCCATGGCAATAGGCTCCTGTCTGGAACAGGCTTTTCTGAGGTTGGAACTGGTGGAACACCTGGCCCGCATCGCCCTCGCCTCCCGCCCCCTGGGGGGGCCTCGTCCCCTTCCCACCGACCTGCTGGCGGAGTTGATGGAGAGAAGGACCAAGGCGGGGTTGGGGCCCGCCTCCCGCTCGGGAGCCTCCTCCTCCATGCCTCCTTCGGCCTCTTTTCGCCCCTCTCCCGGGTGGAGCCCCGCTCCCTCCGCCTGGTCCGACGCCCCCCACGTCCGCACTGAGGCCACCTGCGCTCCGGTCTACGGCGTCTCCCCCTCTTCAGCGGCCCCTTCCCCGACCTCGGCCACCTCCGGCGAAGATCCCCTGGCGGACTTGGTGAAGAGGGAGATTGCCCGCATCCTGGGGGGATGAGCGGCGAGGATTCGCGACGCCGAGTGCCGCCGCCTCTTTTCCTCTTCCTCCCTGTGATAGGCTGGAAACGAAGCCTCCAGGACGTACTGGTTTCCCCATCCCATCGTGAACGATTCCTCCTCTGCCTTCGATCCTGCTTCTCTTCCTGCTCCAGCCCGGATGGTTCTCCAGGCGGCAGTGGCTTTTCGGGAGCCCTTTGATCGGCAGGCCCTCCGCCACGCCCTTTCCTCCTCGGTTTCGGAGTCCGACCTGGGGTCCGCCACCGCTCAACTCCTGAAGGAGGGGATCCTGGTGGAATCCGATGAGCTTTTCTCCTTGGCTCCAGGCCTTTCAGAGCCGCTGTCTTCCACGTATTGGCAGGGGAACATCTCCGCCGTCCGAGCGGCCATCGGTCGGGGATATGCTCTGCGGGGCAAGGTCACCGGCGAACTGCGCTGGTTCCTCCTGGCGGTGGAGTATCTGCAGCAGGGAAGGTCCGAGAAGGAGGCGGCGGCCTTGTCCCTGTCCCTCCTCCCCCTGCTGCGCCGGGAGCACCAGTGGGGGGTGATGGCAAAGTGGATGGGAGCGGCCATCGAGGCCAGCCAGGGGATCGAAAAACTGGAGGCGGCGTGCGCCCTGGCCCAGGCCCTGCTTCGCCTCCAGCACTTCGGGGAGTCCATTCGTCTTCACGACACCGTGCTTAGAGCGGCGGCCGGTCGAGCCGAGGTCCGTCACCGGGCGGTGGAGGCGTCCTGCCGGGTGGCCCTGGCCCTGTTCTATTTTTTAGATGGGGCTCCAGTCCAGGCCCGCAACTTCCTGGAGACCGCCTTGAGCCTGCGCCGGGAGATGGGAGATCTGGCCGGTCAGTCCGAGTGCCTGCGCCACCTGGCCATTCTGGACGAGGTGGATGAGGAGCTGGATCACGCCGAGGCCCGGGCCCGGGAGGCCCTGGTGTGCGCTCGCAGGAGTGGTTCAGCGGGAGAGGAGTCCCTGGCGGTGCTGTGCTGCGCCTCCATCGCCGATCAGCGGGGGGATCCCTCTCGGGTGCGCCGGATCTTGGGGGAGGGAAGGAGGGTGGCCGAGTCCTGGGGAGGCCCCCTGTTCCGGGAGTATGCCCACGCTCTGCGTCAGGTGGAGGTGGCGGAGAGGTTGTTTGTGGGGTGAGAGGGGAACCCTGGGGCCTTGTCGATGGAGGAGGGAATTGTGGCAGATCGTGTTGATTCCAAAGGCAAATCAGGGATGACGGATTCGGAGCTGCGAGAGCTTCTGGCGGAGCTCTATGAGGACCCGTCCAAGGCCAGAATGCTGGTGAAGGACGGGGGAATGGACCCCAAACGGTTCAAGTTCATGGGCGCGGCCAAAGAGATGTGGGACGGGATCCTGGAGGAGGCGGGGAAGAGCCCTGGGGGGAAGGAGACGATGGTGGAGGTGGCCCGGAAGGACTATCCGGATCGTCCTGAGTGGGAGAAATGGAGGAGGGGTGAGGGCGGAGAGGCGTCGAAATCCCCGTTGCCTCGTTCCCGCCCCCTTGCTCCGGCGGCGAAGGCAGGGGAGGAGGTGGACTTCTTCGTCAGCTACACCGAGGTGGATCGGGAGTGGGCCGATTGGGTGGTGTGGGTGCTGGAATCCAATGGTTACAAGTGCTTGTATCAGGCTGGAGATTTTCATGACGGGGACAGTTTCATTCGACAGATGCATCAGGCCCTGACTCGGGCAAAGAGCACTCTGGTTTTGTTGTCGCCTGAGTTTCTGCAATCCCGATACTGCGAGATGGAACTGCATGCCGCGATTGCCAGCCAGAACTTGCGACTGGTTCGGATCAAAGCCGTTCAAACGACCGGGCTTTTGAAACCCATCGCCTACATCGATCTTGTGGGGAAGTCTCAACCAGAGGCTGTGGACTTGCTGCTAGCTCGGGCCGATCAAGGGAAGAGGCGACCTGCTCAACCCCCGTCCTTTCCCGGCGAGGCTGCCACCAGGCCGACACCCAGCTACCCAGGTGAACCAGATCCACCAATCCTCCCCACCCTCTCCGTCGCCATCATCGCCGTGTCTACCGAACTGGGAGAGGCCCAGAAGGCGGTGGTGGAGCGGGTGAGGCGCATTTCCGGGGTGACCTCAGTTCACGCCGTGGCCGCTGAGAAACCCGGATCTCCCTTGCCTGCAGCCGATCTCATCCTGGTCCTGGTGGGGGGACAAATCGGGGAAACCGGGATTCTGACCCGGGCAGCCGCTTCCAGTTCCAAGGTATTCAAGCTGAAGAACCCGGATGTAGACGACGTTCCTGACGCCGAATGGAGCCAGGCCCGGGCCCTCCGCACCGGCGCCAAGGAGGCCCCGTTCTTCTCCACCTCCGAAGAAGTGGCCGAGCTGGCAGCGGATGCAGTGGCGGCCTGGCAGAAGAACCACTCCTCGTCACCGAGGGGAGAAGCCCCGGTGCTGGAACCGTGGGAGAAAACCTACCTCCTCCATCGCGAGCCCACCTGGAAAAAGGGTCGCCATGGCCCCCTCCAATCCCGTTCCCAGGGGCAGGTCCTGGATCGGGCGGATCTCTATGTGCCCCTAAAGGCCGAGACGGACCTGTGCTTTGAGGAGGAGAACGGCAAGGTGACGGTGGTGTCCCGAGGGGACCTGATGGGGCAACCCGGCCGGGGCCGGTCACCGCTGGAAAGGTCCGGGAAGGAACGAGAAAAACGCCTTCCCGTCCACCTGGAGAAGGTCCTGTGCCAACGAGAGGTGGCCCACGCGGTGGTCGAAGGAGAGGCGGGCTCGGGAAAGACCGTGCTTCTCCAACACCTGGCTTACGTTCTGGCCCTGTCCCACCTGGGCAAGCCCCTTCCAGAGCATGCCTTGGACCTGCCCCGGCTCACCGGAACTTCCCCCCTTCTTCCCATTCCCGTGCTCATGGACGCCTCGGCCCTCGCCACCTGCCTGGAGAAGGAGGATGGAGTGCCCGGCCTGGTCACCGCCCTCGCCTTGGAGCTCAAAGCGGGAAGTAGTGACCCTCTGCCCCTGGAATCCTTGAAGGCGGGAATCCGCGCGGGCCGTTATCTCTTGCTGGTGGATTCACTGGACGAGGTGCCCGGGGCGGGCCCTCAACAAAAGGTGATCGACTGCCTGGAGGGGTATGCCAACCAGGGCGGGCGCTGTCGAGTGGTGCTGACCACCCGCCCCACCGCCTTTCTGGGAAAGGTGGCCTTTGGAGACTGCCTGCAAACGGTGAGGGTGGCTCCCCTGGGCCCGTCGGAGGTGACCGCCCTGGTGGGAAGGTGGTGCCTGACCCAGGCCTGTGATGAGGACTACCGGAAGGGTGCGGAGCTGGCCCTCCAGGAGATTCCCGCCCGCCATGGCGGGGTCAACCTCACCGAAAATCCCTTGCTGCTGACCTGCACCCTCCTGGTGTACGGCAAGAGAGGGCGCCTCCCCGACTCCCCGGCGGCCCTTTACAAGGAGATGGTGGACATCCTCTGCGAAACCCGCTCCCAGGGGCCCTCCCCCGAGGTCCGTCGTCCGCTTCTGGAGAGGGTGGCGGAGATCCTCCAAAAGACAGGAGGGACGGAAGCTCCCACCGAAGAGGTGGCCGCAGCCCTGCGGCAGGTCCGTCCCCAGGAGTTTGCCGACACCGGAATCGCTCAAAAGGCGCTGGATGCCCTGGCCAACGACACCGGGCTCCTTCGCTTCGAGACCCGGGTCCTCACCAGGAAGGGGAAGACGGTGAAGGTGGCGGTAGTGAAGCCCTGGCACCGGAGTTTCCAGGAGTTTCTCGCCGCCAGCCGGTGGGAGTCGGGGGAGGGATCGGTGAAAGAGCAGGTTGATTCCCTGTTCCTGCTTGATGGGAACCGAGAAGCGGTGGTGGATCGCCCCGAGTGGACAGGGGTGCTGCGCTTCCTCCCCGGGGTCTATGGCCTTCGCAACCCTGATCGGGCTCGGGCCTGGCTGGAACGTCTGCACGAGCATGTCCGGGGTGGGAAGGAGGTATCGGTCCATGGAAGGCCGGGAAAGGTGCTGGGTCTCTGTGCCGCCGCCCTGACCGAATACGACGAGCACTTTCCCCAACACCCTCTGGGTAAAACGTTGCCAGGAGAGATCGTTGCCACCTTCCGGAAGAGTGATCCAAGTTGGCCCCTGGAGGATCGCCTCCTGGCTTTGGAGGGGTTGGCAAGATTGGGAGACCCCCGGCTGGAGGAAGATCCCTGGGTGGAGGTGCGAGAGAAAATCTTCACGATGGGGGAAGATCAGGAGGCACTCTTCTCGGCCCCGGCCCATCGGGTAAAGCTGTCCTCCTTCCGAGTGGCCTGGCGCCCGGTGACGGTGGCAGATTTCCAACCCTTTGTAGAGAAGGGATATCACGAGCGCAGGTGGTGGAAAGAGGGGCGGCATGAAGGTGATGGCATCGAGCCCGGAGGCTGGGGGAGGCAGCTTCACCACCTCACCCGACCGGTGACCGGGGTGAGCTGGTATGCCGCCATGGCCTTTGTGCGGTGGGTCAACGGCAACGAAGAAGCCAGGAAGAGATGGCGGGTGCCGGAGGGGTGGGAGGTGGATCTCCCCACCGAAGCGGAATGGGAGAGAGTGGCCCGGGGGGACGGACCGGGGCCCTACCCGTGGGGGAAACCGCATCCAAAGGAGGGAAACGAAGCCGAAGCGAACTATGGGTTCAAGGGGTCACCTACGGCACCCACCCCGGTAGGCGCATTCCCCAAGGGGGACCAGGGGCGGGTGGTGGACCTGGCGGGAAACGTCTGGGAGTGGTGCCTGGATGGGTGGAGGGATAGAAATGACACGTCGTGGAAAATGGATGTCAATACTCGACAAATTACCGACAATCCCTGTCACCAAGGCAACACGATGGGCCCCCGGGTGGTCCGGGGCGGTTCTTGGCTCAGCGGTCCCAGGCTCTTGCGGTGCGCTTGTCGGAGCGGGCGCGATCCCGGGAATCGGATCGACGATCTCGGGTTCCGCGTTGTCTGTCGTTTTGTTCGCGAACACGGATTTCCCAGGTG
>CAYRTW010000252.1:0-7979 GCA_964426935.1 uncultured Rickettsiales bacterium
TGCCGTCACACTCCTCCTCGTCGTCCGGGGCGATGGCGGCGTCGGCGTCGTCGCAGTCCTCGTCACAAGGAGAGGCTCCATCGAGGTCGGCGTCAATCTCGTCGGTGGAGCCATTGCAGTCGTTGTCCACATCGTCGCAGACCTCCGAGCCCCCCACGTAGCTGGAGGCGTCGGTGTCATCACAGTCCCCGCCGCACCCCGACTGTCCGTCCCCATCGTTGTCCACCTGCTCGGAGGTCCCCGGGTCACAGTCGTTGTCCAAGCCGTCGCAGATCTCCGGGGCTCCGGGGTAGACGACGTCCGCCGAGTCGTTGCAGTCCCCCCCGCAGGCGGTGAACAGGTCTCCGTCGTTGTCGAACCCCTCGTCCACCGTGCCCTCGCAGTTGTTGTCCAGCCCGTCGCAGAGCTCGGTGGCGGTGGGGGCCACCAGGGGATTTTCGTCGTCGCAGTCCCCGTCGCAGATCAGGGTGCCGTCGGAATCACCATCGAAACCCTCGTCGTAAAACCCGTCGCAATCGTTGTCCGCCCCGTCGCACTCCTCGGGGGCGGAGGGGTTGGCGGCGGCATCTCCATCGTCACAATCTCCCCCGCAGGCGGTCACCCCATCTCCGTCCGCGTCGAATCCGTCGTCCACCACTCCGTCGCAGTTGTCGTCCCGGTTGTTGCAGGTCTCGGTGGCACCGGGATAAACCCCGGGGCGGGTGTCGTCGCAGTCAGGCACGTCGCCGCAGATGTAATACCCGTCGGCGTCTCCGTCGCTGCCCTCGTCCACCTCGCTGTCACAGTCGTTGTCCAGGGAGTCGCACACCTCGGGAGCGCCGGGGTAGGTGATGGGATCTTCGTCGTCGCAGTCCCCGGTGCAGGGGGCGTAGGCGTCTCCATCCCCATCGAACCCTTCGTCGATGGTGAGGTTGCAGTTATCGTCGGCCCCGTTGCACACCTCGGGGGCATCAGGCCGGACGGTGGGGTTCGAGTCATTGCAGTCTCCGCTACAAGGAAGATAACCGTCTCCATCGGCATCGGTCCCCTCATCGGCGGAACCATCACAGTCGTTATCGATGAAGTCACAGGTCTCGGCGGCCCCGGGATGGACCGAGCCATTGGCGTCGTTGCAATCCCCGGTGCAGCTCAGGTAACCGTCGGCGTCGGCGTCGTAGCCTTCATCCACCCCACCGTCGCAGTCGTTGTCGGTGCCATCGCAGAGCTCGGTGGCCCCGGGATGGACGTAGCCGTTGTAGTCGTTGCAGTCGGCGCCGCAGTTATCATAGGAATCCCCGTCAGCGTCGATGCAGCCATAGCCGGGGGGATAGAAGCCGATGGCCAGGCCCCCGGTCACCGAGGCGGAGTTGAGGGAATACTGGAGGGTGTTTGCGGCGCTGCCGCCGGTGATGCCGATGGTGGCGGAGGCCGCTCCGTCATAGGCTCCACCATTGAAGGTCACGTCAAAGTAATGGAATTCAATGATGTTGCTGGTCTCGAACAGCTTGATCTCAAAGGTGGCGTTGTAGGAGGTCCCCGAGACCGAGTAGTGATCGATCAGCCACCACTCAAAGGCACAATACTGGTTGGGGGAGGTTCCAAAACAGCCCGCCCAGAAATCCCGGTCATTGAGGCCGCCGGGGTTGGCCCGGTTGATCAGATCGTCCCAGTACAGGGCCAGGGCCGGGTAACCCAGGGTGGAGAGGGCGCCGTTGGTGTGGGAGGGGTCGTTGGCCGTGGAAAAGGTCATGATGCCGTTGGCATGCATGGTGACCTGACTGTAGTTGACTCCATAGAAGTTGATGGTCATGGGCATGTCCAGCCCGATCTGCCCATCGTCCACGTCGGCAAAAGGAAAGGAGGTGCCCGTCTCTTCGTAGTTGTAGACCGGTCCCCCTGACTCCGCCGAGGTCTTCCAGGTATAGCCGTAGGCGTCCGGCCCTCCCGACGCCCGAGCCAGGTAAGGGAGGAGGGCCAGGGTCAGACCCAGAAGCACCGCTCCCCACGAGGAGGGCCCGCGCAGCAGGAATGGGAACCGAGAGAAAAAACGGGTGGGAATTGGGAGCATGGCGTGCCACCCCGGGTGTCGGTGGGGCAGTATACGGGTTGATCTTCGCTACCGCCACGGTACTGAAGGGGCGGCGGCGGCTGAAAGGGTGTCGGACATGCAGTCGGGCAAGAATCCGGGTTGGTTGGGGGGAGTCTTGATGTCGGGTCTTCTGGCTTGTGTCACCGGGGAGATCGCCGACGATGACGACATCGCCGATGACGACGCCACGGAGGACGATGACTCCGGGGACGACGATGCGACCAGCGACGATGACGCCACCGCCGATGACGACACCGCCGATGACGACACCGCCCCGTCGGGAACAGCCCCCAGCCTCTCCGACTTCTGGGTGGGAATCGAGGATGCCCCCATCGGCCAGCTTCATGCGTATTTCGCCTATGTGGACAGCGAAGGAGATCTCCTCGGGGGCACGGTTCGCATCTGGGCCGACGGGGAGAGCGTGTTCGTGTTCGGGCTGGAGTTTCCTGACCAGACCAACGGGGCCTTCGAGTTCGATCTGCCGGTGGACAACGAGGCGTGGGGATACGTGCCGGCCACCCTCTACCACTGGAACGCCACCTTGCAGGATCGGGAGGGAAATCTTTCCGAACCGGTCACAACCGACGCCTCAACTCCTTGATTTTACGGTCATTCAGGGCTCCCGGTCTGGATCGAAGGGGCAGTAGAGGGGATCGCCGATGAGCGTGGTCATCCACCTCACGTAGGCGGTGGACTGCCACACCGACTCCGAGAGGTTGTTGCCCCCCAGAAGGTTCCACCACACCTGGTCCATGTCGGGCAGACCGAAGACGAAGGGTTCGTTGACGGCTCCCAGGGTGGCGGTGATGCCGTTCAGGACGGCGTTGAGGGCAAAATTGCTTCCCTCCTTCATGCTGCACGCCGAACAGGAATCGAAGTGAATGCCGATGGAGCCCGGAGCCCAGGTGAAGGCGTTCGGATAGTTGTTGTAGCTGTACCAGCCGCTGTACCACAGGGCATCGGGGCAGAGAGGAGCGGGGTCGGTGCCGAACTCTTCTCCGTGGGTGTCCAGGATCAGGGGCCACCCCTCCCCTTCCAGCAGGAGGGCACTGGCCCGCAGCGCCCACTCCACCGATTCGTAGGAGCCGAAGTCATCGGTAGCCGGATCGTCGGGATACTGCCGATCGATGCAGGCGTTTCCGACCAGGAGCCCCTGACGAGCCAGTTCCTCCCCCTCCAGGGCCCGGGTCACCAGGGCCCAGGCATCTTCGGGAGTGGGGCCGTCCAGGCGAGCCACCGGGATGAACTGAAACTCCTTCTCCGCCACCACCTCCACGCCTCGGCGGAGCTCGGGGTAGGAGAGGGTCGGTGAATCCCCGAGGACATAGAGGGGATTGACCAGAAGTCCGTAGGCATAAAGGGGAGAATCGGTCATCCATAGCGTCCCCAACATGCTGTCAAGAGACACCGGCCACCATCCCCAGGCGATGTCGTAGCCCGGGGGAGGCTCCAGCCCCTCCAGGTGATAGGGCATGCCATAGACGGTGACAAAGGTGGTGATCTGGGTTTCCAAACTCTGTGATTTCAGATGGTTGCGAACGGGATCCCGGATGGATTTGCGGTACTGGTCCACGGTGATGGAAGAAGCCGTGCCCGCTGTCACTGAAACCACCCGCGATTCAGGAATCCCCCGGGCCGCCGCGTAGTCCTGCCCCAGGGTGACCCCTTCGGGAACGTCGGCGTTGGCGATGATGAGCACCCGGTCGGCGTCCCGGCGAACCACCGCGATTTCTGCCTGAGCGCTGGCCTGGGCACAGGGATGGGTGACGGTAACGGAGAGGGAAACAGAGGTGTGATTCCCCGAAAAATCGTTGGGGACCGTCCACACCGGTGAAGGGGAATGAGGGTCGTCCAGGCTCCCCGAACCGATCTCCCATTGGTAGGAAAGATCGCCTTTGACCGCCGTTGCCACCGAAAGCGAATGCGCTGAATCGCTGTAGGCCCGGGATGGAGCGGTGAGAGGGGATTTGCCCTTCAACAGGGTCTCTGGCGTGGGCCCCTCCTGGCATGGATCGGAGGAATCGTCGTCGGGAAATGGAGTGGTGTCGTCCTCTGCTCCATCGTCGTCCTGGGGGTTTTCTTCGGGGGGAGTCTGACAGGCAAGAAAGCCGGTGGAGGTCCCCAAGACAGCGCCGACGAGCAGGATGGAGAGGGGTCCGTTGAAGAAATGGAGGGCCACGGTCATGGCCCCATGGTACCCCAAGAGGACCCACCGCCGAAGGATCAAGCCGTCAGCCCAACCCCCTGGTTTCCAGATCTTCTTCGGAAAGACCCAGCCAGTGTCCGACCTCGTGAATCACGGTGACCCGCACCTCCTCTACGATTTGGGCGTCGGTATGACAGATCCGTTCCACGTTCTTGCGGAAGATGAAGATGATGGGGGTCTGCCCCATCCCCTGATCGCTTCGCTCCTGGAGGTAATCCGGCCCGCTGAACAGGCCCAGGAGACGAGGATCCCAGGGGGGTTCTTCGGTGATCCAGGCGTCGGGCAACACCGAGACCACCACCGGCACGTTCACCATGGCCTTGCGAATCGCCTCGGGCAGAAGGTCCAAGGCCTCGTTCACCAGGGCCTCAAAGTGCCCAGACGTGGTGCGAAGGGGGCTCACATCCTGCTGATCCCCCTTCCACACCTCCACAAACGCCGCCCGGGCACCGGCTTGATCTCCCATGGACTCTCGCACCAGCGCCAGTTCGTACCAGGCGTCGGTCAACTCCGGAGTCTTTTCCACCGCTTTCTGCAAAGACAGGGCCGCCGCCTTGGGGTGACCCTCCCGACCCTGAAGCAGCCCCAGGCCGTACCACAGGTCCCCCAGGGAGGCATGCTTTTCCATTCCCTCGTCAATGATCCGGCGAGCCCTCGGAAAATCCTTCTCCATCCAGGCGATGCGCCAGGACAGCCGGAGGAGGTCGGGGTGATCCCCATTCATGCCCCGGAGCAGGGAGAGCATCACCTTGGCGCTGCGAATTTCCCCCCGATGAATGGCATTCCACGCTCGCTCCCGAGCAGCCTCGAAACGGGCGAGTGGGATGGACACCGCTACTTCACCTGAAAGCGCTGGAAGGCCTCGGCATCCACCTGGAGATCCAACCCCTCCTTGGTGGACTTGACGAATTGACGCTGGGCCTCTCCCCCTAAACGGAGCTTCACCGCCGGGGCGGCTTCCTCAAAGGTTGCCTCTCCGCTGCGGGAGATCAGCCGGGCCACCCAGAAACGCCCCTGGTGAGGCGTCGGAGGGGACAGGGCGCCCGGGGTGAGGGTGCGGGCGAGATGCTGGACCGGATCGGGGAGATCTATCGCTGGCCCCTCGGGAAAGCTGCCCCCCTGTTCCTTGCCCGGGCCCTCCACCGCCTTGGCCGCCAGGGCCGAAAAGGGCTCCCCCCCTTCAAGCCGCCGCCGCGCTTCCCGGGCATCGGCCTCAGACGCGAAGGCCAGGGCGTCGATGCGGACCCGAGGAGAGCCGAACTCCCCTCGGTGGGCCTCAAACTCCTGACGCACGGTGGCCTCCTCCATGGCTCCCTGACGCACCTGGTCCATCAGCGCGTCCACCAACACCGAGCGGGCAGCGTAGGCCATCTTCGCCTGAATCTTCGGATCCTTGTCCAGACCCCGGCGATGGGCCTCGGCGGCAAAAAACCGCTCCAGGGCCCAGCGGTTGATCAGCTCATCCTTGTGGATCGGATCGTTCCACCACGCCTGCTGATTCTGGGAGACGATGTCGGCAAGTTGCTGAAGCTCTCCGGTGGTGACGGGCTTCCCCTGGAAGGTCCCCACCCTCTCCCCCGTCGCGGCCGGGAACCCCACGGTGAACCCATCGGCCAGCTCGACACCAGAAGAGGACGTGCCCGACGGACTCCTCGACATCCACAGCAAGGCCAGGCCCAGAACCAAAAGGAAGGTCGCGGCCATGGCAGCGAGGGTTCGGGACACGGCCAGGGCCCTCCTCTAGAGGATGCGCTGGCGCATGGCCAACACCGACAACACGATGGACAGAATCAGGAACAGGGACAGGTAGCCAATCTGGGTATACCCCGCCTCGAGGTTCCCCCTCACCATGAACTCCCGGGCCGCCTCCGCCGAATAGGTCATGGGAAGCAGCTTGGCCACGGGGATCAAGAAACCAGGCAGGTTCTTGATCTTCCACACGATTCCGCACAGGAAAAGCTGGGGAAACACGAACACCGGCAGCATCTGCATCACCTGGAACTCGGAGTTGGCGAAGGTGGAGAAGAAGATGCCGAACCCCTCAGCGGTGAGGATGGTGAGGGTGAGCATGAGGATGACCGGAAACACCCCCGATGCGGTGGGCACATCGAGCACGAAGAGGGCGTAGGCCACGATCACCGCCGCCTGCACCAGGGAGAAGGCCAGGAACCCACCGAAATATCCCAACACCAGGTCGATGCGGGTCAGGGGGGAGGCCATCAACCTCTCCAAGGTCCCTCCGGTGCGCTCCCTCAAGAAGCTCAAGGCGGTCATCATGAACCCGAAGAAGAAGGCCATGTAAGGCACGATGGCGGGGAGGTAGTAGTCAATCACCTTGAGATGACTCGCATATTCTCCCACGCGATGATGGATCTCCACTTGAGGAGGCTTGACGTTGATGGCCTCGGCGCAGCTTCCCGGGCACTCAGCCGGCATGGAGATGGGGATCTCCGAGAGGACATTGGCCAGGGAACGTTGCAGCCCCTGGGTGATGAGGAGCACCTGCCCGGGATCTCCTCCCTCGGCGTGAACCAGGATCTTCCCCGACTCCCCCTTGGCTCGGACGGGGAGAAACTCCGCAGGAAATTCAAAGATGGCCTGAAGGGAATCCTCCCGCAGGGTGGCGGTGGAGGCGTCTTCAGGGAGGGGGACCACCTCAAAGCGAGCCGCCGAATCCGAGCCCGGGTTGGCGTCCTGAAGGGCCTGCTCCAATTGGGGACGATAGAAATCCGAGGCTCCCTTGGTGTCCACCGCCACCCGGATCACCTCACTCAAGGAATCCCTCACCACCCAGCTCACCAGTTGCATGATGATCACCGGTACCAGGAAGATCAGCACCAGTTCCCGGCGATCCCGCATGACCTGGAGGAACAGTCTCTTGGCCAGGGCCAGGGTTCGAGAGGGGCTCATTGCCGCCTCCTGGCCAGTTGAAGGAAGGCGGTCTCCATGTCGGGGGCTCCGGTGCGCTCCAACAGGCTGGCCGCCGATTCACAGGCCAGGACCCCTCCATCCCGAAGCAGGGCGACCTTCTGGCAGCGGCTGGCTTCGTCGAGGTGGTGGGTGGAGACGATGATGGTCTTGCCCTGAGCGTTCATCTTCAGGAAGTAATCCCAGAACGCCGCTCGGAGCTCGGGATCCACCCCCACCGTCGGCTCATCCAGGATCACCAGGTCCGGTTCGTGGAGGATGGCGCAGGCCAGGGAGGCGCGCCGCCGCATCCCGCCGGAGAGCTCCCTCACCCGATCATTCACCCTCTCCGTCAGGTCCACGAGGTGCAGGACCTCCTCCACCCTTTGCTTGCGTCGGGCCCCATTCATCCCGAAGACCTGTCCGAAGAATTGCAGGTTCTCCAGCACCGTCAGGTCGGGATAGAGGGCCTCGTCCTGGGGCATGTATCCGATGCGCGCGCGAGGCCGTGGATCGGGCATGGAATAGCCCAACACCTCCACCGTGCCGCTGTCAGGCACCCCCAGCCCCATGATCATCCGATACAAGGTGGTCTTCCCGGCGCCATTGGGGCCGATGACCCCCAGGGAGCCCCCCACCGGGACCTCCAGATGAATCCCCTGGAGGACGGGGCGTCCCCCCAGCTTGAGGCGAACGTCATGGAGGCGAATGGCGAAGGGAGAGGAGGCAGTCACGGCGGCGCATCATAAGAGGTACCGTGGGTAAGGGAAAGACAAGGGGGCGACTTCAGGAAAGACC
>CAYRTW010000253.1:0-7940 GCA_964426935.1 uncultured Rickettsiales bacterium
CACCGCGGCCAGCGACTTGGCCACCACCATCACCCCCGAGGTGTCCTTGTCCAGGCGATGTACGATCCCCGGCCTCTCCACTCCTGAAATTCCCGACAGGTCCCGAAGGTGGAAGAGAAGGGCGTGAACCAGGGTGCCGGTCAAAAAGCTCGGGGTAGGATGGACCACCAGCCCGGCGGGCTTGACCAGAACTGCGATGTCTCTGTCCTGAAACAGAAAGTGGAGAGGAATGTCCTGAGCCTCCAGGCCAAGAGGCACGGCGTCAGGAAGGAGAACCTCCACCCTCTGTCCGCTGCGGAGCCGCTGGGAGCGCTTCCCGGGAGTTCCATCGACCAGAACAGCCCCGTCGTTTACCAGCTTCTGGAGGCGGGATCGGGTGGACTCGGGGACCACAAGGGTCAGAAACTGATCCAGCCGGGCCCCTTGTTGATCCAAGGGGACCACCACCTCACGACGCTCTGACAAGGGGTGGGTCAGGTGCTCCGGTGGCGGCGCTGTTGGGCCGCCATGTACCCCTCCACCACCTTTTGCTCAGGCAATTCGAGGAGACGGGCCAGATGCTGAAGGAATCCGCGCAGATAGATTGCCGCTGGGAGGTCCCCGAAGTTCTCTTCCTCAATGAATTTCAAATAAAGGACGCTGATCTTGGTGCGCTCGGAGATGGAATGGATGTCAATCCCCTTCATCTCCCGGACTCGTCTCAAAAATGGACCGGAGATCCCCAACTCCTGTTCCGCAGCGCGAAGTTCCTCAGCACTCAGCTCCCGGGCGTTCAGGGGATCGAAAACCACCGCTGATCGGGCCCGCATCCGAGCCATTTCCCGGCTCCAAGGACGGCTTCCTCCTGTGGTGCTCCTCGATGTCTGGGAATCCTCGCCCCCCACATCACTCCCCCCGAAGAGAGAGGGGCTGGCCCCTTCGGCCCCTACGGCCTCGGCCAGGACCGCTGCGCCAGCCTCCTCCAATTCCATGGCGTCTTCAGTGGACCCGGAGTCCGCGCTCCCACCAAACAAGTGAACCACTCGGGGGAGGTCATTGCCTGCTGGGGAGAGGTCCTCAGCCCCTGAACCGGATGAATCTTCCCGGGAACCGGAGAGAGGATTTCCCATCCACGCAGCCAGAGCGGAATCTCCGGAGGGGCGAGCCTGTTCGTAGAACGCTTCGGGGGAACGAGGAACGGCGGGGGACCGGTCGCTGCACTCCAGGTAGCGATCATAGCGTCGCCGGCGCTCCCCATCGGTCAAAATCTGGAAGGCCTCATCGATCTTGGCGGCAATGGCCTCCGCCTCCTCGGGTGCATAAAGGCTGGAAACGGCAGTGGAATCCCCCTGCCATTGATGACGAGACTGGCGATAGGCGCGACGGATCTGATCCTCACCTGCGTCAGGGGGAACGTCCAATACCTGGTAGTAGCCTTCGGTTACGAATCTCATTCCATCCTCCTTGCCAGCCCCTCGCGGTCGACCACCGCTCAGGTCCTCTCCCCCGAGGAAGCGGGTGCTCCCCCCGGTACTCTCGTTGTGGCTCCGCCGCCGCCCGCCGCCCGCCTCATCGGACCCCCTCCCTTATGATGTCCTGACAACACCGTTCTCCCCGCCAGGAGGCGATCCACAAAGTCGGCCACGTCCTCGGCAAACGTGGATCCCCAGGCCCCGGTGGTTACCGAAGCGCCTTTCCGCAAGGCAATCCATAGCTTCGGGTCGTATCCGATGGCTCCCCGCAACCGCAGGTCCACCTTGAGTTTCTCCGCCACTGCGCCCACCAGAGCCAGCCCATCCTCCACGTCCTGGCTGCGCCTCACCTGGTTCAGCACCAGATCACAGGGCCCAACTGCGCGCCTCTCGGCCAGCAGGGAAAGGGCACGCAGAACCGCCTCCTGAGAGCGGGGCTCAGGGGTCATCACCAGGATGGGGTGGGGCACCCGAGCAATCAGGGAAGCCAACAGGGGCGCGGGCCGGCAACCCAGATCCATGAGCAGGGCCGAGGAGGTGGGGGCCAGGCGAACCAGAGAGTCCAGACGGGGCGGCAGGGGACAGGGAGGGACAAGGAGTCGAGGACGAGAACCCATGCCCGCAATACCTGAGGGTCCCAGGTGGAAGGAAAGATCTCCCGATTGGCGGGGGTCCAAGTCTACCAGCGCCACATCCAGTTCCCGCCGCGCCATTTCCACCGAAACGGCGGCGGCCAGACAGGTGACGCCTACTCCCCCCTTGGCCGCCACAAAGGCCCAAACCGGGACGGCGCCACGCATTTGCCTTGAGGCAGGGGGGTCCCCCTTTGGGGAAGAGGAAGCGTGGGGGAACCCGGTAAGCACCCGAAGCACCTTGCCTCGTCGCTCCATTCAAGACGCTCCCAACCTGCGGTCCAGACAACCTGCAGCGGCGAGAACTTTCCAGCGGAACGAATCGAGAAGTGAGGAGAGCCAGGAGAGGGCGCCACGCCCCCACCGGCGGCGCCATTCAACGCCACAGCAGGTGGACTGTCAACCCCTGAAATGACGCGAAACTACGATTCTTCCCAGGCATTCACCTGCACCGCATATGGTAAGAAATGCCAAATACGGCATGGCAGACGATACCCCACTGAGGATGGGGAATTTACTTGATCGATGCACCAGGTGACCGCCCCAGGACATCCCTCACTCCCGCCACCAGGAAGGGCTCCTGACCGGGGAGGACGGTTCGAGGATCCAGCCACACTGCGCCAGCATCGGCGCGACCAATGACAGGTGGCGAACACGCCCGCAATGCCGTGAGAAATTCGCTGACCGAGGTGTCCCGAAGAGTCATCCGAACCGCAAATCCTGGTAGGACGATCTCTGGGGCCGCCCCTCCTCCCACCCGTCCTTCCGCCTGGACGACTTCAATGCGGGCGGGAGCAGGCTCGCCGAGGCCGGCACGGAGGGAGCGGGCGAGGGAGCGGGCACGACGCAGAAGAAGGGCGGAATCGGCGAAACATGCTGATTGACTGGGGATTTCCAGCCCCCGGCCTTCCTGGTGCAGGGCTACTGTCGCCAGCAAAGCGGCGGCGCCCAATTTGTCGAGACGGACCATGCGGTAGAGGGGGTCACTGTGCAAGGCCGTCACAAGATCTCGCCTCCCCACCACAATTCCTGCCTGGGGCCCACCGAAAAGCTTGTCTCCAGAGAAGCAGACCAGATCCACACCTTCGGCAATTGCCTGCTTGACCGAGGGTTCGTCCCAGCCTTGGGGAGGGTGAAGAGGAGCCTCCAACTGGCCTCCCCCCAGATCGAAGACCAGAGGAACTCCGGCTCGCCGAGCCACCTCCACCAACTCCCCCAACCCCGGCTCAGCTACAAATCCCGCCATCCGAAAGTTGCTGCGATGCACCTTCAGAAGCATTCCTGGCGTGCCGCCTTGGTAATCGGCGGAGCGGGTGCGATTGGTCGTTCCCACCTCAGAGAGGATCGCTCCCGAGGCGGCGAAGATCTCCGGCAGCCGGAACGAGCCTCCAATCTCGATCAACTCACCCCGAGAGACCTTGACCTCCTTTCCAAGGGCCAGGGCCCTGAGGGTCAGGAAGACCGCAGCGGCGTTGTTGTTGACCACCACGGCGGCTTCCGCTCCCACCAATTCGGCCAGGGCCCTTTCCAGGGAGGAGCCACGAGACCCCCGGGTCCCGGTCTCCAGATCGAATTCCAGATCGCAGTAACCTTGCGCTACTTGGGCCACTGCCGCCGCCGCTTCGGGGGCGAGAGGGGCCCTTCCCAGGTTGGTGTGGATCACCACTCCGGTTGCGTTGATCACCGAAACCAGGCCCGTTCTCCTTCTCCTTCGGGCCTGGAGCAGGGCCAGATCGGCGATTTCCTCTATCGAAGGAAGGGGCAGGGAGGGATCGTTCTTGAGCCTCCCTCGCAGCGCCTCGATTACTTCTCGCGCCGCATCGGATAGGAGGGGGAGCTTCTCTGCTCCGCTTCGCATACGCGCCAGGGTTACGATCCGGTGAACGGCGGGAAGGAGACGCATCCTGTCTGCTGGAGAAGCCGTCATGCGACCTCCCTCCAGCCTGGGTTGCTCCCCGTCGTCAAGGGGACGTACCTTGGGGAGGTGCATACCGTCGCTCCCTTGGTGACCGCCCTTGTCAGTCTCGCCATGGCGCTCTCCGCCCTGGCTCGAAATCGCCGAGACCGGCTGTACCAGGAGTATGCGTACCTGGCCTCCATTGTGGCCTTCATCTTTCTGTGCCTCTTCTTTCGGGGGCTGACCGGTTCAGAAGACGAGGATCCCATACGCCCCGGCATCTGGCACTACGGGGTGATGATGGGGGGATTGCTGGTCGCCCCTGCCTCCGCCCAGGTCTATCACCGGGTCCTCAAGCGCTACAACCCCCCTGGAACAAAGCTGATCCGTGGGCTGTATGCCCTGGCGGCTCTTCAAGGGGTGCTCTGCGCCCTTTCCTGGGCTCAACCCCAGCTTTTTCCCGCCATGGCCTTTACCACCGGCCTGGCCATCTTTGGAGGGATGCTCTCAGGAATGCTGGTGCTGGTGCGGGTGACCAAGGGGATCCCCGATCCCGATGAGAGGGCCCGATTGAGCTACATGCGATGGGCCAGCACCGCAGTCATCGCCCTCAACGCGGCCGAGATGTCCATCCACGTCTACAACGTGTGGAACTCCTTCAGCCTGAATCACCTCCCCGACCTTTACTTTCCTCCCATCGGGACCCTGTCGGCGGCGGTTTATATCTACTTCCTGGGACAGGGGATCTTCGCCTATCGGCTCCTTGATCTTCGAGAGATCCTTGCCAACATGGTGGTGTTCCTGACGGTGGCGGCCCTCCTGGCCTCCATCGATGGCGTTCTGGTCTTGTGGGCGGATTCTCTCACCACCCAGAGGCCCTCCTCCACCTGGATCAACACCTTTCTGGCCTCGGTGGTGGTGCTGATCCTCTATGAGCCTCTTCACATGGCGGTGGAGAGGCAGGTCCAAAAGCGTTTTTTCAAAGATCGATTTGAGATCCGACACGCAGTGGAGAGGCTCCAGCGGCGCCTCCCCGGTTTGATTGAAACCGATCCCCTCATCCAGGCGATTCTGGGAACCCTTCAGGACTCGCAGCGAGCCGATCTGGCTTCGATCTACCTCTGGAACGACATAATGGGAGGATACGTTCCCCTTGGCTCCTGTGGGGACTTTTCCACGCCCCCCCTCGCCGCCGTCCCCCGCCATCCTTTCGCAGAAATGCTGAGGGAAAGGCGGGGAGGGTGCGCTCTGGACGCCCTTCGCCGTCTGAAGAACCAGACCTATGGTGATGATCAGGGGCGTCTGGAACTGGCCCTTCGCACCATGGAGGGAATGTCCGCTGATCTCTCCTTGCCCTTGGTGGTGGGATCCTCAGTCCTGGGATGGTTGAATGTGAGGGATTCTCGGGCTGTTCCAGGCAGTGGCTATCGGCGGGACGAGGTAGAAGCCCTGCTGGGTGTGGTGGCCCAGGCCGCCGTGCTCATCGACAATACTCGTCAGTTTGCCCGAATGAAGGAGAGGGATCGCCTGGCGGCCCTCGGAGAGATGGCGGCGGGGCTGGCCCACGAAATCCGCAATCCCTTGGGGGCCATCAAGGGAGCCGCTCAGTTGTTGAAGGGAGAGGCGGCCTCCCCCGAGGACGCCGAGTTTCTGGGCATCATCGTGGCGGAAACCAATCGGCTGAATCGGGTGGTCAGCCAGTTCCTGGACTACGCCCGCCCCCTGCATGTGGAGGCGACCCTGACCCCCCTGGTGGAGGTGTGGAGGGGGGCTGTCCATCTGCTCCAGACCCAAGGACTGCCTCCCGGAGTTGATGTGGTGGTGGAGACCGATGCTGCCATTCCGGCGATTCCCATCGATCTGGAGAAGATGAAACAGGTGGCATTGAATCTTTTGTTCAACGCCTTGGATGCTGTGAAAAAAGGGGGGACGGTGCGGGTGACCATTCGTCGAGGCAGCGGCCAGGGGGGAGAAAGCCAGGGAGGCGACGAAGGAGGTGTGGGGTGGGAGGTCAGGAGGGTAGGGGCCTTGACCAATCCCGATGCCGATTCGATAGAGGCGATAGTCGCCGATGATGGGCCGGGAATCGCCGAAGAGGATCTGAACAGACTGTTCATTCCTTTTTTCACCACCAAATCCCATGGCACCGGCCTGGGTCTGCCCCTCTGTGACCGGGTGGTTCGGGCTCACGGAGGGGAAATCGAAGTGCGATCCCTCCCCGGGCGGGGCACCCGATTCATCGTGCGATTGCCGGTCGCCTGAAGCTCCCGACATGAAGATGCCCTTGAGGCCCGGCGCGGGTGCCGCTATGTTCCCAGCAGAGTTCAGATGGATCGCACCGGCCCCTCCACTGAGCGTCGAGGTAATGATTCCATGCGCCTTCCCTCTCCCTCCCTTTCCTGGTCCCTTCTTTTGGCCCTGAGCACTTTGACTGGGGCGGCAGCGGTGACCCTTTCTGGCTGCAAGGACGGGGGCGGGGACGATGACGACTCAGCCGTCTCCGATGACGACAGCGCCAGCGAGGATGACGATACCTCCGACGACGACACCACTCCCGCTGATGACGACTCCTCTTCCGTGCCCTTGGAGCCCCCTGGGTACTCAGGAACCAACGGGTTTTCCATCCTGTTTGACGACGGAACCCTCCTCACCAAGGACGGGGTGGTGACCGCTTGGGTCAATAGTTACGGACAGTTGGATCTGCGATTGGGCATCGCCGATGATCTGGAGGTGGACATCAAGGGACCTGCCGCCGACCTCACCGGGGATGTGGCCTGGACCTCCAATCAAAACGACGGAATGCAGGTGATCGTGGTCCTGGGGATCAACTCCGGGCTCCAGAAGACCTTCGGAACCACCCTTCTCCACCCCAGTGGCAGCAGCGACACGGTAGGCACGGCTTCCTGGACGGATGCCCCTGAGGCGTCGGGCCACGGAACCGGGACGTTTGAGGGGATTCTGAAGAGCCTGGATGGCCTCCATCAGGCCGCCCTCTCCGGAGCCTTCGACACCGACCTTGAAGCGCATTAGGAGGGGGCAGGAGGAGAGGGATCGCAGGAGCCTTATCCTTCTCCCGGCCCTTCTGTGGGGGGCCTGCTCCCTTCCTGCCGAGGAGGGCCTCGAACAGGGGGAGGAATGGGTGCTCCCAGAGGAACCCAGCCTGATCTTGGAGGATTCTGGCAGGACGGGGACCGGTGGAGCCCTCAGGGATGTCAACGGAGATGGCCTCTCCGATCTTCTGCTCTCCGCCGGGAACGACATCGGTGAAGAGCCGCTGGCCCTCTGGGAGGGGACAGAGGGTCCCTCGTTTGGCGCCTCACCACAGTGGCTCTCCCCGTCCCTGGCCTATCACGGAAAAATCTCCCTCTCGGCCCCTCTGGGAACTCTCCAGTCCGCCCTGGGAGTGAGTGTGCTTTTGGGTCCCCAAGGCTTTGGGGACCCGGGTGGGGTGAAGGTCTTTGCCGTGGAGGACGGGGTTTCCGATTCCCCGGTGTGGATCGCTGCGGACGTATTTTCCTCCTTCGCCTGCGATTGGGGCGATGTGGACGGGGATGGTGACGAAGATCTGGCGGTCGCTGCGGGCGAGCCCTACACCCCTTCCCGAGAGGCGATCCGCCTGTACCTGAACGAAGCGGCCTCCCCTCAGCACTTCCCCGAGCTTCCCTCCCTTCCCTCCTGGGAAAGTGAAGATGCCTCGGTCACCCTGGCGGTGCTGCTGCATGATGTGGACGGGGATGGAGTGTCCGATTTGTTGAGAGGAGGGGGAGATGGTTCGTCGTCGCGCCTCTATCGAGGGGGTCCGGGGTGGGCGGCGGGGGGAAAGGCCCCTGAAAACCTGGGAGGGGAGGGGACCATGACCTTGGGAATGGCTGCTGCCGACCTGGACGGGGATGGATTTCCCGAAGTGGCCCTGGCCGACAATGCCCAACTGGGAGGCGAAGGTGGGGTAAGGGTTCTGGC
>CAYRTW010000254.1:0-7927 GCA_964426935.1 uncultured Rickettsiales bacterium
CGGCTCCGGCGCTACGGCCGTTCACCCGCTGCGCTACGCATTTTGCGGGATCCTCAGAATCCACCATGGCGGGTCGGGGTCGCGGTTGGGGCCCGGTGCTTGCCCTTCTCCTTCGGCTTCTCGGAGCCATTCTGCTGGGGGTGGTCCTGTTTGAAGGGCTCCTGGTGGGGATTCGCTACGCCCTGATGGCTCCGGTGCGGGCCACCATCACCGACACCGCCCGCTCCGGCCCTGTAGAGGTGCTGGCTCTGGGGGATAGCTACACAGCGGGGATCGGCGCACCGGCCGGGTACTCGTGGCCAGACCAGTTGGCAGAGAGGCTTCGCAGCCATCCCGGCATGGGCGGCGTGCGGGTCACCACCCTCGCTGTCCCCGGGGCCAACTCCTCCGAGGCGGTCCGCCTGCTGGAAGAAGCCCTGGACAGGGGTGTACGGCCCCGCATGGTTCTTACCGCTCTGGGCAACAACAATAGCTGGAGCCTGCGAAATGCATCGTTCTGGACGGACTTTGAACCGGACTCGATCCCCATCTCCGTTCTGGAAAGAGTCGGCGCTCGTTCGGGGCTCGGCCGGGCCTGGGCGGCGTGGCATGCCCCCGGGCTCCCCTGGCCGGACGAGTTTGTCGAAGGGCGGCACCCCGACACCTACGTCCCCGAGCAAAATCTCATTGCCGACGAGGTGTGGGTACGCCTGAGGCGCAGGCTGCCCGGGTCCCCTCCCGTGGGGGATGGCGGGGATTCCCAGAGCCAGACCTCTCCCCGCTATGGTGGTGCCCCCTTCCTTCAGCGTTGGCTGGAACATGACCATGCCCGGCTCTGCGAATTGGGCCAGCAACACGGCTTTCGCCTGGGAGTCCTGACCTATCACCAGACCTTTTCTTTCGTCCGCCGCGCCCAACTCCAGGCTGTAGAGGCCTGCCCGGGGGCCATCCTCATTGACAACGACTGTTTTGGGCGCTGCTACCAGGCCTGGATTGGGCTGGTCTCCAAGGATGGCTGGCATCCCAATGCCCGTGGATACGGAGACATCGCTCTGCGGGTCCATGACGCCATTTGGACTGGGGTCGAGCCGGTGCGAAAAGGGAATTCGCCTCCCCTCTCGGGACAGGAAGCCCCGGTGAACCCTCCCAGCCCTACCCGGTAGTCCCCGCCGCTCCTCCTCCTCAGGTTCGGTTGGGGTTGGCCGGGTCCTTGGCGGGATCCTCGTCGGCCTTCCGATGGGTTGCCCCGATGTAATGGGAGGTGGGAGGCAGGGACATCAGATAGCGATACAGGCTCCGCAGATCGGTCTCGTTCATCTCCCGAAAGGCCTCCCAGGGCATCTTGGAGGTCTTCAGGGCGCGACCTGCTCGGAATCGGGTCACGAACTGCTCCTCGGTCCAGGAAGCGATGTGGCCCGTCTTGGGATCGGGGGTGAGGTTGGGCATGCGGTACACCATGGTGGAGTCTTCGCGATCAGGCTCGACCTGGTCACTTCCCGAAAAACGGGGACCGTTTATGCTCATGGACATCATGTCGAAGGGGGAATGGCACGCCACGCAGAAGCCCGGGCCGTTGGCCAGGTATTGACCTCGTTCAAGGGAAGGAGAGTCGGCAGCGGGGGTGTATTTCAGCCCATCGAGGAGGGCCTTGCGAAAATCAGGCCCTGCCAGGGTGGCCAGCCACTTGAGCATCAGGCCCACGTCGTGGGGGCGATCCTCCTTTTCCACCGGAGCGGTGGAGCGCAGGTAGGAAAGGACCGCCTGGATGTCTTCATCGGCCATGGCGGGGACGCTCAAGTTCATGAACACCAGAAGCTTTCCGTCCCTGCCGACCCCCCACTTGATGGCCCGGGCCAGCTCGGCGTCGGTCCAACTGCCGATCCCGGTCTTGGGATCGGGAGTGATGTTGGGGGAGCGCAGGGTGCCCATGGGGCCCATGTCCCATTCAAGCCCTCCTGACATGATGGGGTGCTCGCCGGGAGCGCGCTTCTCAGTGACCTCGTAGGGCACATGGCAGACCGAGCAGTGGGCCACCGAATGGACCAGGTACTCGCCCCGGGCGATGATCGCCGGATCGGTGCTGGCGGTGAGCGCCGGCTTCTCCACCGCGCTGTAATCCTTGTTCCAGGTCATGGAGATGTAGGCGGCGTATCCCCCGATGAGAACTGCTACCAACAGCAACAAGATGCCAATTCCCTTCATCAACCTGATCGCCCACTTCTTCATCTGACCTCCTTTTGGGGAAGAGCCCAGCCCTCCCCGGGGGGCGTCCCCGCCCGCTCCATGTGGATCTCCAGCATGGATCGATTCTCATATTGATGATAGTCTATGATCATGAATGATGAAAAATCCGGCGAAGATGCCCCTCGAACTTATGTCAGCCCCCTCCGGGCCGAGCAGGCGGAAGCCACTCGGAAGCGGATCCTGGAGGCCATCGTCCGGCTGGTGGGGCAGGGGAATCAGGAATTCACCTATAGCGCCATCGCCCGGGAAGCTCGGGTGTCGGTGCCGACGGTTCATCGCCACTTTCCAACGCGACAGGCTCTTTTTGAGGCTTTCTGCTGCTTTGCCGAGGCCCAGCAAGCCCAGGAGGTGCCCGAGGATCTGAGCGAGGAAGAGCTACGGGCGATGATCCACGCCTTCTACGCCCGCTTCGACGATCCCAAGGGGTTTCATGCCCGAGCCTCCCGGCTGAACACCCTGTTTGAGATGAGCCGGGCGGTGACCGTCCCCCGAAGGCGAGCCGTCATGACCCGGATCCTCGACCGCCGCGCTCCCGGCGTTCCCGAGCCCCAGCGAACCTGGATCCTGGATCTGGCGGTGGTGATCGCCTCGTCGGCCACCGCCGAATCCTTCCGGGGCTATCTGGATCTGTCGGGCGCCGAGACTGCGGATCGGGTGCTCTTCGCCCTGGACTCCCTGTTCGCCCACGGGGCGTCCCTCCAACCTGGGGGGAGCCCATGAATCCGCCCCCCTCCTCTCCTCTGCGTGGGGAGACCCTCCCCCTGATCCTTTCCTTAGGAGATCCCCGGTCCACGGATCGGGCCCACGCTGGAGGGAAGGCCTCCCGGTTGGCCTTCCTTCGTCAGGCAGGTCAACCCGTTCCCGACGGCTTCGTGATCCCGACCGTCTCCCTGGCCGACGCCATCGCTGGCCTGGGAGGGGAACCCACCGAAGCCCAGGTGCGCGCCTCTTCCCTGGGGAAAGAGTTGGAGAGGGGCATCGCCCAAGCGTTTCTGGCCCTGGGCACTCCGGTGGCGGTGCGAAGCTCAGGAATGGCTGAAGATCTGGGGTCGGCCTCCTTTGCCGGACAGTATGAGACGGTTCTGGATGTGAGGGACCCGGGTTCGGTCATCGCTGCAGTTAGATCCTGCCTGGCTTCGGCCTGCTCCCAGCGAGTCCGCACCTACCTGCGTGAAAGGGGGATTTCTTCCCAGCCCATGGCCGTGCTGATCCAACGCATGGTCCCCGCCCGAGTCTCGGGTGTCGCCTTCACGGTTCATCCGGTGACGGGGGAGAGGGGAGTGGTGGTGATCAGCGCCGTTGCCGGCCTGGGGGAGTCTCTGGTCTCGGGGACCTCCAACGCCGAGGAATGGGAGATTCGCGGCGACCGGACGGAACGGCGGCGGGTCACCCTTCCCCTCCTTACCCCCGGAGAGGCTCTCAGGGTGGCGGAACTGGCTCGACAGGTTTCCGGGGATGAGCCCACCGATCTGGAGTGGGGACTCGACGGAGACGGTCTTCACCTCCTTCAGGCCCGACCCATGACGGCGGTCCCCGATCCCGTGTCCTGGGAGGTGGACTCCCCCGTGCCCTACATCCGCAACTTCCGCCTCGGTGAGTGGATTGGGGCTCCGCTGACTCCCCTGACGGAGAGCTGGCTGGTGACGGAAATGGAGGAACTCGCCCACGGCCACTTCCAAAAGCTCTTTGGCCTCCGTCCTCCTCGTCCCCTCCATATCCTGGTGAATGGCTGGTACTTCTACGGCGGGCTCAATTACGACCTGTCCCTGGGGGCCTGGCTGCGCTGCCTGCCCACCACCTTGAAAAATCTGTTCTCCCACTACCACGAGATGATGGCGGTTTCCGCGACCTCCCTGGGGTTTCACCAGGAAGCGGCCCGCTGGCGAGAGACCCTGCTGCCTCCCTATCAGGACCAGGTGAGGAGGTGGGAGGGAGAGGTGGATTCCTTGGAGCCCTCCCAATGGATGGAGTTGCTTCGAGGAGTGGTGGAGGCGGCGGGAGTGCAACTGGCCTCCATCATCGGAGTGGCTGGATATGGGGCCAAATCAGAGTTGGCCTTGATGGAGTTCCTGAAAACCCATGCCCCCGAGGAGCAATGGAGCGTTTACGAACTGGTCGTGGGAGCGGGAGCCTCTCCCTTTCCCCATGATGTGGAGGGCCTGGATTGGATCTTCCCCACGTTGGGGGAACGGGGGCCCCTTCCGCCACCTCCCTCTGAAGAAACCCGGAGCCGCCTTCTCGCCCACCGCCAAGGGGTGGAGGATCGGGTGCGACAGAGCCTTCCCCGGCGGCGTCAGGGGCGATTCGACCACCTGCTGAAGGAGGCGCGGATCGCCCACGCCACGAGGCAAGAGCAGACCACCGCCTTCACCCTGGGCTGGCCGGTGATGCGGCGGGCTCTCCGCCACCTGGGGCGCCATCTGGTGGAGGGGCACATCCTCTCATCGGCCGAGGACATCGTCTTCTTGACTCGGACCGAATTGGAGGCGGCGCTGGGCGACCTGGGGGTGGCCCCTCCGGTGGCTGCCCGACGGAGGCTCTGGGATCGCCAGAGACGTCTCTGTCCTCCCCTCATGGTGGGACAGAGAACCGGTCTCTACAAGACCATCTGGGACCAGGTGGAGGCCCTGCTTCACCATCAGGAGCACGATGCCCCGGACGCTCTGCGGGGCATGCCAGGAAGCCCGGGGAGGGTGTCGGGGCCAGCCCGGGTGATCCTCGGGCTGAATGAGCTGGACCGCCTGTATCCCGGCGAGGTCCTGGTGGCTCCCATCACCACCCCCGCCTGGACCTCGGCCTTCTCCCGGGCCTTGGCCATCGTGACCGACACTGGAAGCATTGCCTCCCACGCCAGCATCGTCGCCCGGGAGCACGGCATCCCCGCCGTGGTAGGCACCGCCAATGGGACCGCCCGGATCATGGACGGCCAGAGGATCACCGTGGATGGCAGCGTGGGAGTGGTGAGGTTGCAGGGATGAGGGGGGGCGACGGTCCTTCCCAAAGCTCCCGCCGAAGCGCCTGTCGCATCCGGCCCTTCCTGAAGACCTTCCCGCTTTCCCCAGCCACGAACTTTCTATCGACGGTACCGGACCCGCACCAGACCGCTGGGAAAGGATTCCACCGATTCCAATTTCCAATCCGATTCGGGAACCTGGGATCCGAAAAGGGGGCGCCCCCGGCCCAGGATCACCGGCACCATGGAAAGGGTGAGATGGTCCACCACCCCCTCCGCCAGCCCCTGACGCACCAGGACCCCGCCGTCCAGGTAGACCCGCCGGACCCCCTCCCGCCCCAGATCATCGAGGATCGGGGCCAGCGCTCCTGAAAAGCTCTCCTCTCCAAACCGAGGGGTCAAGGGGCGGTGGGTCAACACCCCCACCCTCTTTCCCGAATAGGGCCACTCCCCGAATCCCAGAACCGTATCGTAGGTGGCACGGCCGAGGAGCAGAGCGTCCACCGTCGCCATGAAGGCCGGGTAGCCGTAGTCTTCGCCGGCGTCCTGGACCCTTTCCAGCCAATCCAGACTCCCGTCGGGGCGAGCAATGAACTGATCGAGGCTGATGGCGAGGTAGACGGAGACGTGTGGGCGCATGAAGGGATCTCATGGGGTGGGGCCCAGGACCCTCCCAGGGCTTTTCCACTCGTCTTTTTTACCCCCGCGCCTCAATCGGAGCCACCCTGGTGCGACCCCAGGCGATGGCCGCCGCCACGCTCCCCAGCACCAGGTTGATGGCGAGGGGTCCCATGCCTTCTCCCCTCATGGTGTGGAAGCCCGCCGCCAGGGCCATGATGGTGGCAAGGCCCAGGGCGGCCAGGGGAGTCAGCTTGGGGGCGATCCGCAGCGCGGAGGGAAGTACCAGTCCCAAAGCTCCCAGGAACTCGGCGGTCCCGACGAACCGGACCAGCTCGGGAGGGATGTCCCCTGGCCACTTCAACTGCGCGGTCAGATCGGCGATGGGCGCGGTGGCTTTCATCAGGCCTGCCATCCCGAACAGGGCGGCGAGGACTCCCTGGCCTACCCAGAGGAGAATGTGGGCGCGGCGATGGGAGGGAGAGGGAGAGGGGCTCATGGGAGTTCTTTCACGGCCGGCAACGGCGTTGGGCAGAAGTTTTTGATTCCCTTATAGAACCAAGTATAAAATAGGAACCACGATCTAGCCGGCAAGAAGGCACATGAATGTGACCGATTCAGAAATCGAAAACCACGTCAAAGACGGTTTATTTTCGATATAAGGGTTGCCAGATTCCCTTCAAATGCGGAGATCTGCCCATGCACTCCATGATTCCTCCTGGCCCATCCGCTCCCCATTCGCCGGGGAGCTGTGTCATCGCCCGGGAGATTCTCGACCGGGTGGGAGACAAGTGGAGCTTGCTGGCCATGGCCCTCCTCGGTCAGGGTCCTCTGCGCTTCAGTGAACTCAAGCGAACCATCGACGGCATCTCCCAGCGGATGTTGACCCTGACCCTCCGCAGCCTGGAGAGGGATGGGCTGGTGCATCGCTCGGTCACTCTCACCCGTCCCCTTCGGGTGGACTATCGCCTCACCGACCTGGGGAGGACCCTCCTCGATCCGGTTCACGCCCTGGTGCAGTGGGCTGAGACCCACGGGGCCGCCATTCAGGAGGCGCGGGATCGGTTCGATGCGGGCGAGGCACCCTCCTGAGCCCCTGTTGTCCCTTCCTGGAGGTTCCCCAAATTCGTCGGTAAAACCCCTCTCCATGGGCGCGATGACTCACTCCCTTGAGGAAGGGAGCCCCCCGCAGTTTGAACCCTCCTTCGCCTTTGGCAGTTCCAGGTCAGGACCAGGGGCTGTGGCCCATTTGACCACCCCAGCCATATCCTGGGGCCAGGTGGGTGTCTCCCCTCCCCGGTGCTACAAGAACAGCACCCGAAACGGGGAGCCGGCCAGAAAACCAACCCGGGTGTAAACCCTTGTGGCAGCAAGGTTTTCTTCGCGAACATGCAGGGTGATGCGGGGGATGTCTGCCAAAAAATCCCGGCACAGATCGGAAAGGGCGCGACGGGCCACCCCCTGTCCCCGGTGATGGGGCAGGCAGAAGATTCCCTCCAACTGCACCCCCAAGGAGTGGAGGGAGCCGGTCTCCATCTTGAACACCACCTGACCCTCCTTCTCCACCACCCACACCCGCCCCTGCTCCACCCTCTGGGCGACGTGACGGGCGTAGGCGGCATCGTCTCCTCCCAGGGGGGGAATCCCCAGATCCTCCCTGTGCATGGCCACTCCCAAGCGGATCACCTGGGGAACATCGTCGGGGCGGGCAGACCTCAGACCTGAGGGGCGGACGTCGGGGGTGAAGGAGCGAGAAGTCAGGGAATACAGGCGAGATACGGTGCGGACTCGTGGGGAGGCCCCGGGAAGGCGCATGGACTCCAGGGCGTCACAAGCGTTTCTCTCTCCCACCAGACCCCTCACCTGGATTGCCGCAGGGAGGTCGGTTCCCAGATGAAGGGCGTCGGCCGGATCGGCGCACATGGGCACCACCAGCCGTCCTCCGGCGTGAACCAGGGCCACTCCGGTCAATCGTCCATCGCGAAACACCCCGTAGAAGCAGTGCCCATCCCCATCCAGCCGTGGGTTCTGCAGGGGCCCTTTTTGCGCCACATCCAGAAGGTACAGGCTCTGCTCCACATCCTTGAGGAGGATGGAAAGCAGGGACCGCCGATCCGATTCCTTCAGGGGGCG
>CAYRTW010000255.1:0-7922 GCA_964426935.1 uncultured Rickettsiales bacterium
GCCGACGACGACTCCACCCCTCCCGCCGACGACGACTCCACTCCTCCCGCCGACGACGATTCCACCCCTCCCGCCGACGACGACTCCACCCCCTCCGAGGACGACGACCAGTTTCCCCCCGAGGACGACTCCAGCCCTGCCAAGGGAGACCTGGGCCCTCATGGATGCGCCACCTCCCCGGGAGACTCGGTGGGAGGATTCGGCCCCGCCCTGGCCCTCCTCCTTGGGCTGGGCCGACGGCGGAGGCGTCAGGAAGTAGGACTCACCCGCTTCACCCCAAAGTAGCGTCCTTTTTTTCCCAGAGCCCACTTCACTGCTGCATAAAAAGCAAAGAAAATCGCTACTTTCCTGATCTGAACGGCGGTGATCTCCCCATCTTGGGTCACCACCCACTTGTCGTCCTGCACCCCATGGTCGGCAAATTCCACCACCGCCGCCACCTTGCCCCGCACCGTTGCCCCTGCCCTCTGGTGGACTCCCAGCCATACCGCGTCCCTCTCCGCTCCATCGGGGGCGGGAATCCCTGAGCAGCTCCCGTAGTCAAAGGGGCAGGGAAGGGGGGAGAGCCACACCCCAACCAGCTTCCCGCCTCTCACCCCTCGCTTGATGAAGGAGCCCCGAGGCGTTTCGATGAGGACCGTCAGGATGTGGGAGGGAGGGGTGGTGAGCGGAGGCATTTCCCCATTGTGACAGGTTCCCCGAGGCCCCTTGGAGGAGGAGAGGGTCGCAGTCCCTCTCGCGAACCTCAATTGTCACTCCTGCGTAAAGAACTTCGCATTTCCCTGGACACCGGGATGGAACACGTTCTATTGTCGCTGCACTCCTCCCCTGTCCCTGGGAGACCCCGGCCATGAACCTCGTCCCCTCCTTTTCACCTCTCCGCTTCTTCTTCCTCCTCCTTCTGGTGGGAATGGGAACCCACGCCTCGTCGGCCAGGGCGGAGGGCCCGGAATTGGTGAAGATCACCCTGGGGAGCGATGGCACCTTCAAGGCCCGCATGGCCCTCCCCTATCCCATCGCCAAGGTTCGCAAGGTGCTTCAGGACCCCATCACCAGCACTCGGCTCTCCCCGGATGTGCTGAAGGTCCAGAGCGCCAAGAAGGGGGACTGTGATCAGTTGGTGACCACCGTTCGGGGTGCCTTCCGTCCCCTGGTGTACGAAGCGATGCGCTGCCCCACCTCCTCGGGGTGGAGGGCGAAACTGCTCAAGACCGATGGGGACTTCAATGACTACCAGGCCGCCTGGTCCCTGGTTCCCGACGCCGCCGGCAGTGGCACCGAAGTGGAGTACCAGATCAAGATCGATGTGGACCTGCCCTTCCCCGACGCCATGGTGCAGGCGAACGTTCGCAAGTCGGTCCAGAACACCATGAACGCTTTGAAGAAGGCGGTGGCCGTTCGGTAGTCGGGCAGGACTCCTCTACCGTTTCCGCTCCCCATCTTCTTGTTTCTCCCCCGCATTCCGGAACACCGCCCCCTCCACCACCTCGCCTTCCCGGGTCACCGCGTAGTCGGCGATCCGGTCCTGGGGCACCGCCACTGTCTGTCCGGTGCGGAGGCCGGCCGCACCCCGGGGAGAGGAAACCAGGGTGCCCATCACCCCTTGCTCATCCCAGACGATGGCCCTCACCCACAGGTGCTCGTATCGCACCCCATACCGATCCACCGGCACTGTCCACAACACAAAAAACTGCTCCCCGGGGGAAGCCCTTCGCAGCCGGGAACGAATCACCGGCAGGCGAGCTCGGGAAACGGCGGTGGCCGACATCACCGAATCCCCATCCAAGCTCAGGGAAGAGTCAGGCCCCAGAGAGAGGCACCCACTCCCGATGGTCATCAGAAACGCCCCCCACAAGCAACGCCAGGAGGAAAGGCCCGTTCTCAGAGGGGGTGGAGAGGTGAGGTAGAGGGGCGACACCCCAAAAGCATACCCGAGGTGCCTGCCGAATGAGTCGGTTCGGTGTACCTTTCGCCCCCATGACTGCCCGAGAACTCCCCTCTCTCTCCACCCTGGTGGCCTCCCTGATGAAGGGCTCTCCCCGGGCCCTGGCGCAGTTGATCTCCCGGGTGGAAGACGATCCGGAGGTGGGGCTTCAAGTGGTGGCCTCCCTGCCGGAACGTCCCATCAAGGGACACGTCCTGGGCATCACCGGACCCCCTGGCGCCGGAAAGAGCACCCTGGTGGACCGCCTGGTGAAGGAAGAGAGGGAGAAGGGGCATTCGGTGGCGGTGCTTCTGGTGGATCCCTCCAGTCCGTTCACCGGCGGTGCCGTCCTGGGGGATCGGATTCGGATGCAGCATCACACCGCCGACCCGGGGGTGTTCATTCGTTCCCTGAGCAACCGGGGCCACGGCGGTGGCCTGTCGGCGGGAACGCCCGAGGTGGTGGCCTTATGCCTGGCAGCGGGGTATTCCCGGATCCTCCTGGAGACGGTGGGGGTGGGACAAACCGAGCTTGAAGTGATGGAACTGGCCGACACGGTGGCGGTGGTGGCGGTGCCAGGAGCGGGAGACTCCATCCAGGCCATGAAGGCGGGGCTGCTGGAGATTGGTCACCTGTTCATCGTCAACAAGGCGGACCGGCCGGGAGCGGACCGTCTGGTGGCCGAACTTCTTGAAATGATTCATGAAGGCGTCCCCGCAGCCAGGGTGGTGTGGGGAGGCTGGGAGGTACCGGTGATACCGGTATCGGCGGCGGAAGGCACGGGAATCGATGCCCTGCATCGGGCCCTGGAGACCCATCGCTCCCTGCGGCGAACCCACCCCCCTTCCCCGGCCACTCCCGGGAACCAGATGGAAGCCCTGCTCACCCGAGTCCTGGAGAGCAGGATGCACCACGGCATTCAGAGGGCATTTCGTTCCGGGGGACGCTGGGAGCAGCCTGCGAAGAGGGGAGAAGAGGGCACGGCAAACCTCTACACCTTGACGATGGAGATGCTGGCCGATGAGGAGACCCTGGCCACGCTTCTGACCGGGAAGAAACCTCGTTGAGAATCGGAGACAGGAAGGTACTCCTGGGCCTTCTCTTGAGTGCCCTGGGAGGGTGCGCCTCTTCTCCCCCACCGCGAGAACCCTCCTCCTCCTCCCCCGCTTATGACCCCGGTCCCCCTCCGCCCTCTCCCCCTGATGACCTGGAAATATCCAATGATGGTGATAAGTTGCGTGTCGTTCATCGGGTTCAGGGCTGGTCGGTCCACCTTCCTTCGGAGTGGTCCTGGGTGCCCGCCACCTCTGGCTCATCCCCCACAAGGACGGTGCTGGCCCTGCCCCGACCGGGGGGGAGCCTGGAGGTGGAGATCGGAATCACTGGCCCCGACCTCCCTCCCCTTCCTTCCCCCGACGACCCCGCCTCCTTTGTCTCCACCGCCTCCTGGCCTCTTCCTGCCGGTTGCCCCGGGGAAGGTGAGCCCCGGCTGTGGACCCGATGGGACCCCTCCCTTCCCCCTCACTGGATCCATTCCTTGTGGATTCCCCTGAGGGAGGGGTTCCTGGAGTTTCAGATGCGAGTGCCGGAATCAGGTTACCGGGAGGCCCTCAACCTGGCCAAGTGTGTGCTGGATTCCCTGAGCTGCGAGACACCACCATGATGAAGCATCGTCCCTCCTCCCTTCTCCCCCTCGGCGCCCTCCTCCTGGCCTGCGCTCCTCCCCCCTCCTTGCTGCCCGGATCGGGAACGCCCGAGCCTCTTCTCCTTCGGGGGGAGATCCGAGGGATGGTGGCCGCGGATCCCGATGGAGACGGCAGGGATTCCCTGTTCCTTCTGTTCCCCACCGGGCTGATGGAGCTTTCCATGGGGACCTCCCCTCCTTCTCTCACCCGGAGCTTCCATCGCCTGGGAACCGAGTGGGTGCAGGTCTCTGCGGGGGATATCAACGGGGATGGCCGGGATGAACTGGCCCTGAACGGTCTCCAACCCCAGGTGGTGTCCGTGCTGCTGCGGGCCTCCCCCGATGGCAGCCTGAAGCCCACTTCTGCCGCCTCTCCCCTCTATCTGCGGATCACCCTCCTGCCCTCCTCTTCCGGCCCTCCTTCCCCGGGTCTGGGCTGTCAACGCCCCGCCTCCGAGGAGGCTTACCAGGCCCCCGCCCTCCTCTGCACGGTGGATGAAGAAGGCCGAATCCGCCCCCAGGATCCCCTTCCCCTGCCCAACGGAGTTGTCCTGGACGATTTCTTTATCCTCCCTCAACAAGAAGCCCCCGCCCTCTACACCTGGGAGGGGGATGGGCGCCTCACTCGCCGCCACGGCCGCCAGACCCTGTGGCGCTCCGATTCTCGGTGGATGACCCGCCCCATCTCCGTCTCCCGCACCTTCTCCTCGTTGATGGGAGAGACCTCCTCCCGAATCCAGGCCTTCGCCCCCTCTCCCCTGATCGTGGATGGAGACGGAGATGGTGCCCTGGAGGCCTGGGTGCCCACCGCCGATGATGCTGGATTTACCGTCCTGGCCCGGGTGAGGGTGTTCAAGGGAGGCAGCTTCCGCACCCTGGTCCCCGAGGGATATGGCCTGACCCTCAAGCGCACCGGACCCCTGCAAGGACAGGCGATGATTTCTCTGGCCCTCTTCGATGTGACCGGAGACGGTCAGCCTGAGGTGCTCGGTGCCTCCCTGGTGAGGCCAAGGGGGCACCCTGGTGGGGCTCGTACCTCCCTGCAAGGATACGATCCAAAGACAGGAAAGCCCGTATGGAACGGAGTTTCAGCACCTCTCTCCGCCGATGAGCTTCCCCTGCCGCCTCCAGCCACACCCCTTCCCATTCCATGAAGAAGCGCCTCCTTCCCCCCTTGCTGGCCCTTTTCCTGGGATGGACTCCGGGCCTTCACGCCGGCCCCTGGACCCCCGAACCTGGGCACGGCTACCTGAAGATATGGGCCAAGTGGCTGCCCGGTATCGGGTGGTTTCCCGGAGTCGAGCAACAGGAAGAGGGGGTCGCCTCCCCCACCTTCTACGGGGCCTACCACGAGTTTTTCCTGGGAACCTACGCCGAGGTGGGGATGCTCCCCGGGCTGGCCCTGGTGTTCCACGACGAGCCAGTCCGCCTGTTCCTCCTGGAGGATCCCCACACCGGCAGGGTCTCCTCCCATGCGTCTTTGGGGGATCCCGCGCTGGGGGCGAAGGTGAGGGTGGCTCAGAAGGGGTCCTTCGTGGCCTCCCTGGAGGGAAGGGTCCGGGCCCCGGTGGCCTCGGATGAGCCGGTGCAGATCGTGTATTCCCTGGAGGAGGGGAACCCCGCCATCGGCGCCCTTCGGGTCGGGTCGGGGGTGTGGGACCTGTCGGCGGTGGCCTCTCTGGGATGGGGATTTCCCCGGTTCTACCTGGCCTGTGCAGCCGGGGCCATGGCCCGCACCGGGGGATTCGACACCGTTCTCCTCTGGGAGGCGGAAGCGGGAACCTCCCTGGGCAAGACCGGACGCTGGCTGGGACGAATCAAGCTGAACGGTCACCATCCCCTGGGAGACGGCAGCGCTCCCTACCACCAGAGCCCGTCGGGGATCGGCAATGGCACCCGCTACGTGGGCTTCGCCTTGGAACTGAACTACAAGCTCAAAGGGCCGTGGATGCTGGACTTTTCGTTACAGGGAGGATTGGGGCCGGTGGCGAGGCAGACAGGGGGACCGGTGCTGACGATGGGGGTGGCGGCGGTCTTCTGAGGGCCGACCGGGTTCAGACCGATCCGTCTAGCGGCGGCGGCGGATGGCGATGACCATTCCCAGGAAGGAGAGGAGGGAGGCGTTCAGGGCCATGGCCTGGGCCCTCTGGGCGGGGGTGGCCGAGGCATTGCAGCCGGAGTCACAGCCGGTGGAGCATCCCCCATCTTCGTCGCATCCGCCGCACCCCTCTGCCGCCAGATCGGGATCGTAGGACATCCGGGCGAATCCTCCTCCCCAGTCGTCCTCGCTGCCCACCGGGGCGAAGTCGATGGAGGCCAGGCCCAACCCGTAGATGGCAGGAATCGGGAAGCTGATCATGGGCAGACCCGACTCCGAGGTCTCGCTGATGAAGGAGCCCAACACCACGTCGACCAGGGAGCCCATGGCGTCGCCAAAATGGACCTCCATATCCGAAGAAAGGTCGGGGACCATCTCGTTGTAGACCACCTCGGCGTTGAGGTGGGCGGTGTCGAGATCGAGGACGATCCCCAGGGCCCCGGTGTCCGCCTGCATCTCGAAGTCGACCCCCGCCGTCAGGTCCACCCGCATGGCGATGACCCGGGCCCAGCGATCCTGGGTGAAGGCCATGAACTCCAGGTCCAGGGACTCGACATACACTTCGGCGGCGTGATCCCCGCTGAACACCAGGGAGGGGGGAACGGTGGGAACGGTGCGGATGAGGATGGGTTGATCCTCCCCCAGCCAGATCCCCATGAACGCCTCTCGATTCTCTTCGCTGAGGAGGAGCAGGCTAAGCAGCGAGGTCCCCAGCGGGAAGCCCAGATCGGCAGGGTCGGCGGTGTAGCACAGGACCCCCCCTCGCCACAGGGTGTAGAGGGCGTTGTTCCCCAGGTCATCGTCGATGAGGACCCCCAGATCGTAGGAGGCCCCGGTCTCGGGGTGGGTCACGAAGGGTCCGGGGAGGGCGCCCGACCCGGTGGTGATGGACCCTCCGGGATCGTAGGGAGCCACACAGGAGGCGGGGGGAGCCGAAAACGCCGCATCCATGGTCACCCGGATGGTGTCGGTGCCGGTGGTGAGAGAGGCGGCCTCCATGGAATAGGTGAGGGTGGTTTCCAGGAGGGTGGTTTCCCCTTCAAAGGACAGGGGAGGAAGGGCACCGGCGAGGGCCTCTTCCACGGTGCTCCCCAGGGTATCGTCAATGAATCCGGTTACATAGTCGATAAGGAAGCTCCAGGCGATGTCCAGGATGCTCTCCAGAAGCTCGCAATCGGGCAGGTGGAGATCGTCGGAGGTCATGGAGGTGGCCAGATCCTGGGTCATGGACACCAGGCTCACCGACACCACCCCCGCCACCACCGACACCTGCACCGTGGCCGTGGCGTGAAGGGGGGTGGGATCCACATAGACCGAGCAGGACTCGTCGATGAAGCACCACACCTCGTACCACTCGCTGCCCTCCATCGACACGTTCACGTCGAAGGGGTTGGCGGCGTTGTTCATGGCAATGGTCACGTCCAGATCGATGAGCACCTTGTTGGGGCTCTGGGTGTGCAACTCGGCGCCATCAATGGTCATTTCCACGTTGACCCCCTGAAGGCTCAAGCCGGTCTGGCATCCCAGCACCTCCCCGAGGTCCACATAGGTGTCGTCGATGACCAGGGCGTCCCCCAACAGGCTGCCCATCAGGGAGGGGAGGACTTCGGAGATGCTGTCCAGTCCCGCTGAAGTGATGTCGGCCACCACTCCGTCGTCGATGACGCTTCCAGAGGGAACCAGAGCCGCCGAGGCCAACCCGGGGAAGGCGATCAAGGCCGCAGAAACAAACAGGGGAGACAGGCGCATCGTCCCTCCGACCGGGGGTTGTCCCCGGGGATAGCAAGCGGGGCAGTCTATCCCAAGAGAACGGCGCCGTCCAAGGGCAAAGACCGGCCAGGATGCGGAGAAGGAAGCTGAAGGAGGGAAGATGCCGCTCCAGACGGCGTGAAAATCAGCCGAAACGGGCTCGACTCAGGTCCTTGGTGAGGTTTTTCTGGTGGGATTCCAGGGTCCCTCCCCCGATCTCCAGAAGGCGGGCGTCCCTGAGAAATCTCTCCACCTGATATTCCCGACAGTATCCGTAGCCCCCCAGGACCTGCATGGCGTGATCGGCCACCTGCTTGCCCACCGGGGCGGCGAAGAGCTTGGCGGCGTCCGAGCCGATGCGGTTGCGGAGGCCCGGACCCACGTCCCGAGCCACATTATAGATGAGGCAGCGGGCGGCTTCGGTCATGGCATAGGAATCGGCGATGTAGCGCTGAATCTGCCCGAAG
>CAYRTW010000256.1:0-7753 GCA_964426935.1 uncultured Rickettsiales bacterium
CCTGGGAAGATCAATGTCCCTCCCCAAAAGCATGGCCCCCACCCTCGCCGAAGATCCCTCGTAGAATCCTGCAAAAGTCGAGAATTCTTTTGGATTTCGGAAGGTTCCGAAGAGAATATCCCACACCGCCAGGTTGCCGTAGTTGTAGGCGTGAACCCCCCTCTCGTGGTGAAGGGCATGGGATTCGGGCCTCTGTACCAGATACCCCAGCCAGGTGGGGGTGGCGACATTCAGGTGCTGAAACACCGCCAGGAACACTCCGGTGAGCCCCGCCAGGGCCGCAGCGTCCGGGGTCACCCCCAAGGCCACCACCACCAGGGTGGACACCGCCGCCTGAACTCCAATGTCGAAGGGATGAAACCAGGCCGCCCCCATCACGTCCACCCTCTCGGCGCTGTGATGGAGTTGATGGGTCCAGCGCCAGAACCAATGGCTGCGGTGCTGGGCGCGGTGGAGCCAGTAGCTGGCAAAATCCGACACCAAAAAAGTGACCAGGGCCCCTCCAAAGGTTCCCCACCCGGCCAGATGGAGCAGGCCTCGACCCCCAAGGGCTCCCGCCACCATCATGGGCACCACGGCGTTCAGAAAAAGGGTGGAAAAGAAGCTCACTCCGGAGCGCAGGTTCCAACCCTTCACCGAAGGGAGGGGACGAGCCGCCAGGGTGCGCTCCAGAACAAGACCTGCGGCGAAGAATCCAAGGATGAAAAAAGGGACCAGGGGTTCGATCTGTGTCATGGGACACCTCCTGATCTGAAGGCGTGACTTCCCGGGGAACAATTGTTCCAAATGACGGTCAGGGACGAAAACTGCACCAGGTTCCGGTGGCCACCGCCCGATCCAGGTAGGCCCCCAGGGCGGGATCCACCTCGCCGATGCGTCGGATGGCGTCCCGGATGCGCCGCTGGACGTTGATCCTCGCCCGTTCGCTCACCGAACCCTGTCGCCTCAGGCCCCGAAGCCCCATCGCTGCCGCCAGTTGCCCGGTCAAGAACTCCTTCTCCCGGTGCAAGGCATCCCGTTCCGGCCCCCCCTCCTCCAGGTCCCCCTCAATCTCCCTCAGCCTCTCCCGGTAGGCCCGGACGGCCTGGGCGTCGATGGCCTCGCCGGCGTCCGATTCCTGAAGGGATCCCCCCTCGTCACTGGCCAGGGCCAGCACATGAAGTTCAGCTTCGGGATTCTCCAGGAGGCGGACCAGGAGTTGGAGGCCCCGACTGTCCTTCTGCCTCACCACCCGCTGATCCACCTGGATCGCCCACAGCCCTCCCTCCCGAGTGCAGGTGAGGCGAGGGCGCACCCAGGCCGTGGGTAAAGGAACTTCTTCCCGGTTGGCTTCCGGGGAAGAGGGGGTCGGCCGCCTGGAGTGGAGGAGGGAGATCAGGCCGGGAAGGTTCAGATGATGAGCAATCTCAAGTGCTTCTCGGTGAAGGGCCTCGGCCTCGGCCCCCTGTTGGGAACGGTCCAAGACCCCCGACAGCTCGCCAGCAATCACCGCCACCCAGGGGAGGAAGCGGTGGGAGCGAACCCGATCCAGGGCGACTCGGAATTCCTTCTCGGCGTTTCCCCATTCCTCCAGGGAGGCGTGAAGGAGGCCCCGCAGCCGAGAGGTGGGTCCGTCATAGCTCACGGGAATGTGGCCCGAGACGTTCTCGGGAGGTTCGTCGGGGCCCAGGAGGGACAGAAGGAAGAGGGCCTGAGCCCCAGATCCTCCCGCCGCTACGGCTTCGGCGGCCAGCCGCCGCGAATCGTGGTCGTGGACCACATGGGCGGCCAGGGATCCTCCCTGGAGGGCCTGGGCTGCCGCCTTCCTGTCCCCCATCCATCCCCACGCCGACCCGCAAATGAGAGCGAAGAGGCGTTCGGCGTCGGGAACCCCGGTCAGAGCGGAGTGGATGCCGTCCAGGCTGGACCGGATCCCTTTTTCATCCCAGGCCATTCGCGCCCGATGGTGCTGGTGGGCGATCAACGACACGCTGAGGCCAGGATCGTCCACCCCGACGGAGAGCTGTTCCACTTCGACGAGGCAGCGCTCGGAGGAGGCGGTGTCTCCCCGGGCCAGGGCCCGCATGGAGTCGAGAAGCAGGGGACGCCAGGTGAGACGGGGGTGCCCGTGGGAGCGGGCGAGATGGAGGGCGGCGTCCAGGTCGGCGTCAAAGAGGCTGAACTCTCCTTGCAGGGCCAGATCGAGGATCAGGCGAGCGCTTCCGGTGAGGATCTTCTCGGTATCCCCAAGTTTGGATGCAAGGTCTCGTAACTCCTCGGCATATTTCATTCGTTCATGGATGGGGCCCAGATCGGTGAGGGCCGCGCCCGCAAAGAACAACACCTCCAGGGTCACCTCCGACTCTCCCAACAGCCGGGCTTCTTCTACCGCGTCTCGGGCCATCTGGATGGGAACCATGGGGTCCAAGGCAGGCTGAAGGGCGGCGGCGAGGCGGGCGCGGAGACGGCACCGAAGGCCAGGATTGCCGGTTTCTCCCAGGCCAGCCAGGGCGCGACTCAGGGTGGTCACCAGTTCATCATCCACGACGGCGGGGCGGAGGGTAGCCCCCTCCACCAGGGCGGCCCGGGCCCGAAGTTCGGGATCGATGGGATGGAGGCGAATCTCTCGGCAAAAGCCCAGGGTGTCACCGTGCTGCCCCGCCTTCTGGGCGTATCGGGCCAGGGTCAGGAGATCCTCGGGGGTGGGTGGAGTGGTGCGAACTGCTGCCGCACCACGGGCCAGGGCGTAGGCGCGGTCATGGGCCCCCTGGTCGCTGGCGGTCGAAGCGGCTCTTTGAGCGATGGCCAGGGCATATTCTTCCCGCCCGGGGGCGAGGGAGGCCAGGGCGTGGTGGGCCCTTTCCATGAGGAAGCCGTCGTCCTGAGACGACAGCATGGCCTCAGCTCGGGAATGGAGGTGGACTCGGGTCTGGGCGGGGGTCATCCGATAGACCGCCTCATGGGTCAGGATGTGGGTGAACTGGAGCTTCCCAGGGGCCTCCTCTTCCACAAATCCCGAGCGCAGGGCGGGGGTGACCTCGTCAATCACCCGTGCGGGAAGACGCTCCAGGAGCCTCCCGACCCCGGAAGCGGTAAACGAACGCCCCATCACCGCCCCTGCCGAAAGAACCTCCATTGTCGAGGTGGGGAGCCCCGCCAGTTGTTCCGCCAGCAGGTCGGACACGGTAATGGGCAGTCCAGAACCGGCTCCACCCCCGCTGCGGAAGGCGCGGGCCATCTCTACGGCGAAGAAGGGGTTGCCCCCCGCCCTCTCCACCAGGCGAGAGACAGCCGCAGCAGAGAGGGGGCGGCGGGCGGCGGCGGTGGCGATCTCCCCTACGATGGGGGCGGAAAGGGGTCCCAGGTCCACGGTGAGGACATCGCGGGAAAGACGGTCGATCAATCGACGGGCCCGAGCGGTCACTCGCGAGTCTCGGGCCCGGGCGGTCAGGACCAGCACAAAGGAGAGCCCCCGTGCCGACTGGGAAAGGAAACACAAGAACTCCAAGGTGGGCTCATCGGCGGCGTGTAGATCCTCCAGGACCCACAAGATGGGCCTCTCCGTGGTGGCCTGACGGAGGCGGACCATCACTTCTTCCCACACCGAAAACCCCGCCGGCCCCGGCTTGAGACCTAAAGAGAGGAGACAAGGCCACAGGGGATAGCCGGGAGGGGCGTCGGCAAACTCCCAGGCTCGGCCCGAGGTCACCAAAAACCCTCGCTGCTCCGCCATCTCCATGGCCGCCCGAGCGAGACGGCTCTTGCCGATCCCCGGGTCCCCACGCAACAGGACCACGCCGCCTCGTCCCCCGCTTCCCTGGTTGAGAAGGGAGTCCAGGGAGGCAAGCTCCTCCCCCCTGCCCAGCACGGGTTGTTCTTTGACGCTCATGGTGCCGATGATACGCCGGCGGCCCGGGGCCGGATCTCGGGGGGAAGACGAGAAGGGGAGTGCTGCCGGAGCGACCTTTCCGGATCCTTTGAGAAGCCTTTCCTGTGCTATCCTTGCCTTCGCATGATCCGTCGTCCGCCCTCCCATCGTGCTCCTTGGCTCCCCGCGATTCCTCGGGCCGGGTTGGTGTTCCTTGCCCTGCTGGCCTTCCTGGTCGGGCAGTTCGAAGCCAAGCACCATCTGGTTTCGGTGTTCCACCAGGTGTGCGCCGAGCATGGGGGAGCCATCGAGGATGTTGTCCTTCCCGGGACAGCGACCCACTTGGAATGGGCGACCGCCTCCGGTGCCTCCCCTTCGGCAGCCCTTCACCCTCACCAGACCTGCGACCTCCCCGCCGCCCTGACCCAGGGAGCCGTTCCGTGGCAAGCCTCCTTGGTGGTGCCTTCGGTCCCCCCGGTGGCGACGAACCTTTCTCTCCCTCCCTCCGTCGAATCCCGACAAATCGGACCGCCCCTCCTGCTTCTGGCTCCCAAGAACTCCCCTCCCCTCGCCTGACCTCCCCTCCCCCGTTTTTCCCCTGTTCCTGAGCGGAAGCCTCCGCCTCGGGCGGGGATCCCTTTCGCCTTCGTACCGGAGCGCGCCTCCGCGTCGCCCTGGGAGTCTTGATCATGCGCCATTTACCTTTGTGGGCCCCCGTTTTGGGAGTTCTCTTTCCCGTCATGGGCTGGGCTCAAGAAGCCCCTGAGCCTCCTCCATCCCCGGAACCCCCGCCGTCGGAGCCCTCTCCACCCGACCCCCCCCCACCGGAACTGCCTCCCCAGCCAGCGCCTCCTCCCCCCTCACCGATGCCCGCCGGCCAGGTTTTTCTCAGCCTGATGAACCCAAGCATCTCCCTCAACGGGCTGTTCCTGGGCTCGGTTCAATGGAACGACGGGAAGATCGGCGAACCCCACGTCGGCGGGGAGGCGGGAGAGGCCGCCTTCCCCGGCGCCGGGGAAACCTTCGGCACCGGGCTCAACGTCCAGGAACTGGAGTTGCAGATCCAGGCCGGCGTGGATCCTTACTTCAAGGCCAACGCCATTCTGGCGATGCCGGGATTGGAGGGGATCGAACTGGAGGAGGGATATCTGACCCTGACGGCCATACCCCGAATCCTCATCCACCTGGGAAAGCTCAAGGAGCCTTTCGGAAGGGAAAACCCCGCCCACACCCACGCCCTGCTCACCCTGGACAAGTCCTTGATCGGACAGAGGATTTGGGGAGGAGAAGGGCTGAATGACGTGGCTGTCAGCGCTGCTTTCCTGCTGCCTTCTCCCTGGTATTCGGAAGTGACGGTGGGGGTGGACCGGGGCACCCACGATATCGTGCTGGGTTCGGGGGATCCCGCCGGCGTTGGCCTCTCCGCCCGGTGGAAGAATCTGTTTGATCTGTCCTATCAGACCTCCTTGGAGGTGGGGGTTTCCGGACTGACCGGCAAAAACGCCTTTGAGGGGCAGAGCGGGGTCGCCGGAGTGGACCTCACCCTCAAGAGCCACGGGAGGGGGCGCCGCCAGTGGAATCGCCTGGTGTGGCAGACTGAATACATGGTGATGAGGAGGCCGGGGGCGACGGAAGACTCCCTGGTGGGGGGGCTCTACTCCACCCTGGAATACGCCTTGAGCCGGCGGTTCTGGCTGGGAGGTCGCTTCGATTGGGTGGGACTTCCCGCGCCTCCTGAGGGAGGACGATCCATCGCCGCCACCGCCATCTTGGTGGTGGCCCCGACGGAATTCTCCTCCATCCGCCTTCAGTACCAGCACCAGTGGATACCGGACCATCATGCGGTGGACTCCCTCGCCTGCCAAGTCAATTTCACCATCGGCGCTCACCCCGCCCATGCATATTGAGGGAGTAATCCAATGAAATTCGCACTATTCGATCTCATCGCCCTGGCTCTGTTCCTGATCTCCTCACCGGCCCACGCGGCGGTACGGGTGGTCACCAGCACCCAGGATCTGGCCTCCCTCACCCAGGAGGTCGGGGGGAATCTGGTCACCCTCCAATACATCGCCCGAGGCGACCTGGATCCCCACTTCCTGGACGCCAAGCCCTCTTTCATGGTGAAGCTGGCCAACGCCGACCTGGTGATCGCAGTGGGAATGGATCTGGAGGTGGGTTGGCTGCCCTCTCTCCTCGCCGGGTCCCGGAATCCCCGCATCCAAGTGGGAACCCAAGGCTACCTGGACGCCTCCACCGGAATCCGTCCCATCGAAGTGCCCACCGGCTCCATGGACCGCTCCCGGGGGGATCTGCATTCCCAGGGAAATCCCCATTATTGGCTGGACCCTGAAAATGGCCGAGGCATCGCCCGGGTAATCGCCGCCCGCCTGAAGCTGCTGGACCCCGCCCACGCTGCCGACTACACTCACAACCTGGCCGTCTTCGAGCAGCGCCTCACCACCAAGGAGGCGGAATGGGCCTCCCGGATGGCGCCGCTGCGGGGAGCGAGCGTCATCGCCTATCACGCCACCTTTGACTACCTGTTCAACCGCTACGGGATGCGATTGATTGGCTTTGTGGAGCCCAAGCCGGGGATTCCCCCCACACCCGCCCACACCCTGGACCTGAGCGCCAAGGCCAAAGCCGCCGGGGTGAAATGGGTGCTGGTGGAGCCTTTCCATTCTGTGGGAAGCGCCCGCACCATCGCTTCCGCCTCTTCAGCCAGGGTTCTCCAGGTTCCCACCTCCGTCGGCGCTGAGGCGGACATTCGCACCTGGTTCGACCTCCTCGATCACATCGTCCGCCTGTTTACCTCTTGATCCCCAAGGACCCCCAAACATGTCCGCCATCCTTCTCCTCATGCTCCCCGCTCTCATTGCCTGCCTGGTGTTGACGGGGATTCACGTCTACCTGGGAATCCACGTTCTGGCGCGAGGCGTCATCTTCGTGGACCTGGCCCTGGCCCAGGTCGCCGCCCTGGGAGCCACCTGCGCCCTGCTGATGGGGGCGGAACCTGGAGGGGCCCAGTCCTACCTCGTTTCTCTGGCCTTCACCATGGTGGGAGCCATCCTGTTCACCTCGGCCCGGGCTCTTTCGGAGCGGGTCCCGGTGGAGGCCATCATCGGCATCGTCTACGCGGTGGCCTCGGCAGTGGTGGTCATTCTCGCCGATCGCCTCCCCCACGGCGCCGACGAGATCCGGGAGATCCTGGTGGGGGACCTGTTATCGGTCACCTGGCCCCACATCGCCAAGACCGCCACCATCTACGCGGTGGTGGGAGCGGTGCATTTTCTCTATCGGCGCCAGTTTTTCCTGGTCTCTTCCAATCCCCATGAAGCGGAACGCCAGGGGCTGAAGCTCGCCACCTGGGACCTCCTGTTCTACCTGAGCTTTGGCTTCGTCATCACCAGTTCGGTGGCCATCGGCGGGGTCCTCATCGTGTTCAGCTACCTGGTGATTCCCGCCGTGATCGTGGCCCTGTTCGTAAAGGGAACGGCGACGCGTCTCCTGGGAGGATGGGGGGTCGGTTTCCTGGGGAGCGTGCTGGGGATGATCGCTTCTTATAAATTGGACCTGCCCACCGGAGCGGCGGTGGTGGCCACCTTTGGGGCGATGCTGGGGGTGGCCATTCCGATCCATTTGATAAGGCGCTCCGATTCCGGGCCAAAGCAGTGACAGAGGTGCCCGGGGTGACGAGGTTCAGCCAGAGGGGCACGGGGAGCACCCCCTCCACCGGGACGCCATTCCCATCCACTACCCATGCCCTGCCCAGGACCCTTCCTCCTCTCCCACGAAAACCTGATATGGTCCCCCCAGTCAGGGGGTGGTGATGCCCGATGGAGCTCCCCTCATGGCGATTCAGAGAATCACACGCAATCACTTTTTTGGGCCCAAAACCCCCGTTTT
>CAYRTW010000257.1:0-7714 GCA_964426935.1 uncultured Rickettsiales bacterium
CCCCTGGTGGTGTCGACGGGGTGCAGCGATGTTCAGGTCTCCAACGTAGTCGGCGTCCTCAAGCTCTCCCCCAACCTGGTGGACTACGGCGCCATCGCCACCGGAACCGAGGCTTCGGAGACCATCTTCCTGGACAACACCGGGGATGCCAGCCTGGAGGTTTTGTCCATCGTCATCCAGGGAGCCAACGGAGACCTGTTCAGCATCGAAGAGCCCGGATTCTCTGGCTCCATCGAGGCGGCGTCTTCGGCCTCGGTCAACGTCCTTTTCCTCCCCAATGTGGCCGGGTTCGCCACGGCAACCCTGGTGGTGACCACCGAGTCCGCCGACACGCAAACCGACACCGAGGTGACTCTAAGGGGAGAGGCCGTTGATGCCACCCTCCTGGTCTATCCAGGGGTGGTGGACTTCGGGCCTGTGGACCTGGGGGACTCCCAAGATCAAGACCTCACCATCGAAAACCCCACGGCCATCCCTATCACCGTGGATGGTGTGGACGTCGACGGGGACGACGGCTTTGACTTCACCCCCCCCTCCTACCTGAATGAGTTGCCCTGGGTCATCGACCCCTTCTCCACCGTGGACCTGGAGGTCAACTACGTGGCCGCCAGCACCGACCCGGCCGTCGGCGTCCTGAGCATCTCCGGTTCCACGTTCAATCCCATTGATGTGGCTCTTCTGGCCAACTCCTGTGACGGTTCCGCCAGCGCCGGCTGGGACAATGACGGGGACGGATATCAGACGTGTGGCGGGGATTGCGATGACTCCGACGCCGACATCTACCCGGGCTCTGCCGAGGTCTACGACGAACTCGACAACGACTGCGACGGGTTGGTGGATGAAGGAACCGTTGGATTCGACGACGACGGAGATGGTCAGACCGAATTAGACGGGGACTGCAACGACGGCGACGAGACCACCTTCACGGGGGCTGAGGAGGCTGCGGATGGGAGAGACAATGACTGCGACGGCGACGTGGATGAGGGCACCCTCAACGACGACTCGGATAACGACGGGTACACCGGCAACGTGGATTGCGACGACGCCAACGCCTCCGTTCATCCGGGAATGCCTGAGGACGGTGGCACCGGAACCAATCAGGGAGATGGCCTGGACAATGACTGCGACGCCTATGTGGACGAAGGGACCCTGGCTTTCGATGACGACGGCGATGGTTGGTGTGAGGGCCCCACTTGCGTGGACGGTGGACCTTCCGGGGACTGCAACGATGGCGACGTGGACGTTCATCCCGACGCGGCGGAAGTAGCCGACGGCAAGGATAACGACTGCAACAGCATCGTCGATGACGGCTCCGATGCCGTGGATGATGATCACGACGGCTACGCAGAGACGGGGGGAGACTGCGATGACGGGGACCCTACCGTCTACCCCGGTTCAGTGGAAATGGCAGATGGAGTCGACCAGGACTGCGACGGGTGGGTGGATGAGGGAACCACCGCTTACGACGACGATGGCGATGGGACCTCTGAAGAAGATGGGGATTGCAACGATGGGGATCCCGTTGTCTACCCGGGAGCCGCCGAAGATGGGGGTGCAGGGGACGGAGGTGGCGATGGCATGGACAACGACTGCGACGGCGACATTGACGAGCGCACTTCCGGATACGATGACGACGGGGATGGGGTGACCGAGGTGGGAGGCGACTGCAACGACTACAACCCCTACGTCTCGCCAGCCACCATTGAGCAGCCTGGCAACGGCATTGACGATGACTGTGATGGGACCGTGGACGAGTACGGATACTGAGACGGGTCTTTCCCCCTCCTCCCGGTGCCTCGGATCTCCTCCCCTCCAATCCCGTCCCTCCTTCTTCTTCTTGTCTCCTTCGGGTGCAATGCCGACGGAGACCGGGATGGGTTTGCCCCCCCTGAGGATTGCGACGACGACGATCCCAGCGTTCACCCTGGTGCCTACGAACGCTGGAATGGCGTGGACGATGATTGCACGGGCCAGAAGGATGATGGGTCCTACCGCAGGGTGAGTGTTCCTGGAGAGCTTCGTCCGGGACGGGGAGTTTCGGTGTCCGCCGGGGCTGGGGTTCCTCTCGAAGCGCCCTGGGATCGCTGCTGGCTGGGAGGGGATGCCTACGACCTGGGACTTCTCTCTCCCCGCCTTCTCGATCTGGTGATCATAGAAAGCAGCATTGATTGGTTCTCCGTGGGAGAACTCTATACCTACGACCGCTCCGACTCAGATTGCTATGTCTTCTTCCTACCGGCCGAGGGGTGGGTGAGGGCCGAGCTGTCGTGGGACAATCAGGAGACCGACCTGGATCTGGTCATCACCGCCCCCTGGATGGGGAAAGACGGAACCTCCTGGCCCCCCACCCGTGAGATTTTTGCTTTGGCCCAAGGAGGGAACTCAGGGGAACCTCCTCCCCTTTCGGTCAGGACCTCAGCCACTTTCGGAGCGGGAACCCCCGTGTTCATATGGATCGTCGGCTATCGGGGGCGCCCCCTTTCTTATCAATTGAGGCTGTGGGGGGAACCCCCTGAGGGGAGCAGCTCCTGACCCCGCCCGCCTCTTCTATATAATTGATGCGCCTCGGGTCAGGTCGTGAGGACCTCTTGGGGGATGACCGCTCCCGGTGTTGGCCGGACTGAGGAATGTGGATGAGTCTCTCTGTTGTCGCGCGCTGCCGGAAGTGGCCAGGGTCCTCGGGCCCTCCATTCCCCTCCGTCGACGCTGGGAGGGGGCGGTGACTCGCCTCCTGATCCTGGGAGCTGGACCGGCGGGTCTGGCGGCGGCCATTTGGGCGGATCGTCTGGGCGTGGAGGCAGAGGTCTTGGAGGGGGAGGAGAGGGCCGGGGGACAGCTCTGGAGAATCTACTCTCCGGTGCCCGATTACCCAGGCTTTCCCCATGGCAATGGTCCCTCCTTGGCGCAGGGATTCATGGCCCACGCCTCTCTTGGAACGTCTCAAATTCATACGGGAACCCCCATCATCCGGGCCCACCTCTCCCATCGCTCGGTGGAGCTTGCCGGGGGACAGATCCGGCGAGGCGACGCCTTGCTTCTGGCCACCGGAGCGGAAGTTCAACGGCTGAATGTTCCCGGAGAGGATCGTCTTTCCGGTCATGGGGTCAGTTGGTCGGCCAGCCGAGATGGGAAGGAGGCGGCGGGGCGAACATCCGTCGTCGTGGGTGGAGGTGACAGCGCCGTCGAGAACGCCCTTTTCCTGGCAGAATGGTGTTCTCGGGTCTACCTGGTTCACCGGGGCAAGACCTTTCGCGCCCGGGCAGACTTCATGGGACCGGCCCTGACCCATCCTCGAATCCACATCCGCACGGAGACCGTGCTTGCCGGCATCTATGGTCGGACCGCCGTGGAGGGGGTCAAGATGCTCTCCACCCAGGATGCCCGCGAAACCGATCTTCCCTGCCAGGCAGTGTTCATCCGGGTGGGTGTTCGGCCTCGAACCGAACTTTTTCGGGGTCAGATCCCCATGGATGATGCCGGATACCTGAAGGTTGGTCCCGACCAGGGAGTGGGGCTCCCCTTTGTGTATGCCGCTGGAGATCTGTGCAATCCCACAGCTCCGTCAGTGTCCGCCGCCATGGGACAGGCAATGATAGCGGTCAAGCAGGTCCAACTTGCGGCATTACGGGGGGAGCTTCCTCCCCTTTCCCCTCCACAGCGCTGACCTTCCAGGGAGTCCCCTGTCTGAGGTTCGCCCGAAAATCGGACATCTGTCCTGGAATCGGACACCAAACGCTCTAACTTCGTAAAAAAATCCAAGTAAAATCAATCAGCTAGGGGAGACCCCCTTCCTGGCATGGCCCATGCTCTGGGCGGAACCCGATTCTCCATGAGGAGAACTGGAGGACGGTATGGCTCGCCCCCGCACGACATTTACCTGCTCCGCCTGCGGCCAGGTTTCTTCCCGCTGGCTGGGACGCTGCCCTGGTTGCTCAGAGTGGAACACCCTGGTGGAGGAGGTTGCCGAACCTCCCCCTGGGGAATCACGTCGCTCGGTGCGTTCCTCGGGAGGGCAACAAAGACTGCCCGTCCCCCTCGCCCAGGTGCAGGATGACGGCGGCATCCGCATCCCCACTGGCATGCCCGAGTTCGACCGGATCCTGGGTGGAGGGTTGACCCGAGGCTCCCTGACTCTCATCGGTGGCGATCCTGGAGTGGGAAAGTCTACCCTTCTTCTTCAAGTCGCCTCGGGATTGGGAGGGGACAACAACCGTGTCCTGTACGCGTCGGGAGAGGAATCTGCTCCCCAGGTGAAGGGTCGAGCCTCTCGCCTGCAGCTGAACGGAGACAGCGTATTGCTCATGGCAGAGACTTCTCTGGAGGCGGTGATCCAGGCCAGCGAGGAAATTCGTCCGTCCCTCCTGGTGGTGGACTCGGTCCAGACCGTGTGTACCGCCGACCTGACCTCTGCGCCGGGGAGCGTCTCCCAGGTCCGGGAAGTCGCCAACCGCCTCATGTATCACGCCAAGGCCACCGGAGTGGCGGTGATGACCATCGGTCATGTCACCAAGGAGGGAACGCTGGCAGGGCCTCGTGCCTTGGAGCACATCGTCGACACCGTGGTGTATTTCGAAGGAGAGGGGCGAAACACGTTTCGCCTGTTGCGGACGACCAAAAATCGCTTTGGGCCCACCGGCGAACTGGCTCTATTCGAGATGGCGGAAGAGGGACTGCGAGCGATTCCCGACCCCTCGGCGGCTTTATTGGCGGAAAGACCGATAGGGAGGCCGGGAACGGCGGTGGCTGCCTGCCTGGAAGGGAGCCGTCCCCTCCTGGTGGAAGTGCAGGCGCTGGTGGCCCGGGGAATCCCCGGCGCGGCCCGGCGAACTGCGGTGGGGCTGGAGGGAACCCGCCTGGCCATGCTGGTGGCGGTGATGGAGAAAGAGGGGATCCCCTTGTTTGATCGGGACATCTTCGTCAACGTGGCGGGGGGCATCCGGGTCAGCGAGACGGCGGCGGACCTGGCGGTGATTCTGGCCATCGCCTCTTCCTTGAGGGGAAAGGCCGTTCCCGGAGATGTGGCGGCCCTCGGAGAAGTCGGATTGACCGGAGAAGTGAGGGGGATCAACCGACTGGGGGAACGGGTTCGAGAAGCAGCCCGCCACGGATTTCGAGCCTGTCTGGTACCCGCCCGCTCCCGCCTTGACCCAGTTCCCGGGATGGATCTTCTACTGGTTTCTGGGGTCCATCAGGCCCTCTCCGAGGTGCTGGGATGAAGAGTCGGGGCGAACTTCCCTCTTCTGCTCTCCCCCGTCACCGTGAGGTTTGGGGAGGACGGCCTTCGGGGGGATTATTGCGACGGTGGCGCCGGTTCGAAGATCAGAGGCAATTGAAACGCCACCTCATCGCGACCATGGCTGGGGAAAGGGGCGTACCGGTATACTTCGATCACGCACTCGCCAAAGGGGCGATCACCAACAGTATCTTCAAGAATCTCAACGGTCTTTACTCTTCCATCGCACCCCACAGCGAACTCCAATGTCAACCTCCCTTGCACCTGGGAGTGACCTGAAAAACACCTGGAGACCGCCCGCTGGAACCCGTTCACCGCCCCCTGCACCTGCTCCTCCGAGAGACCAGGAGACCTCTCCACGCTCATCTCCCCCCCTCCCTCAGAAGTGATTTCGCGACAAGGCTGGGGAGGGGGCATGACCAGGGGTGACGGTGGAAGAGACGTTGTCGTGCCCATGGGAGGGTCCTCAGTTGGATCTCCTCGGGGGATGGGCGGGGGCGTGGGAGCGTGCATCTTGATTCCCCGGACACGGCGGGAGGGGGTGGGAAGAGAGGGCCCAGGGGGAGGCAAGACCGCGACCGCAGCGGGGGGCCAGAGTGCCTCCCACCCGAAAAGAAGGCGCTCCCGAAGGCTGGAAGACGGCGAGAGCCACAGACGCTGCCCGACTTCAATGCGATCCCCCTCCACCTCGTTCCACTCCCGAAGGTCGGACACCGTCACCCCATGCTTTCGGGCCAGACGGGTCAGGGTATCTCCCTTCACCACTTCACAGAAGGAGCGACCGGGCCCGTAGGCAAGCAGGAGGGAGATGAGCCCAGTTCCAGCCACCAGCAGGGCGAAGGAGAGGACGAAGAGGGGGCGAACACGCACGTTCAGCTTCCGAGTGGATGGGCTATTTCACCAAAAGAAAGGGAGGCAGGGGAACGAGGGGAGAAGAACGGGTCCCACGGGGAGGGTAGCCAGGGGAGACGAAAGCCGCAACAAGCAACCCCGACGGATCCCCAGGCCCACACGCCTCACAGCGTGCAAAGGAGAGAGCATGTTCACCAAGAAGATCACGCAATATGCGTAGCGCAGTGGATGAATGGCCGCAGCGTCCGCCGCACCCGGCAGGCGCGGGAGAATCTGGAGGGAGGCGCTCCTCACCTCACCAACCGATCCGCGCCTACAGTTCGCTGTCGCCGCAGCCCACTTGGGACGGGGAGCAAACCGACCACCGCACCACCAGGGCCGAGCTGGTCAGAAAGTCGGCGGTATCGGCGTCGTTCAATGCGACGATTCCCCGGACCTCTCCCTGACTGCCCGGTGCCCCTGGAATGATCTCAAAGGTCCACTCGGAATGAGCCAGGGGCCCCACGTAACCACAATCGTATTCCTGATCGCAGCGAATGGAGACGGCGGCCTCATCCCCGGCGGTGGTGGAGAGATCCATGGTCCACGCTTCTTCGGCGATGTTCCAGAACTCCACCCCGTACATCCACGGTGCCCCAGCGGGAATCTCCCCCAGATCCACCACATAGGCGTCATTCTCCACCGACGAGGGCTCGATGCTCAGGTACTCCACATCGTTTCCGTTTTCACAGCCAACGAGCACCATCAGAGCGGCAGCCCCTCCAGCAACCATCCCTTCCCACTTCCACAGGTTCCGCGCAACTCCAGTCATGGCGCATCTCCGAGACAACCCCACCGGAATGGGGTCGGTTCGTGGTGCCGACAACACGCCCATGTGACAAACAAAAGCGAGGTGTCGTGCGTTATGATAATGCCCGGACTCTTGTATCCGAAGGTATTCTTCCTCGTGAGGGGTGTAAAGGCCCATCTAAAAAATTTTCACCCCTTCCCACGCCCCCGCGAATGCGCCACTTGGGTCGCAAAGGACGCGGTTCCCCTCACCGCGTGGTAGCCTGGAGGGGTCTCGTAATGAGCTGTTGAGGAGCGAATGAAGCGCACCATCTTTCTGGCGTTTGTGGCCGTGGGTTGGGGAGGTTCTCCATCCACCAGCGCCTGGGCCATCTCTACCGCCTCCTTCTCTCCGGTGCCGGATTCACTGAAGGAGTTCCAAGGAACCGTCGTGGACCTGGAATGCCTCTGGGTACCTGGAAAGCATGGGGGGATTGAAACCGTCGCCTGGCTCCTTCCTGACTCCCTGGGACGAGAGGCTCCCCTTGTCGAGGTGGTGTTCCCCGGGGGTACGGTCTCGGGCATTACCCTTCAGGTGGAGGATGCCCCCCGGATCCAGGTGGGACAGCACGGAACCTTCCGAGTGGATCGCCGCCCCGGTGGGGAAGCTGTCTTGGTGGAAGCCCTTCACCTGGAGGGGGCTGTTTTCTACTCTCTAGAAGGCGCGAGTTGGGCGTGGGAGGCTTCCCCTATGGGTCACCCATTCCGACTGGTCACCAACTTCCCGTCCAGTGCGGGCAGCGACTCTGAGGTGGAAGCCGCCTTCACGGGCGCCCTGGACACATGGAACGAGCAGGGGGG